>JANOXJ010000201.1:0-4301 GCA_031418455.1 Flavobacteriales bacterium | reverse complement strand
GAGTTATTATTTCAAATTTTTGGAACTTTTTCCTACGGTGCACCATATGGCCTCGGCATCGGAAGACCAGGTACTGAAGGCCTGGCAAGGGCTAGGCTACTATAGCCGCGCGCGCAATTTGCATGCTACTGCGCGTATGGTTGTAAAAAATTACAATGGAAAATTTCCTGAAACATTTGCCGAACTATTAAAATTAAAAGGCATAGGACCATATACCGCAGCAGCCATTGCCTCTTTTTGCCATAACGAAAAAACACCGGTAATAGATGGCAATGTAATGCGTGTATTGGCTAGGCTACATGGCATGCACGAGCCGGTGGACAGTGCAGAGGGAATTAAGAAAATGAAACAGCTGGCCGCAGAAAGTTTGGACCCCAAAGAGCCCGGCATATATAACCAGGCCATTATGGAATTTGGGGCCATGCATTGCACGCCACACCAGCCCAAATGCAGCAGCTGCCCATTTGCAGTAGACTGCGTGGCACTGCGCTCTGACACTGTAAACGTGTTGCCCATAAAGGGCAAAAAGACACAAGTAAAAGATGTGTGGTTTTACTATTTTTTTATCACGCTGGGCCCCAATGTGTATATGAAAAGGCGCAATGCGGAGGGCATTTGGAAAGGCCTACACGATTTTCCCTGCACAGAGAGCGACATGCCTATGAAGGATAAATCCGTTATTGAAGATTTTTTAACTCAGAATAAATTGGCTTCGCAGGCAGTGGTGCACGACATAAGTGAGGAATATGTGCACATACTATCGCACCGAAAAATAAGAGCAAAGTTTATAGAAATAAAAACCACCAAGGCTTGGAAAACCGCACCAGATGGTACGTTTAAAGCGCAAATTGCAGATATAGAAAAATATGGAGTGCCGCGCCTTATAGATAAATATCTGAAAAGTAAAGGACTTGTGTGAAGCAGATTTAGGCAAAAATTATTACGTTTGTTCAATCAAATTATATTAACCGATAATAACTACACTACACATGGCATCAGTAAACAAAGTAATTTTAGTGGGCAACCTGGGCAAAGATCCAGAAACAAAAGTATTTGAAGGTGGCGGATCAGTTTGTTCGTTTACCTTAGCTACCACCGACAGCTATTGGGACAAAGAGAAAAACCAGCGAGTTGACTTGCCTACAGAATGGCACAACATACGCATAGGTGTGCCTGGTTTGGCTAAAGTAGCCCAGCAATTTTTGAAAAAAGGAATGCAGGTTTATGTGGAAGGAAGCATACGCAACCGCCAGTACCAAAAAGATGGTGTAACCCGCTACTTTACTGAAATAAATGTAACCAATATGGTAATGATGAGTGCTAAGCCAGAAGGAGCTGCACAGCATGCTTCTGTGAACGAGTCGGCAGCCACTCCATACATACCTGCACCAGAAGATGATTTACCGTTCTAATATTGCACCCAATTATTTTTTTAGTTGAACGAATCTGAAACACGTTGGAAAGCATACCGGATATTTTGCATTTTAATTTTATTTTACTAAGTATACTAAGCAGCACAGGCCCATTATTGCTTGTGCTGTTTCTTTTGCTCATAAGCGCCACCATAAGCAGTAGCGAGGTTGCATTATTTTCCCTTACACCGCAGCAAAAGGTAGACCTGCGCAGTTCTAAGAACAAAAGCGATGGGCATATAATAGACCTGCTGGAAAAACCTGACCACGAAACAGGCCCCAAAAAATTACTGGCTACCATACTTATAGCCAATAATGCTATAAACATTGCCATAGTGCTTTTGGCCACACAGCTCACCGCCACTTGGTTTCCTGAGGGGCAATATTCTGAGTGGGTAAAAACAGTGATAGAACTTGTCGCCATCACCTTCATACTTGTGTTGTTTGGCGAGGTAATACCAAAGGTGTATGCCACCACCAACAACCTTCAGGTGTCGCGCATTATGAGTTTGCCACTTAAGTTTATAATGAAATTATTTGCACCACTGTCGTGGACACTAATGCGCACCTCGCGCGTGCTGGAAGTGCAAATGAAGAAAAAAGCCAAAGGCAACATTAGCGTGGACGAACTAGGCCATGCACTGGAGCTTACACAAGACGATGAGCGCACCGAAGAAGAGCACAAAATATTGGAAGGCATAGTTACGTTTGGCAATAAAGAGGTAAGCCAAATAATGACCCCACGGCCCGATATAGTAAACGTGTGGGAAAGCGAAACTTTTCAGGAAGTGCTTGCCACAGTAATGGACAAAGGCTACTCCCGCTTGCCTGTATTTAAACAGTCGGCCGATGACATAGCAGGATTTCTTTTTGTAAAAGATTTGTTGCCGCATATAGACGAAACAGATTTTAACTGGAAGCAAATAATAAAGCCGCCTACCTATGTGCCGCAAAACAAAAGATTGGACGATTTGCTAGAAGAATTTCAGCGCGAGAAAAACCACTTGGCCATAGTAGTAGATGAGTATGGAGGCACATGCGGCCTTGTAACACTGGAAGATATACTAGAAGAAATAGTGGGCGATATACAAGATGAGTTTGACGAGGAGGAGCTGAACTATTCTAAATTAGATGAACACAACTACGTGTTTGAAGGCAAAATATCGTTGATAGACCTATACAAAATAGTGGACATAGACGACACCGCGTTTGAAGAGGCTAGAGGCGACAGCAGCACACTGGCTGGTTTTATAATAGAGCAGGCAGGCTACTTGCCAGAGGTGGGCGAGGTAATTCAGTTTGATGGATTTGAGTTTAAAATAGAAGCAGCTGACAAGCGAAAAATTAAACGCATAAAACTGACCTTGCCTAAGAATGACAAAGTGAATGAGAACAACCAATGAAGGGTAAGGGAATAATAATAATAAGTTTGATAGCCATGGTGATGGCCATAGCCGCCTGGTTTTTGATTGGCAATGGGGGAGGCAGCGCGGTGCCCAAACCCAGAGGCTATTACCGCATAGCTTTGGCCGACAAAAACTACACAGAATATCAGTCGGACTGTGGCCTGAAATTGGAAGTAAACTCCACAAGCAAGGTAGAGGTAATAAACAAAAACAACTCTAAGGATAGCTGCTGGTTCAATATTTACTACCCACGCCATAAGGCGCGTTTGCATTGCACATATTTTCCCATACATGGCAATTTTGAAAAACTAATAGGCGAGGCGTATGAATTTGCTGTGAGTCATGAAATGAAAGCATCTGCCATGAAACGCACTTTGGTAGAAGACCCAGAGCGCAACATGTTCGGAATTATTTATGACATAGAAGGCGAAGCAGCTTCGCAACTACAGTTTTTTCTAACCGATAGCACAAAACATTTTTTTAGAGGATCACTCTACTTTTTTAATAGCCCCAATCCAGACTCTATAGCACCTGTGTTGGACTATGTGCGCCAAGATGTGCTGCACATTACAGAAACATTGAAGTGGCAATAAAATCGCCTTAACGGCTAAGCCATTTTACTACCAGAATAATTACGCAAACCATAAACATCATGATGGAAATTTTATTAATTCCATGCATGAAACGTAGGTTCAAATCGCCTTTGTCTTTCTTAAAAAGATTAAGCGGATTGATGTAGTAAAGTATTTTTTGTAGAAACATGATAGTGCTAAATTAATGAATGAAACATATAAAGACGAAGGTATGTTCAGAATAATTTGAACTAATAAAAAGGAAATTATGAATGCGCTAGAGTGAAATGAAAATTTCCAACACTAAACTTTAAATATCCAAGTTTTAAGATCTGTTTTCATCCGTTCTAATCTGCGAAAATCCGTGTCCTATTGAAACGTGGGGAAATTCTTAATTCTGTCGCCCCTACGGGGCTTTGTTTTTGCATATGATTAATCTACCATTCTACCATAGTGTCGCCCCTACGATGCTTTGTTTTTGCATATGATTAATCTACCATTCTACCATAGTGTCGCCCCTATGGGGCTTTTATTTTGGGTGATGCTTAATCTACCATAATGTCGCTCCTACGGGGCTTATTGTTATTGCTAATGATTAATCTACCATAGTGTCGCCCCTACGGGGCTTATTGTTTTTTGCTAATGATTAATCTACCATTCTAATCTCGGCTGAGCCGAGACAGGTATTCAAATATCTAGCATCTAGCATCTAACCTCTCATATCTAGCATCTCATATCTAGGATCTCACATCTCACATCTAAAAAGCTATCATCGAAATTTCCACCCTTGCGTTTTTAGGCAGCACAGAAACCTGCACGGTTTCGCGGGCGGGGTAGTTGCCGGTGAAGTAGCTACTGTATATGGCATTTACTTTCGAAAAGTCATTCATGTCTTTTAGAAAAATGGAAGT
>JANOXJ010000200.1:0-34234 GCA_031418455.1 Flavobacteriales bacterium | reverse complement strand
GCAAAAACACTTTCCGTTACCGCGTAGTTTACATCGTTGCCTATTAAGTCCATTAGTTCAAAAGGACCCATTCTAAAACCCGCCTCACGCATGGCTTCGTCTATGGTAGCAAAGTCAGCTATACCTTCTTCATATATGCGCAGTGCCTCGCCATAAAATGGTCGTGCCACTCGGTTTACAATAAAACCAGGTGTGTCCTTTGCCATTACAGGTGTTTTTTTCCATGAGGCTATAAGAGCAAATGCATCTTGCACTACCTCCGAGTCGGTTTGCAGCGCACCTATTATTTCTACCAGTGGCATAAGCGGGGCAGGGTTAAAAAAATGAATGCCCAATACTCTTCCAGGATTTTTGCAAGCTGCTGCAATGGCAGTTATGGAAAGGGAAGAGGTATTGCTTGCCAGCACACATTTGTTATTTACAATAGTTTCAAGCTCGGCAAATACTTTTTTCTTTACATCTAAATTTTCCACTATGGCCTCTATCACCAACCCACAATTTTTAAAATCGCTCAGCGAGACAGAATAACCAATGCGCTGTTGCACAAGTGCCGCTTGCTCGGCTGTCAACTTTCCTTTTTCCACTTGTCGGGCCATAGTGGTGGCAAGTGTTTTTTTAGAAAGTTCTAAGGCGTCCTGACGCGTGTCAGAAAGCACCACATTATGGCCGCTTTGTGCCGCCACTTGTGCTATTCCGCTGCCCATAGCACCGGCACCTATTATCCCTATTATGGTAGTATTGTCCATTCTTATTTAATTTGTAAGAAAATTTACGGTGTGAAAATGAGTTATTCATTCCACATTTGCACCTATATGATGAATAAAAAATTATCATTTGCGGTTTCATTACTTTTTGCAGGCTTGTCGCTATGTGCCCAAAAGCCTATGCAATACTTGCGCGCAGGCGATGCTGCTGTGGAGCAAAACAAATGGGACGAGGCATTTTCATACTACAGTCAGGCTTATGAGTTAGACACTACCTCTTTTGATGTACTAAATAAATATGCTGATGCGGCTAGAATGATAAAGAATTATGCCCTTGCAGAGCGATTGTATAACCGCAGTTATACCAAAGATAGTGGTAAGATAAATCCAAATACACTGTACTATTTGGCCTATATGCAAAAGAGCAACGGCCATTATGAAGATGCGCAACGCAACTTCAAAAAGTTTATAAAGAAACACAAAACCAAGGCCGACAAAACATTGGTTATAAGAGCCGAAAATGAGGCAGAAAGTGCGCTGTGGGCGCTGCAGTACAAGTCGCCTGCATCTGTAAGTGAATTGGAAGCTATGGACAAAAAGGTAAATACCAGTGCATCGGAAGTTGCTCCAGTAATGACCGACAAATTTTATTTTGCAAGTACAGGTAAAGACGATGATGGCTGGAAAATTTTTGTCCTTAAAGACGGCAGTGCAGCTAAAGTTTCAATAAAGGGCTTACCGGAAAATGCAGAAGTATCTAATTTTTTTCCAACTAAGGATGGCTGCTATTTCTCGCTAAAGAAAGACGACACCACAAAAATATACGCTGCCACTCTCGCGGGCGATGGATATACTGATGCGCATGAGGTAAAGGAATTAAACACTGCAGGCGATATTAATACTATGCCCTTTGTGGCCACGCAAGACAACAAAACCATTATCTATTTTGCAAGCAACCGCGATGGTGGCGAGGGTGGAGTGGACCTTTGGTTGGCTGAGGGCAAAGCAGACGGTTTTACAAAACCAGCCAACTTGGGCAAAAAAATAAACACTCCGGGCGATGAACTGACACCATCGTTTTATGATGGCTCCATGTATTTCAGCAGCAACTGGCATTATGGTTTTGGTGGTCAAGACATTTTTCAGAGCAAATGGGAAAATGGAACATATAACAAAGTGGTAAATGCAGGTGTGCAATTCAACTCCAGTGCAAATGATTTTTACTATGCCTACGACCAGCAAAATAATGTAGCCTACTTTGCATCTAACAGACCATGTACAACAAGCGAAACAGAAAATACCACTTGCTGCAACGACATATACATGGTGGATTTAGGCCGTGAGGAAATGGTAGAAAATGAGGATAAGAGTAAGCTGAAACTTATGGACCTTATGGCTACAGTGCCGGTGGTGCTGTACTTTCATAATGACGAGCCCAACCCCGATGTGTGGGACACTACTACCACACTTACCTACAGCCAGGCATACGATTCGTATATGAAGTTAATGCCTGTTTATTTAAAAGAAAATACCAAAGGCCTTGCAGGCGAACGTTCTGAAGAAGCAACTCAAATTACCAATGATTTTTTTGAACTAAAGGTGACCAAAGGCGTGAGCGATTTGGAATTGTTCAGCGATTTGTTGTTGAAGGAATTACAAGAAGGTCAGAGCCTTAAAATTTTAGTGCGTGGTTTTGCAAGCCCGCGTGCCAAGAGCGATTATAACCTGAACCTAACCAAGCGCAGAACAAGCAGTTTGGTTAACTACCTTAAAGTGGCTAAGGATGGCGCTTTTTTGCCATATCTGAACGATGAGGCAGAGAGTGGGGCAAGGTTGGAGTGCGAGCTTATTCCTTTTGGAGAGCTAAAGGCTGAAAAAGGTGTGAGCGATGATTTGGTAGATGAAAAAAATTCTATCTATGCTCGCAGCGCTTGTTTGGAAAGAAAAATAGAAATAGAAGATGTGATTTTAATTGACAACAATCCGCGCGTGGTGATACCAAAACTTGATGCCTATACACACGACTTTGGAAAAATAAATCACCGCGAACCTGTGCGCCACACATTCTATTTGACCAACGAAGGCAATGCACCTATGTATATAGATAGCATAGTGGCCAGCTGCGGCTGCACCGACCCAAAGATTGTAAAAAACATAATACTGCCGGGCGAGAAGGTGGAGCTGGAAATTGGTTTTGTGCCTTTTGGCAAAAAGCCAGGCCGCGATGAGGAAACTGCTACCATCTATATAAGAGGCGAAAAGCCAATAGTGGTCACCATTGTAGCAGATGTATTTAAGACTCCATAATTATTTTCATTTAGGTTTTTTGGGGTATTTCAATAAAATTGAAACCTAAATAAATGTGCTGCCGTAATAAGTCCAACTTTAAACTGTAGTTCCTAACTAAAAAACCTAACTTATCATGCATTCAATTAACGACTGGCAACACGTGGTGCTGCAGCGATTGATAATCGTATTCCTTGGTCTATTAACCCTTGGCGTTATAGCTCAATCTTGTACAGCCCATCACACTTCATGCTCAGCTTACGACAAAGTAGAAGTGAAAAAATAATACTAAAACATAACGATTGTAATAACTACCTTATTCATGCAAAGGCCGCTTCTTTTTTTGAAGCGGCCTTTTCTGCTTTTAGGTTATTTTTTTCTGATTATATCAAAAGATGATGTGCGACAATTAGCCCTCCATACCCGCATCGGTCTGCTTGGTGTTTTTTCGTTTAAAAACAGACGAGTCCACTTTACCAAATTTCCAGCCGAACTGCAGGCGCAGCACTTGCCAGTCCCTTCTGCGGTAAGTGTCTTGAATAAATACTGATGTAGCACTATGGGTGTAGTTGATGCGTGTTTTTAGCACATCCTGCATACTTAGCGATAGCGACATGTTTTTGTTTTTCATGAATTCTTTTTTCAACGAAAAGTCCAAACCATAAGAAGGGCGCACATAGCCTTGCACAGTATTGCTGGTGCCACCAAAGCCGCCACCACCCATGCCACCGCCACCCATGCCACCGCCACCGCCACGTTCAGAGCTACCTATTTCAAGCGATCGTTTGCTGCTGTAGTCAAATAGCGTTTGAAGCGTGAAGTTTTTTGGCAAGCGAAATATGGCGTTGGTTTTAATCCACCAGCTGCTAAGGCTATTGGTGAGCTCTTTGCTTATATTGGTGCCATCTATACTGCTTTGATACAGGTTTAGGTTGGTGGTTAAATCCAACCATTTGGTAAGTGTGTTTTTGCTTATAAACTCCATTCCAAAGGCAAGGCTACTGTTGGCATTGTCAGAGGTGTTTATTACTATTTGTCGGTTCAGCACATCGCTATATTCTATTATCTGGTTGCGCACAGTTATGTCGGTTGTATACCGTCCATAAGCGGTTATTATAAATGTGTTTTGCTTGTTTCTTGCATATTGGTAAGAGAGTTCTGCAAGGTTTGTAAACTCAGGCTTTAGCGAGGGGTTGCCACGGCTCACATTAAGCGAGTCGGTGTAGTCGGTAAAGGGTATCAGTTGCATAAACGAGGGCCTGTTTATTTTTCTCGACAATGCTATTTGTATGTCTTGTTTATCATTCAGCACTCTGGTTATAAATGCAGAAGGGAATAGGCTCAAAGGATATGTGTTTCTGAAAGTAAGTGTAGTGTCGCGCAGTTTGCCTTGGTAATCGCTGCTCTCTAAACGCAGTCCCATTTGGTATTTCCACTTTGTAGCATTCTTGCTCCACGATGCATATGCTGCAGCTACGCGGTCATAAAATTCATAATTCACCAGTAGCGAGGTTATGGGCACATAGCTAGCTGTAGAGTCGTTATATATAAAATTGTTGTACACACTTTCGTAATGGCGCATGGAGCCACGCAGTCCTGCATCTATTTTTATTTTGTCGGTGGGCTTGGTGGTGAAATCTGTTTGTGCAGTGTACAACTGTTGTTTGGCACCTCCGCTTTGTCGTTGCACTACTTCATTGGCATCATCATATTTACTTCTATAGTCGCCCAAAAAATCACTTTTAATAGCATTGAAGTTTAAGTCTGCAGTTAGCTCAGTGCCTTCTTTGGCAAACAAGTGTTTGTATAAAAAGCTACTTCCTAAGTTTTGAAAAGTACGGTCGGTGCTGGTGTTGCGCACATAGTTGGTAAATGGATTTGGCGCTGTGGTGCCAAGCAGAGTGTCAGTGCGTGCATTTATAACATCCGTTGGGGCAAACTGCCCTTTGTTGAGCGATTGCGATAGGGTAAAGGTGTTTCTATTATCGGCAAACCAGTCTAATCCAATTTTTCCGCTGCCCATAAATCCCAGGTTGGTGCTAGTTTGAGTTTGGTGCAAATAGGTATTGGGTTCATGTGTAAGGTCAGTGCGGTCAGTGTAGCCCTCGCTTATACTCTTGCGCTGATTGTAGTTTCCGTTGGTAAAAAAATTAACTTTGCCTTCGCGCAGGTTCAAATCTAGGCCTGTATTAAAGCGTGGCCTGCTGTCCATACCTGCTCTAAAACTACCGCTATAGCCCATGCCACGGTTGTGTTTCATTACTATGTTTACTATACCGCCACCACCACCGCTGGCATCGTATTTAGCACCAGGGTTACTTATTACTTCTATAGATTTTATGGCATCGGCAGGTATCTGGTCTATGGTAAGAGTGGTAGGGCGGCCATCCACAAATATTTGAGGCGCTGCGTTGCGCATGCTCACATTTCCGTCCATATCTACCTGTAGCGAGGGCACATTTCTTAGCACATCTTCCGCAGTGCCACCTGCAGCTATCGGGTTTTTTTCTACATCAAACACGCGTTTGTCAAATTCTATTTTGTAGGCTTGGTCGCTTCCGTCAATTACCACTTCACCGGTGGTAGCAGTGGTAGTTATTTTTATGTTGCCCATGTCCTTCTCAGCCGAGGTAAGTTTAAAAGGCTGCTCCAAATCGCCAAAACCAATGAATGTAACTTTTAGCAATAGTTCAGTATTCAATGGAATTTTGTCCACATCAAAATCGCCATTGGCGCGCGAAAGAGCGCCATTTATACTGGTAGAAGTAGAGTCTGCATTGTTTTTCTTAATCACTTGCACCACAGCATATTCTACGCTCTGTTTGCTTTCCGCATCTATCACCTTGCCATATATGCGGCCAAAAGCAGGCTGGCCGCCCATGCCTCCATTGCGCTGCGCAGCCACTTGGCTCACTGCAGTTGTAAATAATAAGAAGGTTATAAATAAGTATCTCATATATCTATTTAGAAATCAGAACAAGGTGAAAATTAGCGCGCAAATATCGGGGCATGATTCCTTATTGGGCTTGCCCTTGGTCAATAGTAATGACCAATTTTGTCGGTGTAAGTTTAAGATGGTAATACAATAATATTAGAATGAAAAGTGTTGAGTGGTAACATATCGCACATTTGGCGCTGCTTATTTGCACTCAAATAATTCTCTTACTATGAAAATAAAGTATCTCATTATTCTAATGCTTGCATTAGTTTTTAGCACACCATCAGTAGCTCAAACAACTGATAGCTCAGCAAAATCTATTAATGTCTATTTGAATTGCGACTTTTGCTATCAGCCATATTTAAAAACTCAGATTACGTGGGTAAACTTTGTACAAGACCAGTTTGTGGCAGATGTGAATTTGCTGGTAGCAACTATAGGCACGGGTAGCGGTGGCACTGATTATTCGCTCTATTTTCAAGGGTTAAAAAAATGCAGTGGCATGAGGGATACGTTGCACTTTGTTACCAATGCCATAAACACAGATGCAGAAATAAGAGATATGCTTGCGCAGAAGGTAAAATTGGGTTTGGTGCGATACGCTACCAGAATGGACGTATGCAACGATCTTTTAATAACCAGCACCAATCAGCAGGACATAGACGACATTGGTATAGGCAGCAATCCGGCTGATGACCCATATAATGCATGGGTTTTCAGAATATCAACCAACTCTAACTTAAGTGTGCAAAGGGTATTTCAAACATTTGACTTAAATGCCAATGTGGTAGCCTCGCAGGTAAAGGAGAAATTTAAATTACGACTTCAGATGTCGGCTAATTATTCGGAGCAGCGGTATTCTGTAGATGGTGTGGAATCTGCCTATGTACTGCGCAATCAAAATGCATCGGCCTCATACGTACATTCGTTAAACGACCATTGGAGTGCGGGCGTATTTTCCAATATTACAGTAAGCGACTTTAGCAATTACGATTATTTTCAAACAGGCAATGCCAGCATAGAATACAATGTATATCCTTACAGCAAGGCTCAAACTAAATTAATAACCATTGGGTTAAGCGTGGGTACTACATATTACGATTTTCAAGATTCTACCATTTACAATGAGATAAAAACCATAGTGCCTACTACCGGTATTAATTGTGGCTCTTCATTTACCCAACCATGGGGTTCCTTCTCAGCGGGTATTTTTGGCAGCGCCTTTCTTAGCGATTTTACTAAATACCGCTATGGCACCTGGTGCAGTTTTGATGTTCGTATTTTCAAAGGATTTTCAATTAGTTCTTACTTCAGTTTAAATGTATTGCGCGACCAGATTAATATTCGCAAAGTTGGCGCATCCGATGAAGAAATTTTATTGCAGCAGCAAGAGCTGCAAACGAATTATAATTTATATACTTACCTAGGTTTAAGCTATAGATTTGGATCTATCTATAACAATGTGGTGAATCCTAGATTCGATTATGGAGGTTGATATAGAAACAAAAGAATAGTGCTGAAAAATGGACCACATGTTAGCCCAACAAATAGATGCCAATGAAACCAAGCCATTAAGACATTTGGTGCTTTGGCCGCACATAGCCAAAGAAGAAGATTGTATAATAGATATAGACAGGAGAGAAGATGCTATTCACCTTGGAACATTTAGCAATGACAGGTTGGTAAGCATAGGTTCGTTATTTAAAATGAATAGTCCTAAGCTGGATTTTGAAAACCAATACCGTCTGCGGGCCATGGCCACACACCCCGCTTATAGAGGAAAAAATGCAGGCAAAGTTCTTATAGAAAAGGCTTGTGAGATTTTAAAACAAAAAGGAGTAGAAGTGCTTTGGTGCGATGCGCGCGAGGCCGCTATTGGATTCTACACAGCACTTGGTTTTCAATTATTGGATGAAACGTATGAGGTGCCATGCATAGGGCCTCATAAATTTATGTGGAAGGTTTTGTAGTGGAGCGTTTTAATAGCCGATTAAATTTGTCCCGTTATTCCCAACTATTATTAAAGTTATTTTTTTAGAATAAACAACACTTAAGTATGCCACAAATAAGCAGCAAAGCGCACGATATGCCGGCTTCACCCATCAGAAAACTAGTGCCATTTTCTGAAGCAGCTAAAAAATTAGGACGCAAGGTGTATCACCTTAACATAGGTCAGCCAGATATAGAAACGCCACAGGTAGTGCGCGAGAAGATGAAGCAGCTTGATTTGAAAGTGGTGGAATACAGCAATAGCGATGGTATAGCTGCTTACCGCGATGGTTTAGTAAATTATTACAGCAGCAAAAACATTGCATTGCAGCGCGAGAATATAATGGTTACCACAGGTGGCAGCGAGGCATTGGTTTTTGCCTTTATGACGTGTTTCAACCCGGGCGATGAAGTTATAATTCCTGAACCGTTTTATGCTAACTACAATGGTTTTGCGGTAATGGCAGGTGTAAAAGTGGTGCCTGTAATGAGTTATATAGAAACAGGTTTTGCCCTTCCGCCCATAGAGGAATTTGAAAAACTTATAACTCCAAAAACAAAGGGAATACTTATATGCAATCCGGGCAACCCAACGGGCTATTTGTATAGCCAAGAGGAGTTGGAGCAGCTGCGCGATGTGGTAAAAAAGCACGATTTGTTTCTTATGGCAGATGAGGTGTACCGCGAGTTTGCCTACGATGGTGCGCAACCAATTAGTGTAATGAACTTGCAAGGCATAGAAGACAATACTATAATGATAGATAGTGTAAGTAAACGCTACAGCATGTGCGGTGCGCGCATTGGAGCGCTAATTACAAAAAATAGATTGGTTATGGCAGCAGCGCTCAAGTTTGCACAAGCCCGTTTGTCGCCCCCCACATTTGGTCAAATGGCTTCGCTATATGCACTGGAAACACCCCAAAGCTATTTTGATGGAGTGGTGGAGGAGTATGTGGAAAGACGAGATATTTTGGTAGAGGGACTCAATAAAATTCCAGGTGTTATATGCCCTAAACCGAAGGGAGCATTCTATTGCATAGCTCAGTTGCCTATCGATAATTCAGATACTTTTTGCCAATGGATGCTTGAAAAATTTGAGCATAACAACCAAACCGTAATGATGGCTCCGGCCACTGGATTTTACTCCACTCCTGCACCCGGTATGCAACAAGTAAGGCTGGCTTATGTGTTAAACAAAGAGTCTCTTAAGGCTGCTATAGAATGTTTGGACGCAGCACTCAAAGTATATCCTGGCCGCTTGGAACTGAAGGCCATGGCCCAGTAAATGAATAAGTACCTACTCAATATTTTGCAACTTGTTGGGCTCACAGCAGCATGCTGGGTGCTTAATGAGTTAATAATTAAAATTTGCTATTTGCTATACCCTATTGGTCTTAAGCTGGGTGGTTCTGCGCCAAACGAGATTTATAATTTTGGTGTGCCTAAGAATATTGAGCGATTGTTATTCTACACCTTGGTGTTTTTCTTTATCACCGTTTTGGAAAAGAAATATCTGTACACCCGTATTATTTCAAAAATCTACGCAGCCGTTTTGTTGTTACTCATAAGCTGCTCTTTGGTCATTCATATCAAAGAAATGGTGGAGTTGAGTTTATCACAGCAATAGCAATCATCTATTTCAAGAAGTATTGATTTAATAAATGAACGGTGCATAGCTTTTCAGCTTTAGCTAAAGCTTATAAATGCAATGCCAAACAATATGACTAGGGCCAGCCCAATAAGCGCTACTATAGATATAACTCCTAGCGCCAAACCCGCTGCTGCAAGGCCTTTGCCACTATATCTATTGCGTGCATAGTACATGTCGTCAAAAGCTTGTTTTGCCATTTTTTGTGCTAATAGTGCAAATATAATAAGGGCTATTATCAAGGCTATTACCAACCACACAGGATTAAATTCAATTACAAAAAGCATAATAAAACTCAATGCTGAAAGAATGCCCATGAGCAGGCTACCCGCAGCAGAAGGGTGCACTTCTGCATTTATTTTTTCTGGCTTTATGGTGTTAGCATTCTGCTCTTTTTCATTAGATGGAGCAAGTACTTTACGTGGTTGTTTTTTTCTTTTAATTATTGGTGTTACTGCTTTGTTAGGCAGCTCTTCGGGCAGCGTATTTATCTCGGCTGGCGTTGCGTTCAAATTCGCTGTGTCTAAAGAGGCAACAAGAGGCGGCTCGCTAATTTCCGGTGCGGCTGATTTTTGTTCATCATCATTTTGTTGGTCATTAGTTTCTCTGCTAAAAAACTCTACATGATAGCCGTTCATATACCTGCGCTTTTGTATGGAGCACGACTGAAATGCCAGCAGCACAATGAGAGTGTGTATAATGTAGCGCGATTTCAAAAAGGGAGTTTTACTTTTCTTATTAATCAAAAGTAAAGAAGAAAAGGGGTGTAAAATCAAAATCCTGCCGGGGGTGGAAACCTATCCGGCAGGATTTCTTTAACGGACTCACTTTAACACTAACCAACTTTTCCAAACTTTTTTGGAAGCCCAGTATTTTGAGTATTTCCTGAGCAGGTTACTAATTTCAAAATAAATAATTGATTTTGAAATAGTATCTATTTAAAAAAAGTTAGGTAATTTCTTGATGTAAAGATGCATATTTTTTTTGGAATATCAAATTGACATGCATCAATGGGTTCTGCTTTTTTCTATAATTCCACGTTTTATTCTGCTCAAAGCCTCTGGCGTAATGCCCAAATAGGAGGCAATGTGTTGCTGTGCAACGCGCATTTCCATTTGTGGGTATTTCTTTACCAATTCAAGGTAGCGCTGCTCCGCACTTTTGCTCATGGTATCTATAGTTCTGTTTTGAGCGGCTATGTAGGCTCCTTGCATGAGTATTCTAAAAAAATGTTCTAATGTGGTATGCTCTGCCAGCACTTTTTCAAACTGCTCCCTGTGCATTTGAATTACGGTTGTATCTTCCAATGCTTGAATGTTGTAGTGCGCAGGCTTACCTGTTAGGTAACTAAGCAAATCTGAACACCACCAGTCTTCATACCCAAGTTGAAATATGTGCTCGTGCAAACTTTCATCTACATAATAAGTGCGTGTGCATCCTTTTAAAGTGTAGCTATTATAATCACACACTTCGCCTGCCCTTAATATGAATTCTTTCTTAGCAAAATTCTTTATTACAAGAATTTCTTTAAAAGCATTCCAAGCTTCGTCAGGCAGTTTTACCCTTCTTTCAATATGGTTTCTTAATGGTTCAATGTTTATCATGAACTTATATTTTTAGAGGTTAGAAATATAACCTTTGAGTTATCTAAGTTTAATTTGCCTAAAGTAATGGTGAACAGTACCTTCCTGAACAATTTACAGGTGCATATTAAAAATTATATTATGTAACTTTAATTGTTTTATGGTTTCGCACATGGCAGGTACATTCGCAGCCCAAACATAATTAAAAAAAAATATAACACTATGCCCAAAGGCGTTTTTAAAATACCCGCTCCGGTTAACGACCCAGTGCGCAGCTATGCACCAGGCACTAAAGACCGCGAAGAATTGCTTGCCACCTACAAAGCTATGTATGCGCAGGCACCTATAGATGTGCCTATGTACATAGGTGCAGAAGAAGTGCGCACTGCAGACAAGCGCACCATGGCGCCACCGCACGACCATAAAAAGGTGCTGGGCCACTTCAATTATGGTACTGCAGAGCATGTGTCTAAAGCCATAGATGCCGCGTTAGCGGCTAAGCAGCGTTGGGCCTCATTGCCATGGGAGCAGCGTGCAGCCATTTTTCTAAAAGCAGCCGATTTGTTGGCGGGGCCATTCAGAATGAAAATGAATGCAGCCACTATGCTTGCCCAAAGCAAAAATGCTTTTCAGGCGGAGATAGATGCGGCTTGCGAATTCATTGACTTTTTGAGGTTCAATGTAACCTATATGCAACAGATATACAGCGACCAGCCGGGCTCTCAGCCGGGTATATGGAACCGTTTGGAATACCGCCCATTGGAAGGTTTTGTGTTTGCACTTACACCATTCAACTTTACAGCCATTAGCGGCAACTTGCCAGCAAGCGCGGCTCTTATGGGCAATGTAGTGGTGTGGAAACCAGCTGACAGTCAAGTGTATAGCGCACAAGTGATAATGGAATTGTTTAAAGCAGCGGGCTTACCCGATGGTGTTATAAATATGATAACTGCCGATGGCCCAGTGGTGGGCGATGTGGTATTCAAACACCCTGATTTTTCAGGATTGCACTTTACAGGCAGTACAGCTGTTTTCAAACACCTTTGGAAAGAAATAGGCACCAACATAGACCTATACAAAACCTACCCGCGCATAGTGGGCGAAACAGGCGGAAAGGACTTTGTGGTGGCACATGCCAGCGCACCTGCTGATGAGGTGGCCACGGCTATCACCCGCGGGGCTTTCGAGTTTCAGGGGCAAAAATGTAGTGCTGCCAGCCGCGCCTACATTCCAAAATCTATATGGCCTAAAGTAAAAGAGCGCATAGTGGCCGATGTAAAGTCGTTTAAAATGGGCAGTCCTGAAGACTTTTCTAATTTTATAAATGCCGTAATAGACAGAAAAGCTTTTGATAAAATAAAAAGCTTTATAGAATATATAAAGACACAAAAAGATGCAGAAATAATAGCTGGCGGTAAGTGTGACGACAGTGTAGGATATTTTATAGAGCCTACCGTGGTAGTTACCACCAACCCAAAATTCCGCACCATGTGCGAAGAAATTTTTGGACCTGTTATTACAATATTTGTATATGAAGACGACAACTGGGCCGATGTGCTTCACCTTGTAAATGAAACAAGCGAATACGCTCTAACAGGCGCAGTGCTTTCTAAAGACCGCTACGCTATAGACCAGGCTACACGCATACTGGAAAATGCAGCAGGCAATTTTTACATAAACGATAAACCAACAGGCGCAGTGGTAGGCCAGCAGCCATTTGGCGGAGCACGCGGCAGCGGCACCAACGACAAGGCAGGCAGCTACCTCAACCTACTGCGTTGGGTTTCGCCACGCACTATTAAAGAAACATTTGTAACACCTACAGATTATAGATATCCATTTTTGGGGTGAGAATATTTTTCTATATCATCATATTGATAACAGTAATGCAGGGATGCAGTGCTGCCAATAAAGCATATAAATACAAGGCTTTTCAAATTGAAAATGATCTAACTGTAGATGATTTTAAGAAGGATGCACCGTTTAACACAAGCCATGCAAATAGAACTGAACTCTATGAATTTTTTATTCCCAAAACCATAGTAGAAAAGCGAGACACTGTGCAACTTAAGCTATGCCTTATAAGCGCACTTAAAGCTTGCCATTATAATGTAATAGATGAAATGATTCATTCTATTCATCTTTCAGAAAATGCAGATGGAACAGGTATGTTTTTAGGATGTGCATTCTACCGCAATCATTGGAAACACTCGCAAACTTATGATTGGCACAAAGGCAGTATACTAGTCATGAAGGAGTACAATAAATTTTGAAATAATTAGATGAGTGAGCTTTTAGCACATCCTTTATTAGTAGACCTCTTGCGCAAAGCCTACTCAGCAGAGAAAGCCGCATCTTTCGCATACCAAGGTCATGCAGGCTCTATTAAGCATGAAGAGTCAAAAGTGGCCATAAGGCAAATAGAACAAGACGAATGGAACCATAGGCGAGAGGTGCTTGAAATAATGCAGCATTATGGCATAGCACCTTCCGGTTGGTATGAGTTTAAGTTCTACATCATAGGCAAAATCATATGTGGTAGTTGTTATGTTATCGGTTGGTTTATGCCATACTATTTTGCGGGCAGACTAGAGAGTGGCAACGTGTGCGAATATTTTAGAATGATTCATTATTTCCACTCGCTTGGAATAACCCAGCACGACAAAGTGCTATATGAAATGGGTATGAAGGAGAAGGAGCACGAAGTTTATTTTTACAACCAAATTAAGAACAATAAGATGCTTCCCTTTTTTGAAAGGCTTTTCAGCTGGGGATCTAGCCAAGGTTTTAACGATGTGGATTTGGAAAAGAAATACTCGCTAGATGAGGCAGAAAAGTATTGCCGCAAAGAATAGAATTTGTGCTATTTAAACTTAGTAATTAGAAAACTAATAATTAGACAAACTATTTGTACTTGCACTTGTGTGCGCCATTGGCAACTTAGGCCCATGTTGCAGAGCCAATTTTCAAAACCAGATAATCAAGCACATCACACTAATGAAATAGGAATGGCCCACGAACCTGTTTATTTCCTAGGCGAAAGCGTTGCATTCAATGGGTTACACGTGCATCATATACATTAAATGAGCAGAGGGCATTTTGGTTTTGGCGTTGAATTTGAGCGCATATTTGACTAACATGGTCACAAAACGATAGAGGCTACCTTGTCATACCGCGTGGCACATGAATTGAGTTTTAACCTTTCAGCAGGCCTTACATATGAGGCTGCTAATGACAATAGGCCCAATCTTCCAGCCCACCTCGAAACGACTTATTATTTTGCTTTCGACCATTTTCATATAGGCCAAGCAGCAGAAATAACCTACGATCAGGAAGACTATCATATAAGCATAGGACTTCACATAGGCTATGGTTTTTAGTCATAATTTTTAGCATATTAAAGCCTTCGTTTTTTTCAGACCTTAAACATTTGGCAGGCTTCTGTCCATAATATTCTAATATTTAAATGTGAATGCTTACAAATCAAAGGCTAACCAATTGGCCATTTTTTCATTACATTCGCAGCGCTAGTGCTTTTTTTAATAAGACAAGCAAGCAACATAAACCACGGCCCACGCGACTAATACAGTAGCACCAACCAAGCTCTTATGATGAAACACCTTTCCCGGACTTCATTAATAGTACTGATTTTCAGTCTGTTTGTATCCAGTTATTCACATGCTCAATTACAAATAGATGTAACTATTCTGCAAGACGTGCTTTGTTTTGGCGATAGCAATGGCGCTATACAAGTTGACTGTACAGGCGCTACAGGCACTGTAATTATAGAATTAGAAGGTCAGCAATTTGCCTGCGGTGAAGTTATTCCTGGTCTTGGCTGCGGCTCTTACACAGTTATAGTTTCAGATGATATTAATACAGTATCCGAAACGGTAAATATTTCGTGCCCTGCTCAAATGCTCTTTAATCCTTCGGTTACACACTTGCTCTGCAACGGTTTTGCTAATGGCAGCATATTGGGTAATGTTACCGGAGGCACCGGCCCTATGACAGCAGTTTGGACCAAAGATGGCAATGCCTATAGCACATTGAATGGCACTAGTCCTTTTAACGTGGGTATAACCGGCCTAAGCGGTGGTATGTATGAAATAACAGTAACCGATGACAATGGCTGCGAACTCGTATCTAGCTATTTGGTTATAGAACCTGACCCACTTACCCAAACCAATGAGTTAACAGATGCAAGTTGTTTTGGAGTGTGCGATGGAGCTATAGTATATGAAATAAGCGGTGGCACTGCACCATACAGTATTACCACCTCCGACTCAGGCGGCAATACAGTTGAGCTAGATGCACTATGTGCTGGTAGTTATACCACCATCATAGCTGATGACAATGGTTGTTTAATACAAAACACTTTTGAAGTGGCAGAGCCTGCAGAAGTTACCTACACGCTCAATTTGCAAAACGAAGCATGTTTTAATGATTGCAATGGCAGCATAAGTTTAACCGATGTGGCCGGTGGTTTTGGTACATTTACCTATGAGCTATCGCCCAACGCAGGTGTGTGTGCACCGCCATGCAGTGGTGCTCAGGTAGAATACACATCAATGTGCGCTGGGGTATATAGCATTCTCATTACCGATTTTAATGGCTGCGAAACTCTTGTGAGCGATTTAGAATTAATAGCTCCAGCTGAATTGCAATTAATACTTACACCACAAATAGTAACCTGCAATGGATATGCAAACGGTGAAGTGGATATAGCTGCCACGGGAGGCACAGCACCTTTTAATGTAATGCCGGGCAATTTGGATGTGCCAAGCACGGTTACAGATTTGGCCCCTGGCGTATACACATACACCATAACTGACGATGCTGGTTGCACAGATACGGAAGATGCTATAATTACGGAGCCAACTCCATTGGTTTCAAGTATTTCATCTACTACCAACTCCAGCTGCGGTGGCAATTGCGATGGTATAGTGCTCTATGCTGTTTCAGGTGGCACAGGTCCTTATGATTATGTGTTAGATCCAAGTGGAGCTTCTGGCCCTGTTAATGGTTCCATTACATCGCTTTGCAGCAACCAGTATGAGCTATTCATTTTCGACCAATTAAATTGTCCTGATACGTTGGTGTTTGAAATTACCCAGCCCGAATCTCTTACTATAGATGTGGATTTGAACGCACCTACTTGCACAGGTATGTTTGACGGAGCTGCCACAGTTACTGTGGGTGGCGGCACAGGCGACCTCACATTATATATCGAACCCGAGTCATTGGACTGGACACAAATAGATAGTGTTACCTATGAGTTTATAAATTTAGGAGAAGGCTCTATCACATTTCAATTGGATGATGAGGACAACTGTACACTCTTTTTAACCCAGCCTATAGTGCCAGATATAGCAACGGATATGGTGATTAATACATACACCTCGCCTGAAACTTGCTGGAATGCTATGGATGGAACAGCTACCGTGGCTGTGCAAAATGGCAACCTGCCTATAACTTATTTGTGGAACGATGATTACCAGCAAATAACCCCAACGTCTGTAGGCCTTGCATCTAATATTACCTACACAGTAATAGTGACTGACAACATAGGCTGCACAGTAAACGCTGAAGTATTTGTAGGCGCCACCGTTGGTTGTTTTTTCATCTCTACCGGTATTACACCTAATGGTGATGGGGTTAATGATTTTTGGGTATTGGGTGGCTTAGAATTATTTCCAGAATGTGAGGTAACAGTAGTGAACAGATGGGGCCAAGAGGTCTTCTTCAGCAAAGGATATGCTGCACCATGGGATGGCACTTACAAAAATGAAAAATTGCCAGTGGCAGATTATTACTTCGTTATAGACTATAGCGACACGTTTGATCCTATACAAGGCACAGTAACCATTAAGTACTAAACAAGGCAGAAAAAGAATAGTGTTATGAAAAAAAATCTCACAACCATTTTCGTATTCATTTGCCTACTTACATGGCAAGCTGATGCGCAGCAATACATGCGTAGCTCACAGTATATGTATAACCCGTATATTGTAAATCCTGCGGTGGCCGGCACATTGAATCAAGTTCCTATTTATATAAATTACCGCAACCAATGGGCAGGTTTTAAAGGCGCGCCTACTACTTATATGGCCAGCGGACATTTTCAGGGGCCACAAAACTCTGGTTTTGGAGCCATACTAACGCATGATGATACAGGCGGTGCTATAAGCCGCACCGGCATAGATTTAACCGGGGCCTATCACATAGACCTTAATAATTATGATGCCATAAGCTTTGGATTAAGCCTTACAGGTCGCCAGTTCAAATTTGACAATAGCAAAATGGTGATGTACCAGCAGGGCGACACAGAAGTAAATCAGACCCTGGCCGAAAGCTCATTTAACTATGATGCTAATGTGGGTATGATGGTGTATGGCGAGGCATATTATTTTGGTTTTAGCATTCCGCAAATGCTACAAACCAAATTGAAATTAGATGGAACAAAAAACACCATAGAAAACCAAAACATGAGGCACTTTAACCTTATGGGAAGTTTTGACTATGAGATAAACGAAGATTTCGATTTGCAACCAAGTGCCTTAATGAGGTTTACACCTGTTACTCCGGTGCAGTTGGACATCAATCTAAAATTGGGCTATCGCAATATGGCTTGGGCCAGTGTTACTATGCGCTACAAAGATGCAGTGGCGCTTAACGTAGCTGGCCAAATGGAAAACTTCTTTTTGGGTTATTCATTTGATTTTACTACCGGCAGTGCTAGCGTGCTAAGTCCATTTACACATGAGCTAATGTTGGGTTATATAATTCCAGGCAAGCGTGGCAAGTACCAGTCGCGCGGTGCTCTTGGCCCTAAGATTCTTAGCAGAGGCAGGGTAAACAAGAAGTAAATAAAAGACTATTAATTTTAAGAAATAATAAAAAAAAAGAGCCATATGAATTATGGCTCTTTTTTTTATTTTATTACTTGAACTTTGGCTAATTGGATAGCTAAGTATAAATGATTAACGCACTGAATTGTCTAATTTAATATCCACTATGCGGTCGCAGCCTTTCACACGGTCGTATAAGTATACTATTACATGATAGTCGTTTTCAGTGGAGCTAAAATTTCCTTCGGTGTAACCAATAGAGTTTTCACCATTATAATTATTTACTGAGCCGTAGCGGTAATTGTAATATCCCTGCTTTAGCAAAGCTTTGCATGTGTATGCACCCAACTCATCGTTGTAGGACATTACTATAGGCGTGGAGTCAAACTGATTAAAACGGCCATATACATAAAATGTCTGTTCTTCCATTTTTTTCATTTCCAGCGCAAAGTGCACCCATACATATTCACCTTCCAGATGCGAGTCGGAGGCAACATCATTCTTTACAAGATAGTTGCCATTTATATCTATTTGAGTGCTGTAGGCTTTGCTGCCAAGCGGATAATCTTGTCGCAAATAGGCGTGGTAACCATCGTCTTCGCGCTGTATGTGCTCCACTTGCAGGCTGGAGTATAGCAAGCTTTTCATTTCAAAATTGCGGTATTCGGCTCCGCCTAAAAATGCATTTTCGCCCATGTTATAGTCATACACCAGATTATTGTTCTGCACATATTGTGGTGTTAGGTTAGCAATGGCAGAGGACCATTCCATGTTTTGTAATATGGCAACATGTATGTCGAGCATAGGATCTATTACCTGCACACCTGTGTAATTTATATTGAGATCCACATCCTGCTTCTTATACCTGTCGGCTATTAGGTTGGTGCCCGCCACTGTGGTGGTGGTTTTCACTACTTGCTCATACACCATTATTCTATAAGTTATAAGCCAGCTGCTTTGGTCTTCCACATTATTGCCATTAAAAACTACTATAAGGTAATTGCCGCTGTACTTAGGTCGCATCATATCGTTAGGAAAGTTGAACCTGTGGTGCACATATTCCACCTGGGTATTGAATGAGGCTTCATAGTTAGTAATGCTTTGTGTAGGAAAACCCTGCAGGTACTCCATTGCATCTATATCGCTAAGTTCCCAATCGTGCGTGCAGTGCAGCGCTGCAAACTGATAATTGTTAAGGTCTGTAGTCATTTCATCAAAATGAAATTCCAGAGATTCACCTGAGCCAAGAGCCACAATGGGATATCCGAGAGGATTTCCTGAGGGGTATACTTGAACGCTTTTAAAATTATCGCCTATGGCTTGATTTTTAAAAGCAGGTAGAGCATGGGCTGTTGATACAGCCATGCAAATTTGAAAAAGGATAATGAAAAAATACTTCACGGTGCTAAAATGCAAGAATTCAGGTAGTTTCCAACTAACGAAATATCGGGCCAAGAATTATGTTACTGCCATTATTTTGCCGTGTAGTTATTCTTTTGTACACCTAAGCCCCTAAAGCGTAAAAAGAGCAACATGAGAAAAAAAGCATCACTTTGCAATATCCTAAATGGACTTGGAAAACTTGATAGTGGAGTGGTAATTAAGAAAAAAAATGTATAGATATTAGCCGCATGAAATCTCAATGGATAACCGCCCTGTTGGTTGTAAGCATAACATTTATTTTAGTGTGTTGTTCAGATAAGAAAACACCTGCCTTGCAGGGCCGCAATTATACCGGACTCTTGTTTGGCCAGCCTTATTATTTAGATGTAGTGGGCGACTCCGCTAATTACACCGCTCAAATAGACTCTATCATTAAAGCCTACGAGAGCTGCTTTAGTATAAACGACCCAAAGAGTGTTATTTCTCGTTTTAATGCTTTTCAGCGTACTGATTCTATGTTTGTTTTTAACGACAGCACACGCGCATTTGGAATAGTGTATGATTTGCTGCGCGACTATCACAGGCAGTGTATGCAGTATTACGACCCCACAACCAATCCGCTAAAAAGAGCGTGGATGGTGGCTAACATGAACGAACTTGGCGAACCAAATTTAGATTCGTTGTTTGAGTTTGTTGGTTTTGACAATGCAAAAATGGACTTGTCGGAAATTACAGAAGGCGACTATTTGTATAAAGAAAGTCATTTGAGAAAAGCAGATTCGCGTTTAGAGGCAGACTTCACTGCCTTGGCAGCAGCTGTAGCTATGGACAACATAGTAGACTTTCTAAAAACAAAAAAGGTAGTGCAACTTAAACTGCGCCAAGGCAGAAATTTAATAACCTTTGGCACAGCTATAGATACTATGAATGTGGTGCCTATGGGACTGGGTAGCGATAGTGCTGACCAACTGGTGCGCGTGGTAAACAGGGCTTTTACATATACCACAGGTCAGGACAAGGCTAAAATGATAGATGTAACTTATGGCTATCCTATAAATAACGAAATGGTGTATGTGGGAGTATCTGCCCCTACCTTGTCTCAATCAGTTGTATTTGCAGAAGCATTTATGATAATGGGATTGCAAAAAGCAGGCGAGTATTACACGGCAAATGAAAGTACAGATGTGCAGTCGTTTATTTTTTACCAGGAGGGCAATGAAATGCACAATGCTTCTACAGAAGATTTTGATGCTATGATTGTGCAACCGGATACCATTCAAGAATAAAATATTATATCATCACTTTTGCCGAATAAATCATGTCGCTTAAGCCCTACATATTGGCCATAGAAAGCAGTTGCGATGAAACTTCAGCTGCTGTAATGCATGGGCAAAAAGTGTTGTCAAACATAATAGCCAACCAAACCGTGCACGAAAAATATGGTGGAGTAGTGCCGGAACTAGCAAGCAGAGCGCATCAGGCTAACATAGTGCCTGTGGTGCAGCAGGCTATGCAGGAGGCAGGTGTTGCTACTGAGCAGCTTCAGGCTATTGCATTTACCCAAGGACCGGGCCTTATGGGTTCGCTGCACGTGGGTGTGTCATTTGCTAAAAGCATGGGCATGAGTTTAGGCATTCCATTGCTAGCAGTAAATCATATGCAAGCGCACATATTGGCACATTTTATACAAGATGAAGTTCCTAGTCATGAGCCCGCATTTCCATTTTTATGTTTAACAGTGAGTGGAGGGCATACACAGCTGGTGCTTGTAAAGAGTGCCTTGGACATGCTTATAGTAGGCGAAACAATAGATGATGCTGCAGGGGAGGCTTTTGACAAGGCTGCCAAGGTGCTTGGCTTGCCATATCCCGGTGGGCCTATGGTAGATAAGCATGCGGCCATGGGCAATCCCAATGCATATCGGTTCACTACACCGCGTATACCAAATTTTGAATATAGTTTTAGCGGACTTAAAACCAACTTGCTCTATTTCTTAAGAGAAAAAAATAATGAAGACAGTACCTTTATAGCTAAGGAGGTAAATAATATATGCGCATCCTACCAGCGAACCATAGTAGATTATTTGCTTAAGCAAATGGAGGCCGCTGCTAAGCATTATGATGTAATGGATGTTTGTTTGGCCGGTGGTGTTTCTGCCAATTCAGAACTGCGCAAAAAATTTAGGACTACGGCTGACAAGAATGGGTGGAACGCATTTATACCACCTTTCAGCTTTTGTACTGATAATGCTGCCATGATAGGCATTGCCGCATATTTTAAATATGAAGCAAAGGACTTTGCACCTATAACAGCAACGCCCATGCCGCGCATAGAGTGGGGCAGATGATGCTATCTGATAATACTTACAGTTCCTTTTAATGTTTTCCACTCTACCTGACCCGATCTGTATTCTATAGTGTACAGATATACATCGCCAGGTACATAATACGATCCGTTGTAAGCATTGCCTGTCCAGGCTAAATCACTGTTAGAGGTTTCAAATATTTTTTCGCCCCAGCGGTTCCATATTTTTAAAGTAAATTCACATTCAATGTCCAAATATGGTTTCCATACATCGTTTAGGCCATCGTCATTTGCTGTAAAACTGTTTGGCACATATATGTCGCAATCGCAATCGTTCACAATAACCACAAATGATTTTTGATACTGAGCACATAATGAGTTGTAGGTTAAAAAATAAGTGCCGGCTTCAGAAATGAATGCGCTGCTATCTGACTGGCCATTGCTCCAAACAATGTTGCTAAAGCCACCAGGTAAACTAATTTCAAGTGAATTGCCCTCGCACAAAGTATAGGAGTCATTAATATCCACAACAGGAATTGTAGGTACGCTTATGCTAATTGAATCGGCATTGGTACCACATTCGGTTTCACTTCTAGCCCAATAAGTTCCATAAGCATTTACATCAATAGAGCTAGCTACCTCACCGGTAGACCAAAGAACATTGCTAACCTGATCGGGCAATACCAAAGAGAATGGCGAGCAAAGCAGAGTGTCTGAACCAATCGAAACAGCAATCGGTTCTATGCCTTGCACTACATTAATGGAGGCCGAACCGGCAACACACGCACCTGTATATTCAAACGTATAGGTGCCGGGTGCATCTACTTCTATGGTAGGCGTGGTTTCACCGGTAGACCATATGTAATCAAAACCATCCTCGGCTTCGCCTATAGTTATGGTGGAGTTAGCGCAAATAAATTCGTCTTCAAAAGTTAGATTTTCTGTGGTTGCACCAAGCGAGTTGAGAATTACATTGTCAAATGCAATAACACCCGGATTACCCATGGCACCTATGGGCGTGCATGCATCAAAACCACTTGTGGGGCTTATGGAAGAGCAGCGGCCTTCGCCAGTAAAGCGAATGGTAGTAAAGTTGCTGGTGGCAACGAAAACAGGTGAAGTAAAAGTGCTCCACCCCAGAGTGCCCGCTACACAGCTGAACACGTCATTATAAATTCTGTCGCCAAGCGCTACGCCATCTACCGTTACGTAAATACCTGCATCACTTCCATCCCAGCCGCAGTAGCTTCCTAAATCAAAAGTTACTGAATAACAATTGTTGGGTATTGTAGGCACAGTTTGTTCTATCCACGTTCCATTGCCAAATGCTCCGCAAGGAGTCATGTCCACCCAGGCATTGCCGGGCTGAAAAGTTTCGGTACGTTCAGGTAAATTACTAAGGTCATTTGGTATATTCCAAGAAGGTCCGGCAGAGCAATCGCTAACAAATGCATCTTGAAAGGTTCCATTCACAAATTGGCCATTGGCATATATGGATGTGAGAATTATGAAAGAGAATAGGAGAGTTCGCATGCCTTAAAGATGCTACAAGTGAGTAAAAAGTTGCATTAATTGGGAAAGGAATAAGTAAACTAATAACCACTGTATTTGTTCAATATTATTAATGCACATAGTTATAACAAAACAGCCCGAGCATCGCTTGCGGTGCTCGGGCTGAATCTAAACTTTACGCCAATAAAATGAAATCAAGATTGGGTGGTTTATTATTGCTTCACCCAGTTTTTTGTTTCTATTCCATTATCGGTTATTAAATGGATAATGTATGTACCATTGCTAAGGTTTGATGTGTCAATTTCTTTGGTGTTAGTTCCTTTGGCAACTGACTGATTGAATGTACTTACCATTCTTCCGGCAGAATCATAGATATAAACTTGAACCATTGCATCGTTTGTGCTGATAATGTTTAAGTTTAAATCTTGGCCAGGATTTGGGTAAGCCAACATGCTTATTTCTTCTGTAGTACTTTGCTCTTCATCAGAAACTTCTGTAGTTCTAACGTCTGCATGTGGATCTGGGAAACAAAAATCATAAAACTCCTGCAAATCAGATACTACGTATCTATTGTCGCGTGGGTTTATTTTTTTGTTTATTACTCTTACCAAATCTCCATTAGTGTAAGTTAATTCAGACAATCTAGCTATTTCAAGCACATGTGTAATAGGATTCAATTCTTGCAACAAGATTTCAGATATTTTTTTATCGGCATTGAAGGTGTTTGTAGTAATGCGAGTAGCTGAATAGTCACCACCAGCAGTTAGGATAGAGTATTCTAAAGTTTGAACCAATCTGCCATCAACATATACATTGTTCAATTTGCCTTTGTTCACCCATGCTTGATGTAGCAAGTTAAACTCCTGAATATTTTTTGACACTAATTCAGTGCTATTGCGATTGTAGTAGTTAGTTTCAAGAGTTTGGTTCACAAAAGCACGTGCAATTGGGTCGTATACCTGAAGTAATCTGGTAGTAATTTTGCCATTTCTGTCATAAGTCAAAGTTTCTTTTATTGAAGGAACCATTCGTCCATTAGAACTTCTTAAGATAGTAGTGCTTAATAAAAGGTTTTCAGCAGTGTAGTCGTAGTTTTCAATTCTATCATCTTTCCATACTCTGCCTTGAGCATTGTACACTTGAGTTATTTTGCTTCTAAGAAGAGAAAGAGCATCATAAGTAAGCACGCTTCTCTCATCGGCTAAAAATTTTCTGCTGGTAGGGTTGTATAGCGCATGAGTAATTTCAGAAACTAAACACTGGCTATCGTGGTTAGAGATAAATGTTCTAGTGATTCGAGAATGGTTAACCAAAGCATTATTAACTAACACTTGAGTTACTTCTGTTCCTGGTTGAGAAGTGCCAAGCACGTTTATAGCATTCACTAAGAGTGCTGCAACCATCAGTAGGGTAAGTTTTGATTTCATAGCTTTAGATTTTATAGGTTGTTATTAGAATTTTATTTGATGACCGAAATCTACATTTTCAATTTTCCTTTATCAATTTAGTTAAGTTAAAATTTGCTCATGAAATTTTTATTTGGCTTTTATTAAGGAATTTTTACAATTGAATTATGACAATTATTGCATGCGTTGAATCTTGAAGCATTAGAACTGCAAGGCTTGTAGCGCATACGTTTAATGTCAAGTGTACTTATTTATGATGTGTATATTTTAACTATTCATATTATGAGTTATGCAAAGCTGGCTGTAATTAATATGTGAACCCCTTTATAAATAGCTTACACAGACACATATGTATGCAATGAATATTTAGTATACCGTTAGTGATTAGATATTCCTATTTAACGATGCTGTGTAAGTGCATATTTCAGAATGGCATTTAATTAATGCAACTTCAATGCGCTCAATAAAATTATATAATGCAATAGCATGTGAAAAAAATATCCGGGCATTAGTAATGCCCGGATATTTTTCTTTTAGTTATTTTGAGTCTTTACACTAATTGGTATTGTAAGAATATGGTTGTTTTATTAATTTGAGTATTTCAACCAGTTTTTACTTTTTACTCCATCGTAAGCTACTATTTGTACCACATACAAACCATTGCTTAAATCGGCAGTATCTACTTCATTAGTGTTAGAACCTGTATTTATTTTTTCGTTGTATGATTTAACTAATTTTCCGCTGTTGTCAATTATTCTTACTTCTATAGTTTCGTTCTTATCGCTCACAATATTCAAATTCAAGTTTGCACCAGGATTTGGATATAGATTGAAATCAGTAAGTACAACAGATTCTCTTAATGATGCTGTGACGCTACCACAGAAGTCTGAATTAAC
Organism: Flavobacteriales bacterium; assembly: GCA_031418455.1. Lineage (GTDB taxonomy): Bacteria > Bacteroidota > Bacteroidia > Flavobacteriales_D > Sanyastnellaceae > JANNVZ01. The sequence continues at coordinate 8,734 of JANOXJ010000200.1, read as the reverse complement.
TGTTTGAATATGATTTTGCAAACGACCAGTGGATTCATTGAGAGTTCTTTCTACAACCTGCACAAGATTGCCAGTCTCCAATTCATAGGTCATTTCGGTTTTCTTAGTTGTTCTTAGGTTTAGAGAGTTAGGAACAAGAGTTTGCACGGTGGAAACTATTAGTCTTAATTCTATATCAAAATCGTTAAGCGTGTTTTGAGTATTTATCCATCTGTTTTGTTCTGGTTTGAAAACATATTCAGCTGATTTAAGTAATAATTTACCCATGTATGTATTTATTAGTTTGGAGTCATTTGTCCAACGTCTTGAGTCAAACCTCCAGGCTTGGCGGAGAACAGTAATTAACTGATTATTTCTATCATAGTATAAAAACTCTTGTTTAGATGGCTCATAGTCTTTAGTAAATGGGTTATAAAGTTCTAATGTAGAACTGTTCAGCAGACCAAGGTTAGTATAAGTGTAAGTTTTAAAACTTACATTTTCCCATTTGTTGCTGCTGCCAATAGTGCGGCTATCATTTATCTGTGCATCGGTGCCAACTAAACCGGCATCGGGCTGCACCACTTTGCGCAAAGTGGCAGACTGCAATAAGCCTTCTCTTGTGTAGGTAAATGTTTCTTCTGTGTCGTCAATAAAAGCGCGAGATGCTGCGCTGTTTATTTGATTTAGTTTTCTTACCAATTGGTTGTGTGAATCATAAAACAAAATAGTTCTTGATTGTTCAACATAATCTGCCACTGCAAAATTGTATTTGTAGTTATGTTGAATAGTTACCAGACATTTGCCGGAACCGTCCGTATCAAACTCCTGGGTGTTTTTTGTAAAGTTGGTCCACTCATGGTTAAACCAAACTTTGTTTACCACAGTACCTGGTTGGTCTGAGGCGGTGACTAGAACAGCACTCATCAAAAGCGCTGCTAGTGTACTTAGGGCAAGCTTTGATTTCATTATTATAAGATTTTAGTTGTTTCCCGAAATTTCGTTATAATATAAAGGGATATCAATTTTCTTAAGTTAATAGTTGCTCATATCTAAGGCGTGAATAGAAAAATTATGTGAAATAAAATTCGCGTTTCATTTTTACTTGTCTAATCGCAATTTGAACCGAAGTGAATAGAGTAGGAAAGTTTGTTTCATAATGAGCGAGTGTTATGAATTATATTCATATCATATATATAAATAGTAGAGTAGTCTTATCTAATGGTTGAAAGCTGTTTGACCAATTGATATTTCTAAATAAACCATAGTGCTCTTAGTCCAGTTATGTGCGCAAAGAAAAAACCGGGCGACTTCGCCCGGTTTTTTCATAATGATAATCTAAATTGATACAATGATTAGCAGTTCATTTCTTCGGCTTATTGCTTTAGCCAGTTCATATGCTTGTTAAACGAACTACCATTCAACTGAACCACATAGGTACCATTAGGTAAATCTGCAGTGTCCATTTGAAATGTATTGTTGCCTTCAACCAAATTTTTGTTGGTCTCAAGTACAAGTTTTCCAATGGTATCAAAAATTCTAACCACAACCTTTTCTTCTTTTAATACATACATGTTAATATTAAGTATTAGCCCTGGATTAGGGTACGCATTTAATTGTGCTGTTTCATTGTTTTCAGTATCAGTAGATTTTTCATCTAAGATTGGAGCTTTGCAATAATCTGTGAAGTTTATTCTTGAAACATTTATTAGTTGGCCATTGCTATCATTTCTTTTTAGCTGAGTCACTTGAAGTAATACATTTTGTCCTAAGTAATACACGAGTTCTTTAGCACCGGTGGTAATCATCTGCATGGTGTGAGGTACAATTCCTCGTGAAATAATTTTAGATAATCTTGACTCTCCATCATACTCATAATCTTCCAAATCTGTCATTTTAAATTTTTTCTCAGCGTGATCGAATAGATAGTTAGTTTTTTGCGCTAACTGGTCATGAATGTATTCAAAAGTTGTTTTGGTTACATTTTCCCATCTTTGGCTAGTCGCTACTAGTGTCTGCTGCGATTGTGTAATGAGCTTTCCAGACGGATCGTAAAGCAATACATCTAAAGTTGTCGGTTCGAAATCGTTGCTGCGTGGGCTGAAATTTTCCACCAAAATTTTAGCCAACATTCCCTCAGGCAAGTATGTCAAAGTGGTTCTAGAGCGATTAATCCATCGTCCATCACGTGCTATTTTAATTACTGTAGTAGCTAGCTGGCCATCTCTTGTATAAGTATAATATTCCACCCTGTCATTATCCCACTTGCGATGGGTTTCATCCAATATTTGAGTTAGTTTACTTACAAGTACCATAGCGCTATTGTAGTTGTACAAACTTCTACTTTTCACTTTATATGTTTGTGATTCTCGGGAGAATTCGAAAGTTTTAGTGGTGGATATCAAGCAATTTTCATTGTCCGATGAGATGAATTCAGTAGTCGTCTTAGCAATAGGCTGCCAATCATTGTTTACATATACTTTGGTGATTTCGCTTCCAGCTTGCACTCCCGCAAGCATTTCCATAGCACTCATCAATAATGCTAGAAAGAGCAAAAGGGTAATTTTTGATTTCATCGCTTTAGATTTTAAAGTTGACGAAATTTAGATTTTCCATTTGCGAATAGCAATCTTCTTAAGTTAATAGTTGCTCTATGCTTAAATAATTCACATATTTTATATTGACATTAAAAATTAGTATCAGAGATGACTTTAAAAAGCATAGACGATTATAATGTGTAAACACTAAAAAACCCGAACCGTTTTAACTGTTCGGGTTTTACTGAATGCTTTGGATTTACAGTAGTTCTTATTAATGTGATTATTGCTTAACCCAATTTTTTATTGTCACCGTATTTCCAGTTTCTACTTTTACTAAATACTCACCAGCTGCTAAAGCAGATGTGGCAAGAGAAAATATATTGTTACCTGAAGTAAGATTTTGATTTTGTTGTAACACTAGTTTTCCGGTTACATCATAAAACGAAATTATCATGGTTTCATTGGTATCGTTTTTAATGGATACTGATAGGCTATGGCCAGGATTGGGAAAAAGTACAATGCTGGTATTAGTGATAAGTTCATTAACGGAATTACCGGTGCAATAATCACTAAAAAGGGTAGTGGTGGAGTTAGTCCAGGAGGACGTTGTAGCGTTCCAAAACTGTAGCAGTACTTCTTGCAATTGTTCGCCAGAGATCGTTACATAGGAGTAGCTGAATTTGCCTTGATTTTCCCATTCATTGTCAGTTGTGTTCCAGTTTTGGATGGTATTGGAAGTAAGGTTTGAGTTTGCATCATAAGTATATGTGTAATTATGTGAGTTCACCCATTCGTCTGTTCCTGCTTGCCAGGCTTGTTCTACCCTGTTGGTAAGCAGATTGCTGGTATAGGTGTATACATTATCGTATTGGTTTACCCATTCGCTTATATCTTCATTCCATGTTTGTATTAGTTTATGTGTAAGATTGTTGTTGGCATCATAGGTATTTAGTTCTTGCTGTCCATTGGTCCATTCCAAAGTAGTATTATTCCATAGCTGAAAGGTGTATATGTCCACATCTCCATTAGTATTGTAGGTATATGTTTTTAAATTCAAATTCACCCATGCTGATAACTCATAAGTTTGAAGGGTGGTAGTTTCTAAATTGCCATTGGGCAAATAGGTGTAGGTTTCCAGATAATTGTTTTCCCAATTGTTCACCTCGCCATTGTAGTACTGCGATAGCTTGCTTTGGAGCACAAAATTTGCATCGTAATTAAGATAACTTCTTGAGTTTTCAGACCAGTCATTGGCTAACCAATACCAATTGTGTATTTCAGAAACAAAACAATTGTTGTCGTTGTCAGTGATAAAGACATACGTGTCACGCAAGTAGTTATCCCAGTTGGTGCCCGTCCAAATTTGGCTTAACTCAGTGCCTGCTTGTTCCTGGGAGTATACTAAATCACTATACAAAAGTGATATGGCAGTAAGTAGTAAGTAAAATGTTTTTTTCATGATGTTCTGATGTATGCGATGTTTTATTGCAATGTAAATCTAATAAATAAAATATGTTTGTTTAACTCTTACTAAAGATTGATGTTCAATTGAATCTGAAAAAGGTCTGAGTCAGAAATTATAAAGATTACCAAGTTTGTAAAAGTTATCTCAATAAATAGATATGCCCAAACCTATATATTTTTTCATTGTTAAAGCTAATAGCTTCCACACGGTAGTTGTACACATCATCGCATACACCTATAGCCGGAGTCCAGGCTTCTTCCATGTTATTGGTATAAAATACAGGTTGGCCTAGTCTGTTGTAAACAAAAATTTTCACGTTGGTAACATTATAGCCTTGCACCATCCAAGTCTCATTTATGCCGTCTTCGTTTGGTGTGCATGTATTGGGGATAAATAACTGCCAATCGCAGAGGTAAGTATCCAGTTGAGCAGACTGCGTGCTGCTGCCACAATAATTGCTAACAGTGACGGTGTAGGTGGCTGCATTATTTACGCTTATGTGGCTAGCAGTATCACCTGTGCTCCAAATATAATTTTCGTTTTGTGGAGCATAGGCATCCAGGTATAAATATTCGCCTTCGCACAGAAGTGTTTCGCTTGGCAAGTTTGCCACTGGCAATAGTACCAAGGCTACGCTGGTGCCTTTTTCTACAAGGCAAGGACCATTTTCTACCATTATGTCATAATAGCCGGGTTGTGTAATGGTTATTGTTTCGCCAACAACGCCTGTATTCCAAAGGCCATTGGCATTAGCATCCAAAGTTAAGGTTGTGCCTTCGCAATAAAATGTGTCGGCTGGCAAACTAATTTGTGGGTATTCAAACACGGTAACAAGAATGGTATCTGAAACTGTGCAGTTGTTTTGATTTAGAGTAAAGAAATAAGTCCCACTTTCATTGACTACTAAACTATCGGCAGTGCTGCCATTGCTCCAAAGTCCTATGTAATCAGTTTGCAACGTTAGCAGGTTATTAGAACAAATAGATGTATCGGCACCTAAATTTATTTCAGGTAAATTAATTGCTGAAATATTTATAGTGTCATTTACGTAGCAATTATTGTATTGTACCTGCGCCCAATACTCGCCTGGTGTTACTTCTATTTCTAAATTTGTTGATTGGGTGTTCCATAGTATGCTATCCCAAATGGTATCAGCACTTAATAGCAGTGTGTTATAAGCGCATATGGAAGTATCAGCCCCAAGATTAAAGTCAGGGACATGCATCACAGTTACCAATACTGTATCAGTAGTTATGCATCCCACGCCTGCGCTATCGCTCGTCAGCACATATTCAAGTGTTATGTTTTCGCCTGAAGTATTGCTGACACTGAAATTTGGATTGGCTGCATTAGGTGCGGAAAGATTAGCTAAATTATTCCACGAATAGGTGTACCCGCTGTGAGGTGTGCTGCCTAGCTGAGCTATTTCATTGCTGCAAAGAGTAACATCCTCACCGGCATTGGCTGTGTGCGCTAAATGGTAGTCATGACAGCCTGTAAGGGAAATGTCGTCCAACCCAAAATCGTTGCCTCCGGTTTGCGATTGTTGGTTTACTATACATAGCTGCAGCAGCGTTGTGTCACCGCTATTCCAGTTCAGAGAAAATTGTTGCCAGCCGCCTTGCGCCACCAAAGTATCTGCAGAGAGTGCGCCATTAAGGGAGGCTTGCAACAGTGCAAGCGGATGTGGATCGTTATTACTATTTACATCTCTAGCCCAAAAGCTAAACACATAATCGGTGTTGGCTTGCACATTTAATGTTTCGCACCACACCTGCGAGCCGCTTTGGCCTGGGCCGTTAGCAATAAAAAAATTACCGTTGGGCGGATTGGTGTGGTCGCTGCCAAAGAAACCACTGTGGTAAAAAACAGCGTTGGCACCTATGGTATAAGTATTCTCCGGACAAAGCGGACATGTGAATATGCCTGTTACATAATCTAACTCTGAAATGAAGCTAGCATTGCCAGAACTGAAAGCGCCATTGTTTACCAAATTTACTTGGTACTTGCAAGCTCCACATTGACCTAAAGAGGGCTGGTGCCATAGGCATAATAATATAAATGTCAGGTTTTTCACAGTGCTAGTATAGCTATTTAAATGTTCTTATTCGGAATCAATTTTGGTCATATGCAGGGATAGCCAAAAAAATGGTTTAAGTTCGTTCTTATCATTTTTTCCGAATAAAAAAAGCGAAAAGAGTATGTACTCTTTTCGCTTTAAATATTTTGAAAGAAAATTATTTTATTGCTTTACAGCCAGTACGTCAAACGTCAATAATATTTCGTCCTTGATTAGGTCATTGCCCAGGTTTTGGAAAAAATTGTCAGAGCCATAGCGCACATCAAACTCAGCACGGTCAAAAACTAACGAGCCACCAAACAAAATTTTATCAGAATTATCTACCAAAACTACGTTTGTAGTAGCTGGTTTGGTAATGCCTTTTATGGTAAGGTTTCCTTTTAATTCCACGTTTTGTCCGTTAGTAGCACCTACGCTGGTAATCTCGAATTTAGCATACGGGAATTTAGCTGTGTCAAAAAAGTCAGGGCTTTTTAAATGTCCTTCCAGTTTGTTTGAGCTAGTAGCATCTTCATCAGTCACTTTTATGGTAGACATGTCAATAGAAAGACCACCGCCAGTTATTTTTCCACCGCTCATTACAAGGGTTCCCTCGCGCAGTGCTATGGTTCCTTTGTGCGTTTTGCCGGTTGCCTTTTCGCCACGCCATACTATTTTAGACTTGCTTAGGTCAAATGTATAGTTGCCTGATGTAGAAGATACAGCAGTCATGTCATTGGCTTTTTTCAGTTTTACCTGGTTTGTATCCAATCCACTTTTCTGGGCTAACAAACATTGCTGGTAGTCATCATTGAACTTTGGATCTGCCTTGCGTAGCTCTTTGCACTTTGCATATTCAGGGCTATTGCCATCTAAATATTTGGCGCAAGAGCAAGCATCGTATGCCAATGGCTGTCCGCTAGCGTCTACAATAGTGCCATCTGCCAGTGTGCTGTTGCCAGCTTGTTTCTGGTCGGCAGGCGCATTGTTACAAGCAACTATGGTTGCAACGGCTATAAGAATGATAAGGAGTTTATTCATGTTTATTTTTTATTTTTTAATGGCTGAATCTACACTCTTAACAGGCTGTTGTGGAGGTGTATTGTAGCGCATTTTTTCCTCTTCTGTTAACGGACGCATTTCGTTAGATGTTACCATGCCTTGTGGTGTAGCCACGGTAGTAGTTACGCGAGCATTTTGTCCATCAGGCATCACCATTACTTCTACAGTTTTTTCGCTGCCGCCTTCGTTGTTGGTAGCTACCACAGTCATTTCCTTATTGCCGGCATCATCTTGTGTTATCATTATTCTTTCTTCTTTGCGCACCTCCGTCATACCAGAGTTGTTCATCAATTTGGCTTTATCTTCCAATACCTGTTCGCCCAACATAGGAGCTAGCGTAAGACCTACAAGGCATGATAGTTTGATAAGAATGTTCATAGATGGGCCAGAAGTATCTTTAAAAGGATCGCCCACTGTATCGCCTACTACGGCAGCTTTGTGTGGCTCAGACTTTTTAAAGAACATTTCCTTTTTGCCATTCACTTCTATTTCTACACCTTTCTCAAATGACTTTTTAGCATTGTCCCATGCACCACCGGCGTTTGACTGGAACATACCCATCAATACACCGGAAACCGTAACACCAGCCAGTAAACCACCTAAAACTTCAGGTCCGAAAATGAAACCCACTACGATAGGTGTAATTAAAGCAATTAAACCCGGCGCTATCATTTCTCTGATGGATGCCTGTGTAGAAATAGCAACACATTTTTCATATTCCGGTTTTGCTTTGTATTCCATAATTCCGGGAATTTCACGGAACTGACGACGAACTTCTTCTACCATAGCCATAGCAGCACGACCAACGGCAGAAATTGCTAAAGCGGAGAATATAAATGGAATCATTCCACCTACAAATAAACCTGCTAAAACGTCTGCTTTATAAATATCAATATGTTGATTGTCCGGCATTGCAATACCTACAAATGCAGCAAATAATGCTAATGAAGTTAATGCTGCAGATGCGATGGCAAATCCTTTTCCAGTAGCTGCTGTGGTGTTACCAACGGCATCTAAATTGTCTGTACGTTCACGAACTTCTGGTGGCAATTGGCTCATTTCTGCAATTCCACCTGCGTTATCAGCAATTGGTCCAAATGCATCGATGGCTAATTGCATCGCTGTTGTTGCCATCATGCCTGCTGCTGCAATAGCAACACCGTATAAACCTGCAAAATAATAAGAACCCATAATACCAGCAGCTAACGTTAAAATTGGAACAACGGTTGATTTCATACCAACGGCTAAGCCACCAATAATGTTAGTTGCGTGTCCTGTTGAAGATTGTTGAATAATTGACATCACAGGTGGTTTTCCCATTGCTGTATAATATTCAGTTACGATACTCATAATTGCACCAACTATTGTTCCTACTACGATTGCGAAGAATACATCTATTTTAGTAAATTCTACACCACGAAGAGAAATAACGCCATCAGGCAACATGTACATTACTATAAAATAAGAAGCAACAACAGTTAAAGCCATTGAAGCCCAATTTCCAATATTTAAGGCAGTTTGTACGTTTGATTTATCGTCTTTAATACGAACAAACCAAGTACCAACCAAAGAAAACAAAATACCCAAACCGCAAATTACCATAGGTAATAAAACAGGTGAAAAACCACC
>JANOXJ010000199.1:0-26867 GCA_031418455.1 Flavobacteriales bacterium | reverse complement strand
ATGCATGAGCGATGCAGTGCAGCTGCAAGCAGTGGCATCAGGCATTGGTCCTTTTACTTACAATTGGTCACCTGCTATGGGCCTGTCTAATGCTGCCATTAGCAATCCTTTTGCATCTCCTGCTTCTACAGTTTCTTACACTGTTACTATATCCAATGCATATGGCTGCAATGCGTCAGATGCAATAACTATAACTACAAATCCAACACCGGTTGTTAACGCAGGTGCGGACTTTAATATTTGTGCGGGAAATACCTTGCAATTGACTGGTTCGCCTGATATGGGAACATGGAGCGGTATGGGAATTACAAGTAACGGACTTTTTACACTTAGCGCACCTGGAGCATACACACTAAGCTATTGCTACACCAATGGTGTGGGTTGCACAGCATGTGATCAAGTGGTTGCAACTGTGCTTGAAACGCCTGTGGTATCTGCAGGCTCAGATTTAACTCAGTGTATTGGCCAAACTACACAATTGATTGGCACACCAGCAGGAGGCGCGTGGTCTGGCGCACCATTTATTACTACCAATGGTTTGTTTAGTGCCTCCGCTGTGGGTTCTTATACTTTAACCTACACCTACATAAATCAGCAAGGCTGTGTAGCTTCTGATGTAATGACTTTGACAGTAGCTCCTTTGCCTGTGGTTAATGCAGGTAATGATATAGTAATTTGTCCTGGTGATGTAGCTACTTTATGCGCTACGGCTGCCTCTGCCAACGGTCCTATAGTAGCTTATATATGGTCACCTGGCGTGTTTTTGAACGCATGTATCGAAGTAGACCCGGCCAATACCACCAGCTATACTGTAGCGGTGGTTGATGCAGCAGGTTGCCAGGCTGCAAACCAAGTGGTGGTAATGATAAATAGCAATACCGGCTGCACAGATCCTGAAGCGGCTAACTACAATGCTGCCGCCACTTGTGACGATGGTTCTTGCAGCTACTTCGGTGGCGACTTTAATGGCGATGGAGTGGTATCTATAGAGGAATTCAACATTGTATTGGGCAATTTTGGTTGCACCTCGCCTGCTTGTTCGGCTAGCGATTTGGACAATGATGGTATGGTGGGCATGAGCGATTTGCTCATTCTAATAGGCAATATGGGCGGTTAAATTTCGTTCGGTATACGGTGCGTTTTTGGGGTAAATATTTTAGAAAAGTCAATATAAGGTAGGTGCCAAATTGATTTTGGCCCAACCTTTGGAATACTCTCTGCGTTATTATTAAACACAACGTGAATATGAAACAGAACATTCTTCTTTTCGCTCTTGTAATCAGTGCAAACATTCTTTTTGGCCAGGCTACCAAGCCGCCTAAGGTGGACATGAACAAGCTTAAAAACCTTGGCTACCGCACCATGACTAACAACGCCTTTAAAGCAGGCGAGTTTGTAAAATACCGTGTACACTATGGTATGATAGACGCAGGCGAAGCCACACTAAAGGTGGAAGAAAGCAAATACAAATTTGGCGACCGCGAGGCATTTCATATAGTAGGCGAGGGCAAAAGCCTTGGTTCGTTTGACTGGTTCTTTAAAGTGCGCGACCATTATGAAACGTATATAGACAAACAAGGCATGTTCCCACACCGTTTTATTCGTCAGTGCGATGAGGGTGGCTATAAAATAAATCAAGACTACACATTTGCTCCTGAAAAGCGTGCCTACAAAGACAGCAAGGGTGACGCCTACTATACTCCTGATTTTGTTCAAGACATGCTTAGCAGTTATTACTACGCACGCACTCTGGATTATTCCAATGCTAAAAAGGGCGATGTTTTTACCATTATGACCCTTGTAGATGATGAGTTATATCCTCTAGCCATGAAGTACCTGGGCAAGGAGCAGATAAAAGTAGATGCAGGTACGTTTAACTGTATAAAATTTGCTCCTGTGGTTCAAAAGGGTCGCGTATTTAAAAAGGAAGAAGACCTGTGTGTATGGATAACTGACGATGCCAACCATTTGCCTGTATTAGCCAAGGCAAAAATTATGGTAGGTTCTATAAAAATGGAACTGATGCAATATTCAGGATTGGCTAACACACTAGCCAAAGTGAACTAAGTAAACTATATTACCTAAATACATCCAAATAAAAAATCCCCGCACAAGATGAAAATCTGAATGCGGGGATTTTTTTGTCTTTAAGTTGGCATATAAGCTTATAAGCTTAACAACACCACTGGCTGAAATTAGTCGTACTTCGGCTTTTTATCTTTTTTTTCAGCGCGTTTTTCTTTTACTGTTTTTGTCGCTACTTTTTTTACTTCTTTTTTAGCGTCTTTCGATTTGCCCATAATTTGATTGAATTTTGAGTTATGCTACAAATTAAATTGATTTTTTTCAAAAGTCAATAACACTTTTGTGCTCATTACTGACAACTTATTCTTAGTGAAAGGCTAACATGTACCATTTACATTTGCCTCGCAAAAAAAAATAAACAGTATAAAAAAATGAAAGCATTAGTAGAAGCATTTCCAAACCACCTGCGCGAGGCACTTGCCATTGGCCGCGCTGCCCAATTGAAAAAGACAGACAAAAAAATTACCAACGTGGTAATTTCTGGTTTAGGTGGCTCCGGTATAGGTGGTAAAATAGTTTCTCAAATTGTAGCAGATAAAGCGAAGTTGCCTATCATTTGTACAAGCGATTATGTATTGCCTGCTTTTGTAGATAGCAACACACTTGTAATAATAAGCAGCTATAGTGGCGATACTGAAGAAACAGTGGCTGCTATGACAGAGGCAGTGGCCAAAGGTGCCGAAATAGCTTGTATTACAAGCGGTGGCAAAATTGGTGCTTATGCAAAAGAGCATGGTCTAAACGCTATATTTATTCCTGGCGGCAATCCTCCAAGAAGCATGTTTGGATATAGCTCTGTTCAGTTATTCTTTATGCTTAGAAACTATGGTCTTGTGGACTCAAGTTTTGAAGCTGAAGTAGAAGCAAGCATAGCCCTTATAGAGTCTGACATAGCCAATATTCGTTCTACAGCTAAGGCAGTTGGCGAAAAATTAGTAAAGCGCATTCCTATTCTTTATAGCGAAGCATCTTACGAAGGCCTTGCCATACGCTGGAGACAACAAATAAATGAAAACAGCAAAATGCTTTGCTGGCACCATGTGTTTCCGGAAATGAACCACAATGAGCTGGTAGGCTGGACAGGTGGCGACAACCGCGTAGCAGTAGTTATTATAAGAAACGAAGACGACCACAAACGCTCGCAAATGCGCATGGAGCTTTGCAAAAAGCTTATAGGCGAAAAGTGCGATACTATAGTAGAGGTATGGGGCAAAGGCAATAGCCGCATTGAACGCACCATGTACTTAAACCATGTGGGCGATTGGCTTAGCATAGAAATGGCCGAAATGCGCAACGAAGATGCTACAGCTATTCCTGCTATCATATTCCTTAAGGGCGAGTTGTCCAAAATGAATTAATTATTGACTTGGAGATTTGTTGATTTACTGAGTTGGTTTTCAATTTTCTTTTTTAGTAATGATTTTTCTATCAATAACTAATAGTTTAAGAAAAAAATTAATCCCAAAATCACCAAATCACCAAATCATCAAATCTCCAAATCTCCAAATCAACAAGTCAATAAATCTCCTACTCATTAAATCAACAAGTCTCAAAATCAACAAGTCAATAAATCTCAAAATCAACAAGTCAACAAATACCGTTTACTTTCAAGACCTTGGTAGCATGGACTACAAGGAGTGTTGGGATTTGCAGGAGAGCATTTTTTCGCACATTGTTCAGCAAAAATTAAACAACAGAAATTTGCCTGAAGAGGAACAAGCGGTAACAAAAAACCAATTGTTTTTTGTAGAGCATCCGCATGTGTATACCCTTGGCAAAAGTGGCGATATAGCTAACTTGCTGCTGGACGAGGAGGCGCTGAAAAATGTAGAGGCTAAATACTACGCCATTAACAGAGGTGGCGATATTACTTACCACGGCCCAGGCCAAATAGTGGGTTATCCCATTTTCGATTTAGACCACTTTTTTACTGATATACATAAGTACCTGCGCTATCTGGAAGAGGCCATCATACTCACATTGGCGCATTATGGCATTGCAGCTGCCCGCATTGATGGGCTTACCGGTGTATGGCTAGATTGGGACAATCCAAAACTGGCAAGAAAAATAGCCGCCCTGGGTGTAAAATGTTCACGTTGGGTAACCATGCATGGTTTTGCTTTTAATGTAAATGCAGACTTAAATTATTTCAACAACATTATTCCATGTGGAATTACAGACAAGGCTGTAACATCTATGAACAAAGAGTTAGGCAGAGATTTAGATATGGCAGAGGTGAAGCAAGTCTTGCTGAAAAATTTAGAATCGGTTTTTGAATTTCAAACCATCGTTCAGCCTACTGCATAATTCAGCAATTGTGTTTCCGTGTTGTTTTTTTATTGAAAATAATAAAAATATTTGAGTTCTATTTGCAGCATGAATGCCCTTGCACAAGAAACAAGCCCTTACTTACTACAACACAAGGACAATCCTGTGCATTGGATGCCCTGGAACAATGCCACTTTGCAAAAGGCAGTAGATGAAAACAAAATGCTCCTTATAAGCATAGGCTACAGTGCATGCCACTGGTGCCATGTAATGGAGCACGAGGTGTTCGAAGATTTTGAATGTGCTGAATTAATGAATGCACATTTTATATGCATAAAGGTAGACAGAGAGGAGCGACCTGATGTGGATAGCATATACATGGATGCGCTGCATCTAATGGGCTTGCAAGGTGGTTGGCCGCTCAATGTGTTTGCACTACCGGGCGCATTACCTGTATATGGTGGCACTTATTTTCCTAAAAAGAGTTGGCTCAATATTTTGGAAAACCTTATTCATCTATATGCCACCGAGCCTAACAAAATGAAGGAATATGCAGCACAACTGCAGCAAGGTTTAGAGCAACTTAGCCTTATTTCCAATGCCGAATCAGATGCAGAGTTTGAACCTGAATTTTTAGACGTTGTAACCAATCACTGGAGTCAATATTGGGATACAACAGAGGGTGGTGCCCGCAAGGCTCCTAAGTTTCCTATGTCCAACAATTGGGAGTTTCTATTGAATTATAGTGTTCAAAATAGTTTTTCAGCCGGGTTAGATCAGGTGCATACCACTTTGTCCAAAATGGCGCTTGGCGGCATATATGACCAGGTTGGCGGTGGCTTCTCGCGCTATAGTGTAGATGCTATTTGGAAGGTGCCACATTTTGAAAAAATGTTGTACGACAATGCTCAACTAATTATGCTTTATGCTAAAGCATATAGGCACAATAAGAGTGAATTGTACGCTAAAGTTATAGCGCAAACCGTGCAATGGCTAAGGCGCGAAATGCTTTCTAACGAAGGCTTGTATTATGCCGCTTTAGATGCTGATAGCGAAGGTGTAGAAGGAAAATTTTACACCTGGAGCAGCACAGAGCTAAAAGAGGTTTTGGGTCATGAGTATGATTTGATAGCAGAATATTTCTGTATTGATAAAGAAGCGCTGTGGGAGCACGATCAAAATATTTTACTGCGCACAATGCAAGACTCAGATTTTGCAAAACGGAAAGGAATTACCCCCACCGAGCTAGAGCAAATTGTAAGGAATGCAGAAAATAAATTGCTACAAAAACGCTCTGAGCGCATACGACCAGGGCTCGATAATAAATGCATTACCAGCTGGAATGCCATGCTCTTACTAGCATATTGCGAAGCACATAAATCATTTCCCCATGAAAATTATTTGCAACTGGCACAGGAGTTAGCATCAAATATTTTTGAGCATTTGTGCCAAAGTAAAAATGAATGTGTGCACGTAAGAACCGCTGCCAAAAGTGTAGTGGATGGTTTTTTAGAAGATTATGCATTTGTAGCGGAGGCATTCATAGCCTTGTATGAAGTAAGTGGCCAGGAGCAATGGATTGGTCGTGCAGAGGAATTAGTAAAAAAGTCGATTGAGCTCTTTTATGACGATTCAGATGGGTTGTTTTTTTTCACTGCTGCTTCTCAGCACCCGTTAATAGCGCGCAAAAAGGAAATACAAGACAATGTGATGCCAGCTTCAAATAGCGCAATGTGTAAGGTGCTTTTTAAGTTGCATGTGCATACTCAAAATGATTTTTATTTTACGAGTTGCGAGCGTATGCTTACCAATGTAAAACCTATAATAGACTATGCATCTGGCTATAGCAACTGGTTGCAGGCATACCAATTGCTTAGTGCCACCCATTATGAAATAGTGTGTACAGGCCCCGATGCCGCAGCTTGGGCAAAGGAATTGAACAGCCATTTAATACCCAACAGCACCATAGTGGCATCAACAAAAGAAAGTTCATTGCCATTGTTCTTAAACAGAGTTGGCACGAATTCAGCCATATATGTTTGCACCTCACAACATTGTCTTGCTCCTGTGCATTCAGTGGAGGAGGTTTTATCTGTAATAAAAAAATGAGAAATAAGTTTATAAAGTTAGTTCTGAATGTATTGTGCCTATTGGCATTTCCATTTGCCATGCATACTCAAATTATTGATAATAGATTGGGCAATGCTTTTAAAGAAGAAATGTTTTTTAACCAACAGTTCTTGTGGACCAATAAAGTAAAATCTATAACAGGAGTATCCAGCATAAAAAGGCCCGGCCGACCTATAGAACAACGACCTGATATGATAGTGTACCGCTTTAATGAGGTGGGTTTGCTGCACAAACTTGACAAGGTATCGTCTGTGATGACCTTTGTGGACAGCCTTACTATAGAATACCAGAGGGGCGAGCTAGGCGAGGTGCAGGTAAAAAAGGAAAACGGTACCAAAGGATATTTCACTACCCAATTTAATTATGACAAAGAAGGCCATCTGGTGCGCCTTGATTTTGGCAAAGCTGAAAACGTGGCTACCGAAAAATCTAAACTAACTCCCGGCCAGGTGGTAAACATAAACTCTGAAACCTACCAATGGCAAGAGGCGGGCAAACACGTTTGGAAAAGAAGTAACTACAACAATTATGGGCTGCAATACAGCAACCTTACCATCACCCGCAACGATTTGGGCTATATGGTGAGTGAGGTGGAAGAGCTTATAATGAGTGGCCGCACCACCACGCGCAGCTATACTTATAATGAGCATGGCTGGATAAGCAAAATAGAAACCAGCGACAACCTTAAGAATCCTGTAAAATCAGAAAACTTTATTTACGACCAACTTGGAAACCTTAGTAAAGTAGAATACCGCGAGGCTAGTAAATTGATACGCGAGGTGGAAGTGCTATACACGCCTACCATGCTCATAGAGGCATTTTTAGATCATGATATTCAAAGTCATAACATAATTATTACCAAGTTTTCATACGAATATTACCCATAGCCCCGTTACCCACACACATTATGAAATGGCGTCAAATAATTAGTTGTTTAACCCTTTGGGTGGGTTTATCTGTTGTGGGCAATGCTCAAAATAAGCCTGATGCCCAGCCTGCTCCTCGCACCCGCGAGGATGCCATAAAAGAACAAGAAGCCAAATCTAAAGCCTATGACGAGGGCATGGCCAAAGGCCGAAAACAACACCTGAAAAGGCAGGATAAGGCCACCCAAAAAAGAATGAAGAAAAACCTGCGTAAAGCCCAAAAACACTCGTGGGGCAAGGATGTGCCGTGGTATAAGCGGTGGTTTAGAAAAAAGAAAATTTAAGGCGGGTGGACTTGTATACAAATGCCCTTTTCTATTGGCAAAATATAGAGCCTCAGCACATTAGCCACCGTATCTTTGGTGGTGCAAAGTGCTAAGAAGGTTTCGATTCAAAGATTTAAGCAATAAAAAGATTTGCATTGAAGCAGTAATTCGGAGTTCTTTGCGCTCCTTACCAAAATTTTTTGGGCGGTTTGCTTATTAGAGATACTGTATTTCTATTTTCGACCCCCAACGCTTTTTATTAACCTGTTTGTACAATCCTTTAAATTGTCTGCTATGCAGAAAAAAATTTACTCTTTATTGCTACTCGCATTTATTGTTACTACTTCATCTTTTGGCCAAACCAATAGTGGTACGCTCAAGGGAAAAGTAACTGACAAGGACACCAAAGAACCACTACCGTTTGTTACGGTTATCGTGTTTGACCAAGGCAACGTGGTCAATGGCGGTACTACGGATATCGATGGTGAGTACTCCATTAAACCTCTTGACCCTGGTACGTACGATGTGCGTATAGAGTATGTGGGCTACCAGCCAAAAGAAGTAAAAGGTATTCCTATTACTAGTGGCAAGACGGTTACCTATAACTTTGAATTGACTGCTGGCGAAGAGTCTATTCTGGTAGAAATAGTGGAATATAAAGTGCCTTTGATAGATAAAGACGGTGGCTCTAGCGGTGGCACTATCACCCGCGAAGAAATTCGCAACATGCCTAGCCGCTCTGCACTTGGCCTGGCTACTACAGTAGCAGGTGCTACAGATACAGGTAATGGTATATCTATTCGCGGTGCACGCGAAGGTTCTACATGGATATATATAGATGGTATTAAAGTGCGCGGCTCTTCGGCACTTCCTAAGTCAGCTATAGAAGAAGTATCTGTAATCACCGGTGGTGTGCCAGCTAATATTGGTGACGTTACAGGTGGTGTGGTAAATATCTCTTTAAGAAATTCATCTCGCTTTTATACAGGAGGCCTGGAGGTTATCACTTCCGGTTTTCAGTCGGGCGACAAAGCAGTAGGTTTAGACCATTACGGTTACAACCTTGTGGAAGGCTCACTTTCTGGTCCACTTATTTTCAAAAAAGATTCTGCAGGTAAAAAGGATGTTCCACTTCTAGGTTTTTTCCTTTCTGGTAACTTCACAGATGTGGTAGATCCAGGACCGGCTTATGGCGGTGTAATAAGAATGAAAGAAGATGTGAGAAACAATTTGCTAATTAATCCATTAAGACAAAACGTAGAGGAAGATGGAACAGTGAATGGTGCATTGTACAACGCTGACTTCCTTACTGCAGACAGTTTTGAGAAAATTAAAACCCGTCTAAATGTGCGAGACCGCTCTGCCAACTTTGTGGGTAAGATTGATGTAAATGCATCGCCAACTGCTACGCTAACTATAGGTGGTACAGGTGCTTTCCGCAAGGCGCACGATTTTAACTATGATAATTTGGCAATGAACTGGGACAACAACCAGCAAGCTATAGACTTTGACTGGAGAGGTTATGTAAAATTCAGCCAGCGTTTTAAAAATGCTACTGACGACCAGGACAATGGCACAGCATCTATACTTAAGAATGTGTACTACTCTGTAATGGTTGACTACAGCAGCACTTACCGTAAGCGCCAGGACGATACGCATAAAGATGACTTATTCAAATATGGCCACGTTGGTTATTTTGATGTACACCGTGGTAATACCTACGATTACACTGGTTCATATTTCCGCCAGTCTGGTGTGCAGGATGTAAATATTGATTTCACACCTTCACCATACAATCCTGATTTGGCTGCTATGACCAACCAATATTTTGGTCTATTCCAAAATGATCCTGCATACCTTTTTGCAAATGATATTATTCGTGACCAAAATGGTAATCTGATTACTAATCCTAATGATGTATTCATAACCGGCTTTAGCCCACAGATTATTAACGAGAGCCCTTATGCATCTTTGACCAACGTAACTCCAGGTAATGGTTTGATAAATGGACAAAGTCCTGTTCAGACTTACAACCTATACAACTATATAGGTACTCAAAACAATAACTTCTCTCAATCGCGCAATGGTCAGTTCCGTGTTTCTGGTATGGGTTCGGCTGATATAGGCGACCACGCTATTCAAATTGGTTTTGAATATGAGCAAAGAAAAGATGCTGCTTATGGAGTATCTCCAGTAGGTCTTTGGACACTTGCCAGACAATATGCCAATAGCCAATTCAAAAACTCGTTAGACAATACCGGAATTGGTTATGACTCTACTGTGGTAAATATTGGTACTGAATACTATGTGTATTTTAATCCTCTTATCAATCAGGCACAGCAGTTTCAGTTTGACTACAACTTGCGTCAGTCGTTAGGTTTAGACCCCAATGGTGGCGATTTTATTAATACAGATAACCTGGAACCAAGTGCCATGAACATTGGCATGTTTAGCCCTGATGAGTTGTTTAACCAAGGCAATAACCTTGTTACTTATTATGGTTATGACCATGCAGGTAATAAGCTTACTGGAAGAAAACCAACCATTGAAGATTTCTTCTCGCAAACTACCAAGGTCGGTAATAACAATTACTACACACGTCCTATAGGTGCATTTGAGCCTATCTATACTTCAGGCTACATTATGGACAAGTTTGCTTTTGACGACTTGATTTTCAATATAGGTGTGCGTGTGGACAGATATGATGCTAACCAACCAACACCTAAAGACCCATTTGTAATAAGCGAGGCCTTTACAGCTGGTGAAACTACCAGAGTAGGTGAAAACAATGTAACACACCCATCTAACATTGGCGACAGTTTTGTGGTGTATGTGGACGATGTAGCTAACCCAACATCTATCAAAGGTTACCGCGATGGTAATAACTGGTACAATGCACAGGGCCAATTAGTAAATGACCCAACATCTGTATTCTCTAACGGTAAAATAAATCCTTACTTAAAAGTAGATCCTAAAGCAGCTCTAACAAGTGGCGCGTTTAAAGACTACACTCCTGCAGTGAATATTATGCCTCGTATTGCATTCTCATTCCCTATATCAGATGAGGCTACCTTCTTTGCACACTACGATGTACTTACACAGCGTCCTACAGAATTCAACCGTTTTAACCCGATTGATTATTTGTACATGACCAACCGTAACGTTACCATCAACAACCCTAATCTAAAGCCAGAGCGCACTACCGACTACGCACTTGGTTTCCAACAAGTATTGTCTAAGAGTTCTTCATTGAAAATTGAAGCATTCTACCGCGAGTTGCGCAATCAGGTTCAGATTAGAAAAATTGTTGGTGCTTATCCTAGTTCATACAGCACTTTTGACAATATTGACTTTGGTACTGTAAAAGGTTTGACTGCCACTTTTGACCTGCGCAGAACAGGCAACATTCAGCTAAAAACTTCTTACACATTGCAGTTTGCAGATGGTACAGGTTCTTCATCACAATCGCAAACAGCCTTGATAAATGCTGGTTTGCCTAACTTGAGAACAGTTACTCCATTTAGTTATGACCAGCGCCACCGCATTGTTACCACTTTAGATTATCGCTATGGTGGTGGCAAAGACTACAATGGCCCAATCATAAAAGACAAGCAAATATTTGCCAATACAGGTGTAAACTTTATAGCTAACCTAGGCAGCGGCACACCATATACTCCAGCTGTATATGCATACCCAATCACTGGCGAAATTTCGCCAAGTACAGAAGGCTCTATCAATGGTGCACGCCTTCCATGGTCATTCACAGTGGACATGAATATTGACAAGAATTTTAACTTGAAGTATGGCAATGAAAATGAAAAGCAAAAGACCGCTAATCTGAACGTATACCTTTGGGTGACTAACTTGTTCAACACAAGAAATATTTTTGGTGTATACAGATTTACAGGCACGCCTGACGATGATGGTTACCTTGCTTCTGCCCAGTATCAGCAGCAGATTAATAATCAGAACTCGCCAAATGGTTTTAGAAACTATTACGGTATGTATGCAAACAATCCTTACAACTTAGGTTCACCAAGACAGATTCGTTTGGGTATTCGATTCGATTTCTAAAATCATAACGACAATTGAAATATTAAAGAGAGATTAAAAAAAATTCAATAGCAGAAAAGATGACTAAAGCGATTTTAAAAATTACACTAGCAGCACTCGTGTTATTTATTTCCACTACATCGGCCAATGCAATGCGCTACATGGGGGCTAACCCCGGTGGTGGCGGAATACACCCAGGCGATGGCACAGCTACCACAGAAGTGCGAGCTGCTGCCTGCCAGGCAGCTACAGGCCTGCGCGATTTGGAATGGAACAACGTAAGAGCCCGCATAGAAACAGGTGGCTCTATGTGGCAAGACAGAGCGAACAACCGCGCAGCTTACGAAGTACCTAAAGTAAATTCTGAAGAGGACGAGTCTGTTTCTTCTATCTACTCAGGTGCATTGTGGTTAGGTGGTTTGTCTCCTGACCAACAGTTGAAAATGGCAGCTGTTACATTCCGTGCAGATGGCAACGACTTTTGGCCTGGCCCTCTTACTAACGATGGTTCTGCTGAAGTAACTGAGAGTACTTGCCAACAGTACGATAATTTTCAGGTGTGCTACAGACAAGATGCTCAGCGCCATAGACAATATTTTGATTTAGTTGCTTCAGGTGCTTCTCAGGCAGAAATAGATGCACAGTTTCCTGATGGTTATTCAATACCAAATTATTTCTTTACCTACATAGCACATGGTAATACTGCTGCAGGACAAGATTATTACTTAGCACCATTTTACGACAACGTGAGCTACCCTGGCAATAACCCTGATGTGTATGACCCAGAAAATGGTGATTATCCTTTCTATGACTTATTTGCTGAAATAGATTGTGCACAGCGCAACAGAGAAAGTGTAGTGCCTCTTTTTGGTGACCAAACTTATTACTGGATTTTTAATGATAAAGGTAACGTTCACACAGAGTCGCTTGGTCAGCCTATTGGTATCGAAATCAGAGCTCAGGCTTTTGCTTTCAGCACCAACGATGCTATCAATAACATGACCTTCCTTAACTACGTAATGATAAACCAAGGTACACAAACGCTTACCAACACTTACTTCGGTTCGTGGGTAGATAGCGACTTGGGAAGCAGCATAGATGACTATGTAGGTTGTGATGTTAAGCGCGGTTTAGGTTATTGCTACAATGGTGACAATGACGACCAGTCTACTTCCAGCTCCCCAGGTTATGGTGCAAACCCTCCTGCTGTGGGTGTTGACTTCTTCGAAGGTCCTTACCAAGATTATGACTTAATGGACAATCCACTTACCTCTAATATTATTCATGCTGAAGACTCATTAGGTATTCCTTACAAAGGTTTAGGTATAGGCTATGGCGATGGTATAGTGGACAATGAGCGCTTTGGTATGCGCAGATTTGTATATTATAACATAGGTACCAATCCTACTAATGGTGACCCATCTACAGCAGTGCACTACTACAACTACCTGCGTGGTATTTGGAAAAATGGTGCTCAGATGCTTTGTGGTGGTAATGGTGTAAGCGGAAGCGGAGTGCTTCAGGGCGTACCTTGCGACTATATGTTCCCAGGAGATTCTGACCCATTCAATTGGGGTTCTAATGGTGGAGCTATTCCTTTTTGGACAGAAGAATCATCAGGCAATCCTGCAGGTGACAGACGTTTTATTCAATCTGCCGGTCCTTTCGTACTTCAACCAGGCGACTACAACAATATTACCGTAGGTGTGGTATGGGCAAGAACCAACAATGGTGGCCCACTTGCCAGTGTGGAACTTATGCGTCAGGCTGACGATAAGGCTCAGGCACTGTTCGACAACTGTTTTGAAATAGTATCAGGTCCGGATGCTCCGGATGTAGCTGTGCAGGAAATGGACAGAGAGATTATATTAATGCTATCTAATAGCAATGCTGTTTCTAACAACTACCAAGAAGGATATGGCACTGCGGATAACCGCACAGGTTTTGACCCAGGAATACCAGAGGCTAAATCTGATGGTACTCCACTAGTGTTCAACGATAGAAGATACCAATTTGAGGGCTACTTGGTTTACCAGTTAGCTACTGCACAAGTAGGTAACAATGATTTGAATGACATAGAAAAGGCACGCTTAATAGCTAAGTGCGATGTAATAAATGGTGTAGACCAAATCATTAACTACGACCGCGACCCTGACATGGGACTTATTGTTCCTACTTTATTGGTGCAAGGTTCAGACGAAGGTATAAGACGTTCGTTCCGCGTTACCGAAGATGCTTTTGCCAGTGGAAATGGTCGCCTTATCAATCATAAGACTTATTACTTTATGGTGATAGCTTATGGCTATAATAATTATGAGAATTATGATGTGGCTCTGGAAATTGGTCAAGACCAACAATACATAGCCAGCCGTAAAAGTGCAACTGGAGAGATTCCTGTAGTAAGAGCCATACCTCACTCAGTATCGCCAGAAGCCGGTGGTACTATAGTACAATCTAATTATGGCGATGGTATAGCGCTTACTAGAATAGAAGGTAAAGGCAACGGTGTGAATGAACTTACTATAACCAGTGCAAGTGAAGCAGACATATTAGCTAATAACTATGCTGCAGAATTGCATCACCTGCCAGGCAATGGTCCTGTAAATGTGAAGGTAGTAGACCCATTGCGCGTGCAAGCTGCAGATTATACACTAGCGTTGATAGACGCTGTAGATGAAAATGACGTGGACGATGACAACATAGAAGAATGGGATCCTGACTCTATGTACTGGGAATTGAACGACCTTACCAATGAAAAGAAATATACCTCATACCAATCATTTGCTGCAGCCAGCGAAGATGTATTGATAAACTACGGTATAAGTGTGGATTGGGGACAATATGTATACTTCAATCCAGATGGTGCAGCTCTTAAGCGCTTTACAGGATTTATTTCCGGCTCTTTGGAATTTGAAGATTCTTCTAAGCCTTGGTATTCTGGAATCCCTGATGCTGATGGCTTATCTGAATTCAACTGGATTCGCGCTGGTAGCTTAGAATCAGCTTCAGATGCTTTGGAGAGTGAATCAATCTATGATGACTATAAGGAAGGCGGTGATACTGACTTCCCATTCACTGATGAAGAAGAGATTTATGAAAAAGTATTGGGTGGCACATGGTCGCCATACAATTTAGTAAGCTACAGTAAGGAAGTTACTGAGAATGGCGCTACTGCCTGGTTCAATAGCGTAGCTCCTACCCTTACCGGTCTAGATGGCGACTTGTCTACAGGTCTTAGTACTATTAATGCAATAGTTGGTTTGAACAACGTGGACATAGTGCTTACTTCAGATAAGAGCAAGTGGACCCGTTGCCCAGTATTGGAAATGCAGCCTGAAGATGCTCTTACTGAAGACTTAATAGCCAGTTATGATGCTTCTAAAATGATGGTGCGCTCACATCCGTCTGTAGATAAAAACGGTAAGTCAGCTGGCCAAGATGGCTACAATGCTGGCGAAGGTGACTTGGTTAGCAATTACGGTATGGGTTGGTTCCCTGGCTATGCTATAGACCTTGGCACCGGTGAGCGTCTAAATCTTGCATTTGGCGAGGACTCATGGTTGTCTGGCGAAAATGGTAGAGATATGATTTGGAATCCTTCTTCGAATGTTGCATCCTCTATTGGAACGCAAGTGCTAATGGGTGGTCAGCATTGGATATATGTATTTAAAAACGCTCGCTTCGAAAAAGAAGGTGATGACAACTATGTAGATCGTTACGACCAAGGTAGCTTCCTATTTAGTGTGCTTGGCACTGAAAGCAATGCTGGTCAAACACCGCACAAGCGTGTGTTCCAGGGTTGCACATGGGTAGGTTCGTCTATAAATAATCCGCTTTACCCAATGCTTACTCCAGAGCAAGGTTTGATTCCAAATGATGCCCGCATACGTTTAAGAGTAGCTAAGAAATTTGAACGCTATTCCACTACTCAATCTGATCTTACTGTCCTTACAGGTGCTCAAAACGATTGGAACAACTTTTATAGCTTTACTACTAAAGGTCAGGAAGCTATTACTGCAGATGCTAACACACTAACCAACGGTTTAAGTTTAATAAACATAGTGCCTAACCCTTACTACGCGTTTAGCGCTTATGAAACCAGCAAGTTGGACAATAGAGTAAAGATTACCAATGTGCCTGAAGTATGTACAATTACTATTTATGATTTGAATGGAACTTTGATTAGACAGTTTAAAAAGTCTGATCCTCTTACTTCTTTGGAGTGGGATCTTAAAAACCATAAGAATATTCCAATAGCCAGCGGTACTTATATCATACATATAAATGTACCTAACGTAGGCGAAAAAATACTCAAGTGGTTTGGTGTAATGCGACCAATAGACCTTGACAACTTCTAATTCAAAATAATTTTTAGTAGAACTTTTAATAGAAACATCAGCTTATGAAAAAGCTTATTGCAATAACACTCGCTTCCACAATTACCGCCATTGCTGCCATAGCAGGCAATCCTGACCGTGCAGGCTCTGCAGGTGCAGGCCACTTGCTCATCAATCCATGGGCACGCACTTCAGGCCTAGGCAACTCAGCAATGTCGTCAGTAAATGGGGTAGAAGCTACTTTTAGCAACGTTGCCGGTTTGGCCATGCTGCGCAAAACAGATTTAATTTTTACCAATAACCAGTATTTGGTTGGAACAGGTATTAAAATTAATGCCGTTGGTTTCGGCCAAAAAATGGGTGAGAATGGTGCCCTTGGTATCACTGTTACCAATATGAATTTTGGCGATATTATGATTACAGAAACCGATTTGCCTGAGGGTGGTATTGGTTCATTCTCGCCTAATTATTCTAACATTGGACTTTCGTATGCCAAAGGATTTTCTAACAGCATTTATGGTGGTATTACCATGCGTCTCATTAGCGAATCTATTTACAACGTGCGCTCTCAAGGTGTATCGTTTGATGCAGGCATACGCTATGTAACTGGTGAAAAGGACAATTTGCGTTTTGGTATAGCCTTGCGCAATGTGGGTCCTCCTATGCGCTACCGTGGCGATGGTTTGTCTATTACGGCTAATATTCCTTCATCTTCGTCAGGCTCGTCTTCACTTACTGTAGACCAACGCTCTGAGAAATATGAATTGCCTTCTATGGTAAATGTTGGCTTCTCTTACGATTTCATTTTTACTGAAAAAATGAAGTTGACTACTAACCTTCAGTTTACTTCTAATTCATTCTCTCATGACCAATTTGGTTTGGGTGCAGAGTTTAATTTCAAAAATTCTTTCATACTTCGTGGTGGCTACATTTTTGAAAATGGAGTAACCAACGAAGAGAACAGAACTACCGTTTTCACAGGACCAAGTGCCGGCCTTACTGTGCAGCTGCCTACAGGCGAAAATCAGAATATCATTGGATTAGACTACTCTTACAGAGTTACCAACCCATTCTCTGGTGTGCATAGCTTAGGCTTGCATATACTTTTGTAAGAGATTTCTTTTTACATTTGCAGTAGATAAAAATTTTGAGAAAACCCTTTTTAGGGTTTTCTCTTTTTTTTCTACCCACTCAAGGTGGCAAAATTTCGTTTCATATTTAATTAATTTTTAATTTAGAAGATCATGGCAACACAAGTAGCCTACTACACGGCCGAAGGACTTAAGAAGTTGAGAGATGAACTTCATCACTTAAAGACAGTGGAGCGCCCTAGCGTGACGCAACAAATAGCAGAAGCACGCGACAAGGGCGACCTAAGCGAGAACGCAGAGTATGACGCTGCAAAAGAAGCACAGGGCCATTTGGAAGCTAAAATTGCTAAGATGGAAGAGCTAGTGGGCAATGCTCGCCTTATAGACGACACTAACATGGACAATAGCAAGGTATTCATATTGTCGCGCGTGAAAATGAAAAACCTGAATAACAAGGCTATGGTGGAGTACACCCTTGTGGCTGAAAACGAAGCCAACCTGGCTGCCAAAAAAATATCGATAGACTCGCCAATAGGCAAAGGACTGTTGGGCAAAAAAGTGGGCGATGTTGCAGAGGTACAGGTGCCAGCCGGAACTATAAAATTCGAAATTTTAGAAATTACTCGCTAATGCCAACCTTGTTTAGCAAAATAATAGCAGGCGAAATACCAGCTTACAAGGTGGCCGAAAA
The DNA here is from genome assembly GCA_031418455.1 of Flavobacteriales bacterium. Classification (GTDB taxonomy): domain Bacteria; phylum Bacteroidota; class Bacteroidia; order Flavobacteriales_D; family Sanyastnellaceae; genus JANNVZ01. Next base: position 9,020 of record JANOXJ010000199.1, on the reverse strand, counting down.
CGACCGCTTTCTGGCTTTTTTAGATATACAGCCTGTGGCCAAAGGACACACTCTGGTAATACCTAAAGTGGAAGTGGATTATATTTTTGATTTGGATACAGCTACACTTTCTGAAATTAATTTGTTTGCTAAAGAGGTGGCAACAAAAATTCAGCGTGTAGTGCCGTGCATAAAAGTGGGCGTGGCAGTAGTGGGTTTAGAAGTGCCTCATGCACACATGCATCTTATACCGCTCAATCATGTGGGCGATTTATCTTTTACTAAAGAGCGTGTAAAAATGACCAACGATGAGTTGGCAGAGTTGGCTGAAAAAATTAGAACAGCATAATTAGCATTTTATTTTTTTCGTACCGATTTGTAGCGCAATTGTGTTTGCCTTAATGTGCAGTGCATTACCATAAGGCAGGTCATGTAAAGCGGTATAAGCGGAATTTTAAAACGTACCAGCGCTCCAAAGTTGGATGTAGAAAGACCAATCATAAATGCAAACAGGATGGAAAAAATAAGGCTGTATAAAATGATAGGCGAATTGTCTATAAGCCTACCTATTGTTTTCCGCTTTATTCTCACCAACACATAAAGTGTAAGCGCCAGAATAAATAAATTTTCAAGGCCGCTTATAAGCATTACCACATTTTTACTTTCTAAAATAAATGGCCTGAAGAGGCCTGCCGCTGTGGCTTGCGGAAATTTAGAAATTGCGCCTGCAGGGGTTGGCTCAAAGGAACCAATGTCAAAACTATTGCCTGCATAATACTCTTGCTTAAGGTCGCCTTGGGTTATGGTTGCGGTAAGCAGCGCTTTATTCAAACTGAATTTACCCAGGCTGTCGCCAAATGCACTGAGGCCATAGTAACTGCCAACTAAGATGAATACATAAATAAAAGGAACTACTAAAACACGAATAAGCACATTGCGAATTTTTCTTATTTTGTTGTAGAAAAACCAAACCAAAGTGCTAGGCAGCAATATGAGAATAACATAGGCCTTAATAGATAGAATAATAAAACCGAAAATAATTAGACCAATAATATTCCCAATAAACGAACCCTTGCTCTGAATAATATTATTTGTAAAAATTATGAATATGCAAACTGATGCTAATGTGAACGAATCTTTTAAAATACCAGAGCCCCAAAAAATAACTGAAGGCATAAAAAGTATGGCAACTGCCAAATGCCACCTATAGAGCGGAAAGTAAGAGGTGAATAGGAGATATAAGCGCCAAAGAGCCGCATAGGTAAATACAGAAATATATAGTGTGGTGATGAAATAACTCTGCCCGCTTAAGAGCATAAATGGTATAAGTAATTTCATAGTAAAACGTGTGGCGCCTTCTCCAAACATATACATCATGGGTTCGCCTGTTTCCGCTGTGAAAAAGCTTTTCATTTCCTGCGAACCATCGCCTACAAGCACGGTGAAGAAGTCAGAAGTGTTGTGAAAAAGCAATTTGCAGAATGACATGCTGCACTCATAAAAACTGGTAGTGTCGCCCTGACCGTAGTAAAATATATATATACACGCAAAGAAAAATCCACCAATAATTTTAGCCCAAAGTCCCCACAAAAAATAGCGGTATTCAGGCTTTGTGGTTATGTTTTTGCGCTGTATATATGAGGCACCCAACCATATTATTACCAATAGAAAAATATAGAAGGGATATTCCCAAATTTCTATTGGAACGTTGCCATATGTATAAGTTTGTATGAACAAGATTGCTTAGTGCCTTATTGAGCGAAGATATAGGTTTCAATAAGTATATCCGTTCAATCGTGATGATAACTTTCGCCTTTAAGAATGGTATGCGCGCGGTAGAGTTGTTCTACTAAAAACAGGCGAATCATTTCGTGTGAGAGTGTCATTTTGGAAAATGAAATTTGTGTATTGGCTCTGGCATACACTTCTGGCGAGAAACCAAAGGCACCTCCAATTACAAAAATGATTTGCTTAACACTTGCATTCATTTTTTTCTGAATAAAATCTGCAAACTCACGCGAGGTAAAATGCTTTCCATTTTCATCTAACAAAATCAACACATCATCCGGCTTTAGCATTTCTAAAATAACTAGGCCTTCTTTTTTTTTCAGTGCATCGGGTGTAAGGCCCTTAGCAGGCACATCTGCCAGTTCTTTATATTCTAATTTGGCATAATGTTCCAGTCGTTTTAAATAAATGCTAATGCCCTCCTTTAAATAAGAAGCGCTTGTTTTGCCTATGGTGATGATTTGGATTTTCATGGAGGTGCAAATTGAGACAATTCCTGATAATTAGTTGAAATAAATTTTTTATGTGATTAATAAATAGTCATCAAAAACTTTGGTTTGAGTTTTTATTGCTATATTAGCTAGTGGAATTCTAATTTAGTAACTGACAGCATGGGCTGTGTAGTGCCTGTTTGCGATACACTTGTTTCCGTTTTCGAATTAGAAAAAAACAAAGTTGGATTTGAAGTATATCCTAACCCAGCTAATGATATTATTAATATTTATTTCGAAAGTTTAGATCCACATCCAAAGGGTAAATTTACCCTTTACAATATGCAGGGTCAAATGGTAAATTCCTTTCTTGTAAATGGCAGTTCTATTTCTTTGATAGTGGATGTAAGCCATATACCCATCGGCATGTACATATTGGAATACAGAGATGAAAAGGGGAATAGAATGAAGAAGAAAGTGATAATTGAATGACAATACCATTAAAGTAGTACGGAGCTAGATTTAAAATATTAAACAAATGAAATTTAAAATACTCCTTCTGACATTGTTGCAATCCTCTTTTGTGTTTGCCCAAACCGACACAATACCTAATGTGGCGAATGAACTGCTATTAATGGACAGCTGTAATAAAATAGTAGAAAAATCGAAAGGTGTAGCAGATCCATTTGTTCCCTGTTCAATATTTAGAAATCCCCACGACCCATTAGACATCACAAGAATCCGATGCAACGACCCATCACATATAACATTTGGGCATCCGGTGTATCGAGATAAAAGTGGTCATGTTTATCGGATGATTGATCAGGACGATGTAATGGTGCCAATTGCTTATAAAAAACCAATCAAAGCGGATAGCCTTCCCAATAAAAACCGTGCAGAAGCACAAGCCTTTTTGGATGATATAGCGACCAATAATTTAAACGAAAAGGATAGCGCAGACAGTCACTCACTTGGAATATTTCCTAATCCTGCTACGACTGAGATTTATTTGGCCGCTCAACTTCCTGATGGCATTGAAAGTGCATATATTCATATCTATACTGCCGATGGCAAGCTAATGGAAGTGCGCAATGCTTTGGATTGTAGAGGACTTTGTTCGTTGAATATTAATGATTACGCAAATGGCCAATACACAGTGCAGTTGATAGTGGATTCGCGCATGTTTGCAATAGAAAAGTTTACGGTATCAAAATAATTAGGAAAATCCCCTTGGCCCGCAGGGCCAAGGGGTAAAATTTTTAGAATGAAAAAATATTATTGTATAATTTTTTTGTTGCTCTTTTGTGTACTCATCAAAGCACAAACCTGTAATTCCAATTTTGGGCAGTCCTATTATTACGGGCAAGAAAATCTTCTTGAAATTGGTGATGATATTGAGCTATCGGATTCGGGATTGTATGTGTTTTGTTGGATATCCGCAGAGAACATGGTTACAACCGAAATCTCGTATGATTGCCAAGAACTTTGGTGGAACCAAATAGGAGGTGAATCGAGCAGACTTATTAACAATTGGTATAACAATGTAGACAAATGTTCTGATGGCGGTTTTATTGCCTCTGGGGGTTATCAGTATTATGATACAACGCTAAACCAATGGCACGAAAAAAAACTTGCACTGTTCCGATACAACTCCAATCTCGACACACTTTGGACAACAACTGTTGGGGATGGCATCACTTTTTATATTGGTTATCAAGCCAAACAATGCGCTGACGGGGGATTTGTGGTTGTTGGCGTTACTTACATCGATAATATACTTCCCAAGGTTTATGTAGCTCGATTTAATTCAGATGGTGATACGCTTTGGACTAATCATTATGAAGTGACCAAAGGATATAATAGCAGAGGAACGACCATTGTTGAAACTGATGAAGGTAATTTTATTATTGGAGGAGATATTTATAATGAGATTGACGATAACGCAAGCAACAATTTGCTTCTGAAAATAGACCCCGATGGAAATTATTTAGACCATGAAATAATTGGGAATTCTATAGGCTTTAAAGGAACTGCGCAAGTTGAAAAAGTAAGCGATGGCAATTTTATATATGGTGCAAGTACAGGCAATGAAAGTGCAGAATCTTATGAGTCGTTTTACTGCAAATTCGATAGCAATTTGGACACTATATGGACGCGGCACTATCACATTTCAAATTTTTATGGTGGCTCATTTGGCGTAAAGGAAAATCCCGATGGTTCATTTATTAGCGTAGGCAATGGTCTATCGAATCTCCAATTAGAAATCAGAGAAGGCACCCTTGCAAAATTGGACAGCCAAGGCAATTTGCTTTGGAAACGCCACTATCAACACTCTGATACCATTTTTTTCATGGATAGGTTGTATGATGTAATCCGCACACCAAATGGTGGTTATGCCGCTTGTGGCACTACGCTAAAAGTTCCATTGGGCCAGCAATACTGGGTGCTCATAACTGACAGCATGGGCTGTGTAGTGCCTGGTTGCGATACGCTCGTTTCTGTTTTTGAGTTAGAAAAAAACAAAGTGGGATTTGAAATATATCCTAACCCTGCTAATGATATTATTAATATTTATTTCGAAAGTTTAGACCCACATCCAAAGGGTAAATTTACCCTATACAATATGCAAGGCCAAATGGTTAGTTATTTCCTTGCTGCTACCAGTGGGGTATCATACATTTTGGATGTAAATAATATTTCAAGTGGAATTTATTTATTGGAATATACGGATGATAATGGGCATAGAATGAGTAAGAAAGTGATAATAGAATAATTTAACATAAAAATTTAGTATGAAAACATGATTACTTCAATTTGCCATTTATGGATTTTGTGTTTTTAATTTCTGCTCACAATTAATACAGGCGCAATGTGCTATTAATTATGCAGGATTATACGGTACAACTAATTGTGAATCCCCTCCTTTAGATACTGATACATGTACATTTCATTTTGTCAATGATTCATTAATACGATTGGCATTAGATTTTTCACCTACGCCTAATGAACTTAAAGATATGAAAATCTTTTGTGATTTGGACTCGGTGTATGTTCCCTGGCATTCCTTCAACGGTGTTTCCATATATGGTTCTGGGCATATACATAATGGCGTTATTACGGTTGTATATCATGTGGATACACCAGTGCCTGACTATGATGTATGTAGGGTGTATGATACATCATTAGGCATTGCGAAGGCAGAACAAAAGCATGAATTTATTATTTATCCAAACCCTGCCTCAGATATCGTAAACATTAAATTTAATGGTGTATCAAATAGGTTAGAAGGAACTATCGCACTTTATAATTTATACGGACAATTGATAGGCCAATATATAGTGAGCAATTCTTTGAATATTGATGTCGAAGGTTTGCCAAGTGGTTTTTATTTTTTGGATTATGTAAACGAAAAGAATGAACACCTAGTAAAAAAGTTGGTAGTAGAATAGTGCAACGTATTTCAATATTAAAAAAGCCTCATGCAATTGCATGAGGCTTTTAATAATTTTTTTTAGTGTGTTATATTATTTCGCAGCAGCAAATCTTTTGTTCACCTCCGCCCAATTAATTACATTGAAAAATGCTCCTATGTAATCCACTCTGCGGTTTTGGTAATGCAAGTAATAGGCATGTTCCCATACGTCTAATCCGAGTATAGGTGTGCCACCACAGCCTATACCGGGCATAAGCGGATTGTCTTGGTTGGCAGAAGAACACACTTCCACCTTGCCACCTTTTTGCACACATAGCCATGCCCATCCGCTGCCGAAGCGCGTGGTAGCGGCTTTAGAAAATTCTTCTTTAAACTTATCGTAAGTGCCATAGGCAGCATTTATAGCATCAGCTACATCGCCAGTGGGCGCGCCACCTGCATTTGGTGCCATTACACTCCAAAATAGGTTGTGGTTATAAAATCCACCACCGTTGTTGCGTATTGCAGGTTTGTCAAATCCTTTTACCATTACTTCTTCTATGGTTAGTCCATCTAAATCGGTGCCGGCTATGGCTGCATTAAGGTTGGTAGTATATGCTGCATGATGCTTGTCGTGGTGTATTTCCATGGTGCGCGCATCTATGTGTGGTTCCAATGCATCAAATGCATAAGGAAGTGGGGCTAATGTGAAAGGCATTTTTTTTTATGTTTTATTTATTTATACCCGCAAATGTAGCGTGCTTTTTGCGGTGTCTAGTCATATATAGTTTTTTTTGGAAATACAAAATGGGAGCATTTTTTTTCATTGATTTTCAATGAAATGGACTATGTTTGTTAGGCCTAAGTGCATTCTTAACCTTATACCTACTGACCATGAAACACCTGCTGTGTTGTTTCTTTATTTTCTTCATGTCCATGTCATTTACCAGCGCTCCGCTGCATTATGTACAATGCATTTTGGTGGGGGTAAAAACAGAGGAACAATGCCGAATAGTAGAGCAAACTATTAAAGCGCATAATGGTTTTGAGTCGGTGCGTGCCGACACTTACACAGACAATCTTCTGGCGTTTTATTATTCTTCTTACAACTTTAATGAAAATGATTTGAACCAATGGTTGCAACCATTGGGGGTGGAAATAAAATGCTTCAAAAAGGGTGTTGTAGGCCCGCAACCAATTGCTAAGCTTGATAAAAACAATTGCGAAATTATAGAGAGAAAATAATTTACTTGAAAGGGTTTGCATTAAATATCATTTTGTTTTTAGTATGCATAGTTGCCAATGAAGCTAGCGCCCAATGCACCAACTATAGCATAACAGTAAGTATGGGCACATGGCCCTCAGAGGTGAGCTGGCAATTTTTGGATGCATCAAACACTGTGTTGGCCTCTGGCCTGGCAGGTGCCAACCAGACCGTTTGCTTGCCTGATGGATGTTATACTTTTAGAATGATAGACAGTTTTGGCGATGGGTGGAATGGGGCCGCATTCACCATTGCCGCACCAGGTCCGGTCACTATTGCCAGCGGTACGTTTACCACAGGTTTTTCAGCCACACAGGCCGTCACTTTGGGCAATGTAAATTGTTGCCCGGCAGGCACTACCTCTTATAGCATGAATGTTGCTGCAGGTACTTTTAGTGCTGAGGTTAGCTGGAATTTGCGCAATGGCGCTGGCACCATTGTGGCATCGGGCGGTGCACCATATAGTTCTTCGTTTTGTTTGGCACCCGGTTGTTATGAGTTGTACATGTATGATTCCTTTGCCGATGGATGGGATGGGGCAGTGTATACATTGAGCAATGGCGCAACTGTTATAGCCACAGGCACTTTAGACAATGGTGGCAGCGAGGTAAATATGATAAGTATAGGTGGCATAAGTTGTTTGCCCACTTGCAGCGCAGGTATGGTGCCTTATTTGCTTACAGTATCAGCTGGTTCGTTTCCTAATGAGGTTTCATGGAGCTTGTTTAACCAAAGCGGAACACTTTTAGATAGCGGAGGTGCGCCATCAACTGGTTATTTCTGTGCTTCTACTAACTGCTATTCTATAGTGCTCAACGATAGCTTTGGCGATGGATGGAATGGCGCAGAATTTATTTTGTATGATGAGCTAGGTAATCAAACTCAAACGGGAACACTTAACTCCGGCTCATCGGTTACCATACCATTAGAAATAGGCACTGCCGATTGTGGCATAGTGGATCCGGTAACTGCATCCGACTGCATTTTTGCAGTGGACATTTGCGAAAATTTTGCATTTGCAATTGACCCCAATGGACAAGGCCTCATAAATGAAATTCCACCACTTGGCTCCATCGGCAATCCTGATTATATGATAGATGCGGTAAATAGTCCATGGGGAACCGACCACTACGGATGCTTGCGCGTGGGCGAGCTTAACAGCACATGGATGGTTATTAATATTTGGCAAGGTGGTATGCTCAATTTCACCTTTGGTGGCATGGGCATGCAAAGCGGTTTTTATGATTGGATAATGTATCCTTATGATGAAGACAATGCATGTCAGGACATTTACAATAATGTTTTGCCTCCCGTAAGATGCAATTGGAACTACTCTTCCACGGGGGGTACAGGCTTGCAAACTACGCTGCCAGCGGGCGGTGTAGCAGGCAATTTTGAACCACCACTACTCGTAAACACAGGCGACCAATACATTATATGTTTTAGTAACTACAGTAGTTCTACCACTACTGTACCGTTAGATTTTGGCGGGACTGCAGTTGTTGGTTGTTCGGAATTGGTGTTGCCGGTTGAGTTGATTTCATTTGTTGCTGCAGAAAAAAATGGCATGGCAGAGTTGCAATGGACTACAGCTACTGAAAGCAACAATGACTATTTTGAAATTCAACATCAGGATGAATTGGGCAATTGGAATACTGTGGGCATTGCGGATGGAATGGGAACTACACAAACGCAAACCAATTATTCTTTCTTGCACAGAATGCCTCACCCTGGACTAAATTATTACCGGCTTAGGCAAGTAGATTTTAATGGTGTGTTTGCATTTTCTGTAACAGCTGTAGTAAATATAGCGAGCACAAAAAATTTCATTATACCCAACCCTAACAATGGAAAATTTGTGGTGAATGCACCCATAACATCTCTTAAGATTTTGAATGCATGTGGCGCACAAGTGCCCTTCCATTGCAACAATGCGCAAGAAATATCACTTGCAAATCCTGTAAGAGGCATTTACATAGTGCTCAATGAAATGAGTGGCGAAAGCTGGCGAATGGTAGTAGAATAATCTACTTACTCAAATACAAATTCCGTTCAGAATAAATCTGCCTGAAGAAAGGATTAGCCTTTGCTTTGAGATATTTTTTAAAGCTGCTTTATCCCAGATTAAGCAATAGAAGGCTCGCTA
>JANOXJ010000198.1:0-31473 GCA_031418455.1 Flavobacteriales bacterium | reverse complement strand
ATAGACATGGCTCTGTTTTCTTCCAACGCAAAATTTTTGCGTATACGGTCGTTTACCAATCGCTCTACTTGCTCTACTTCCTGATCTGTCATTTTAGAAAAATGCGAGAAGTCGAAACGCAAATGCTCTGCACTTACAAGCGAACCTTTCTGCTCTACGTGTGTGCCAAGCACCTCGCGTAGGGCCTCGTGCAGTAGGTGCGTAGCACTATGGTTGGCGGTTGTTTCGGTGCGCTTGTCAGCATCTACCACCGCTCTAAATAGTGCAACTGGATTTTCTGGCAACTGCTCTGTTATATGCACAGTTAGTCCATTATCCTTTTTAGTATCTATTACAGCAAGTGTATCGTTGGCAGAAATTAGCTTGCCCTGGTCGCCTACTTGTCCGCCACTTTCGGCATAAAATGGCGTATTGTTAAGTACTATCTGGTACGACTCTTTTCCTTTTGCCTTCACCTTGCGGTAACGCAAAATTTTCGATTCACATTCCAATGCATCGTAACCAACAAACTTTGTATCGCCCGCTGTAAGCTCTACCCAGTCTTCTGTTTCTAACTTAGTAGCTGCGCGGCTGCGCTCTTTTTGTTTTTGAAGTTCTTCTTTAAAACCCAACACATCTATTCGCTTGTTGCCTTCTGCAGCTATAAGCGCAGTTAGGTCATCAGGAAATCCAAACGTGTCGTACAACTCAAAAACCACTTTGCCTTCTATAACATCAGCAGAGGTTTTCTTTATTATTTCGTCTAACTGTTGAATGCCTTTGTCCAGTGTGCGCAAGAAACTTTCCTCTTCTTCGCGTATTACTTTTTCTACAAGTGTTTTATTGTTTCTTATCTCTGGGAAATAATCGCCCATTTCATCGGCCAACACTTTTACGAGCTGAAAAATGAATGGCTCCTTCATATCCAAAAAACTATAACCATAACGAATGGCTCTGCGCAAAATTCTGCGTATTACATATCCTGCGCCTCCGCTCGATGGCAACTGTCCATCGCAAATAGCAAAGGAAACAGCGCGAACGTGGTCGGCAATTACGCGCATTGCTACATCGGGTTTTTCTGCGGTGCGGCCATATTTCTTTTTCGATATTTTTTCTATTTCAGCAATGATTGGTGTAAAAACATCTGTATCATAATTTGACTGTACACCTTGCAGTGCCATGCACAAACGCTCGAAACCCATGCCTGTGTCCACATGCTTGGCAGCAAGTGGTACAAGCGAACCATCGGCCTTGCGCTCAAATTGCATGAATACGTTGTTCCATACTTCCACCACCTGCGGGTGATCATTATTTACAAGTGTTCTTCCGTCCACACTATTTCTATCTGCATCGCTGCGCAAATCCACATGTATTTCAGAACATGGGCCACATGGCCCGGTGTCGCCCATTTCCCAAAAGTTGTCCTTTTTATTGCCGCGCAAAATTCTATCTTCGGCTATGCGCTCTTTCCAAATGTCGTAAGCCTCTTGGTCGAATTCCAGGTTTTCTTTTTCATCGCCTTCAAACACGGTTACGTACAATCTGTCCTTGGGGATTTTGTATACATCCGTTAGCAATTCCCAAGCCCATGTTATAGCATCTTGTTTGAAATAGTCGCCAAACGACCAGTTGCCAAGCATCTCAAACATGGTGTGGTGGTAGGTATCTACACCTACTTCTTCCAAATCATTATGCTTGCCACTCACGCGCAAACATTTTTGAGTGTCGGCCACGCGCTTATATTTTATAGGCTCGTTGCCAAGGAACCAATTTTTAAACGGAGCCATACCGCTATTGATAAACATTAGCGTAGGATCGCCCTTTACCACCATAGGTGCAGAGGGTACTATTTCATGTCCTTTTGATTTGAAAAAATCGAGGAATGTTTTGCGAATTTCTTTTGATGTCATGTATGCCATAGCGGGCGCAATTTAAGCAGGTAGCAAGGCACAGCCAAGCGGCTTGTGCATGGGTTATTCAAATTTTAATAGCCACGTTTATTCCCTTTGCCTCTGCTCTATTGCCAAGCCTATCCGCCATGCAATAGGCTATTATACAAGTCATAGCGCGCCTAATGCCAAACTTTAATTATTTGTGAAAAGCCGCAATAATGCTTAATTTCTCTAATTATTGCTACATTCGCATCCAACCACATGGCAAGGCTTAAGTATAAATTCAACCCCAGTACGCTGAATTTTGAAAAAATCAGCTATGGCTTGCGCGACTATTTTTTTGCAAGCCTCAGGTACCTATTTGCAGGTGTGGTAATAGGTTCCATAGGTGTAATTATATACGCATCGTTCTTCAAAGACCCTGAAACAGCGCGGCTCGACAGCGAGGTGAAATTTTTAAAACGCCAAATATCCAGCCTTAATAATCAGCTGGACACTCTGGAATATTTTGCTGAAGAATTGCAAGACAAAGACAACAACGTGTACCGCAGCATATTTGGTGCAGCTCCTTTTCCGGAGCATTTAAGAAAAGGCGGTGTGGGTGGCTCTGACCGCTATATAAATCTGAAAGGCTATGCAAGCAGCGAAGGCATAATAGAAACTCAAAAACGTATAAATCGTTTGCAACGACTGATGGTGGCTCAGAGCAAGTCTTACCAGGAAATATATAGTCTGGCCAGCGCGCAAGAAGAGATGCTCCAAAGCATTCCGGCTATACAACCAGTGTCTAACAAAGATTTGAAGCGCCTGGCCTCAGGCTTTGGTATGCGTATACACCCCATATATAAAATAGCCAAAATGCATACCGGCCTTGATTTTACGGCTGATATAGGTACCGAAATTTATGCCACAGGCGATGGTGTAATAGAATCGGTAGACAGTAAGCTGAGCGGCTACGGCCACCATGTAATAATACAGCACGGCTATGGCTACCAGACCTTATATGCTCACATGAGTCATGTGGTGGTGCGAGTGGGCGAAAAAGTAAAACGCGGACAAATAATAGGCTACGTAGGCAACACAGGCACTAGCACAGGGCCTCACTTGCACTATGAGGTAATGAAAAATGGTGAGAAGGTGGATCCTGCTTTTTACTTCTATAGCGACATTACTCCAGAGCAGTACGAAGATTTGTTGAAACGCGCTGCTAATGCCAACCAGTCGTTCGACTAAAATTTATTTACTAAATTTTTTATTGAAACACATTGAAGTGCAGAAACTGATTGCGCCTATCTGTCTCGTTGCATAATGCTCTCAGCAAAATGCAATAGCGGCTTTTTGCGCTCATCTGCCACCGCCACCTGTTGCATAGATGCAAGGGCAGCATCATAATAAAATTTCATCTCGTTCTGCAGCAACTCTTTCAGATTAAGATTTTCGAAAATGCGCATAATAGCCACTACCTTTTCGGCATTGTGTGCTGGCGAAGCGCCTTTGTATTTTTCAATTATTTCTTTCTCGGCATCATTGCTCAGAGCTATTGCCTTCAATAGTAAAAATGTTTTTTTATCGGCTATTATGTCGCCACCCTTTTGTTTGCCCACCTTGCTTTGGTCGCCAAAGGCATCTAAATAATCGTCCCATAGCTGAAAAGCAATGCCCATGTTTTCGCCAAAAGAATAAAGCATTTGTTGGTCCTTTTCTGAAGCTCCTGATATAATGGCCCCAATCTTCATTGCGCCCGCCACAAGCACCGATGTTTTTAGGCGAATCATTTCCATGTATTCCTGCACCGTCACATCATTGCGCTTTTCAAATTGCATGTCGCGCTCCTGACCTATGCACACCTCCAAAGCTGTGGTAGAAAATACACTCAAAACATCTTTCAAATTTTCAGCTGGTGCCTTGCACATAAGCTGGTATGCCTGTATCATCATGGCATCGCCACTTAATATTGCTGTATTGGTGTTCCATTTTTCGTGCACAGTAACGTTGCCTCTGCGCAAGGGCGCATTGTCCATTATATCATCGTGCATTAGCGTAAAGTTGTGAAACACTTCTAATGCCAATGCCGGATATATTATCTCCTCCACCTCATCTGCAAATAAATTGGCCGACATAAGTGCAAGCACCGGGCGCATGCGCTTGGCAGGCAGTTGAATAATATAATTTACCGGTTGTAGTATTTCTTCCGTTCCGTTTACACGACAAAAGCCATCTATCTTTTTTTGAATAATACTTTGAAAGTATCCTATGGAATGCATAATTTTTCTTTCTACTTTTTGCTTGGATTGTAAATGACCTCTCCTCTTATTAAACTATCTTCTGCATTTGGAAGATAAAAACTTTGTTCATTTCTAGCCAGAACATTCAATCGGGAGTTTTGTTTTTCGAAGCCGTGTGCTTCAAGAGTTATTGGAATGTATGTCCTATTGGTCTTAGGTATTTTCAAAACGAATCTACCTAAGCTATCTGATGTTGCCACTATGTTGGTTCCATCCACAGTCACCTTTGCATTGGGCACAAACTCCCTGGCATTGCCACCACGCACTCTACCTTTTAGCATAATGGAATCGCCTACAATATCATTATTTGTAATAACAAGTTCATCTTCATCAATATCCTCTTCTATTAAAACATAGGACGCAGTATTCCTACTGATACCACTGCTTATGGGCATAGCCTGAGTATGAACTGTAAAACACATTAGAAATAAAATAAGGACTGAAAAAACGGAAAGGCCCTTGCTTACAGATGGTTTTGAAAAAACATCCAACTGCTCCACTTTAAAATTGCCACATACCTTGCCTGTGTGATTTGAAAAGTATGTTTTAATCTCCTGGTCCGTCTTATTAGTAAAATCTATTACCGTCTTATTGCAAACATTACAATGCCTGCCATCAGCAGCCGGCACAAGAGAGTCCCAAGCCTGAGAGCATGGTTTAGGAATTGTTATTTGCAATTCAGTACTCTTCATTTTACGTTGAAAGTGTGAATTATTATTTGATAGTAAAGTTCGTAAGAAAAAACTTACTTACCTACTTTTAGTTGCTCTATGAGGTACATACCATAACCACTGTTAAGCAATGGCTGCGCAACAACCTCCAGCTCGGCATCGGTAATAAAATTCATGCGCCACGCTACTTCTTCTATACAACCAATTTTTAGTCCTTGTCTTTCCTCTATCACCTGAACATATTGTCCGGCTTGCATAAGGGATACAAATGTGCCAGTGTCTAACCACGCAGTGCCTCTGTCTAACTTCTGCACTTTTAAAGTGCCTCGCGTTAAGTATTCTTTATTTATGTCCGTTATTTCATATTCATCGCGGGCACTTGGTTTCAAGTTTTTTGCTATCTGCACCACATCATTATCATAAAAATATAAGCCGGGCACTGCATAATTACTTTTTGGGTTAGATGGCTTTTCTTCTATAGAAATAGCTGTGTTATTCTTGTCAAACTCCACCACCCCATAGCGATGAGGATCTGTAACGTGGTAGGCATACACCAAACCACCAGTAATATCCAAATTATGACGAAGTAATTTACCAAATCCCATCCCATAAAAAATATTATCGCCTAGCACAAGTGCCACCTTATCGTTACCAATAAATTTTTCGCCCAATACAAATGCTTGCGCTAAACCATTGGGCACTTCCTGCACCTGATAAGAAAAATTGCATCCTAAATTTTTGCCATCGCCAAGTAATTTCTCGAAGCCTGGTAAATCGTGTGGGGTGGATATAATAAGTATATCTCTTATACCTGCAAGCATGAGGGTAGAGAGCGGGTAATATATCATTGGCTTATCATACACCGGCATTAGCTGCTTGCTAACTGCCAGAGTTAATGGGTATAGCCGAGTGCCACTGCCACCTGCTAATATTATTCCTTTCATGCCTGAGTTATATATTTAAATAAATATAGAAGTAGAAAAACAAGAGAGATAAAACCAATACTAAACGTTGTTATCTATTTCTTTTGGTTTGCCATCTTCCAATTCAATTTTACGAATTTCCCAATCGGTATATTGCAATTCATCTTCCTCATCCATCATTACAAAAAAGTGCTCTTTGAAAGCCTTAGTAGTAACACTGCGCTGAAGCGATAGTAATAACGCAGGCAGAACAATAAGATTAGTAAACATAGCTACCAAAATAGTAACGGCAGTAAGAACACCCAATGCCCTGCTGCCATCAAACTCTGAGGCTGCAAAACATCCGAAACCAAATAGCAACACCAATGATGTATACACCATGCTGGCACCAGTTTCGCGTATGGCCAAAAGTGCAGACTCTTTTATTTTCCAATTATGAAACTTCAACTCTTGTCTGTACTTAGCTAAATAATGTATGGTATTGTCTACCGTTATGCCAAGTGCTATACTAAACACCAATATAGTAGATGGCTTAAGAGGAATATCGCAGAATCCCATAATGCCGGCCGTCATAAGCTGCGGAATAATGTTGGGCACAAAGGAGATAAGTACCATGCGGAAACTCCAAAACATAACCGCCATCATAAGCGAAATAATGAGCACACCAAAAAACAAACTACTGAATAAGTCGCCCACCAAATAATTAGTACCTTCTAAAAAGACGACCGAAGTACCTGTGAGTGTTACATGATATTTTTCAGGATTGAAAATGCTATCAATTTGCGGCTTTAACTCGCGCATGAGTCGGTCCATTTCGTGGGTGCCTATGTCGCGCACTTGCGTAGTAATGCGCGTCATAGTTTTTGCGCTATCCATAAATGTTTTTTCCACACCCCTGGAGTTATAGTTGTCGCCTTCTAAATAGGGCGCTATAAAACTTTGCTCATCGCGCGAGATGAGTGTGTAGTAGGCTGGGTCGCCATCGTAAAAAGCTTGCTTAACGTATTTGCCCGCATCTACAATAGACAACGACCGTGAGAAAGGATGAATAATAGTGTCGCCAATGTCAAGTTTAAATGTGTCTAATAATACCTGTAAGTCTTCAATTTTACTTAGGTTTTTACTTTGAGTTATTTGTCCCTTCTTTTTCCCATCTACCAATATTTCAAATGGCATAACGCCATTAAAATTGTTTTCAAACCATTTCAAATCCACAATAACGCGGTCACTGTCAGGTATATCATCTACAATATTTCCGGTAGTTTGAATAAGTGAAATACCATAGATACACACCGCAGTGAGCAGTATGGTAACTATATAAATAGCTTTGCGCTTGTACATCACCAGTCTTACAAGACTATCCAATACACGCTCAAGCCATGGACTGTTTAAGTGACCCAAATGCTTCTCGGTAGGCGCAGGCAGAAAACTATATACCACCGGAAAAACTAAAAGCGATAAGAAGAAAGCCAACATGCAATTTAAACTGGCTATTACACCAAAATGCACAAGCAAATCGCTACTGGTAAAAATGAATGTGGCAAAACCAACTGCTGTAGTAGCATTAATCATAAAGGCTGCCGCCCCAGCCTTTTGCACCACGCGTGTAAGCGCTCTTGTCTTATTGCCATAACGCGAAAATTCTTGATGATACTTAGTAACCAAATAAATGCAATTGGGCACAGTGGTTACAATCATTAACGGAGGTATGAGGCCCATAAGTGCGGTGATAGGGTAATCGAACAACGCAATGGTGCCCATAGCAACTACCACACTTACCACTACCACACTCATTACCACCAATGTCACTTTTACACTGCGGAAGAATATGAAAAGCAGCAGCATACAAATGAGACCCGCAAGCAGCGTGAAGAATTTTAGTTCTCCCTTTACCTTGGTAGTCATAGTAGTGCGTATGTATGGCAATCCAGATACATACGTCTTTATGCCGGTTTCTGCAGTAAACTTATCGCTGAGCGCCACCATGCGTTCCACAGCATCACCTCGGTTTTCAGAGTTAAATAATTCTGCATTTACAAACACCATCATAAGGCCTGCATCGGTGGTGTCGTTAAACAAAAGACCTTCGTAAAATGGCAATGAATAAAGTCTGTCGTGTATGCTATCTAGCTCTTGCTGCGATGTTACTTCCTGCTGTATGATGGGTTTAAAATCAAATCTGATATTGGTAGTGTCCTTTACTAAATCATAACAATGCGACACTGAAAAAATGCTGTCTACAGCATTCTTCATCACACCATCTACATTTACCTGAATGGTTTTTAAATCATCCACAAGACCGCGCCATTTATTAAAATTGTTCAGCTGCCACAAGTTTTTGTCGCGGTAGCCTATGGCCAGCACATTGCCATCTTCACTAAATTGATTGATAAACTTTTGATACTCTACATACGTGCTATCATCTTCCGGAAGTACGCCACCAAACTTGTAACTCATGCGCACATTGCGCGACTGGTAGCCCATAAACACGGTAAGCAGTATGAGCAACGCTGATATGAATATGCGTTGTCGTAGTATAAAGGCTCCAATTTTACCCCACATTACATTCCAGATTTAATTTATGTTTCTTTCAATTAACCCTTGCAACTCTATTCCGCACGTACCAAAAAATAATTTTTCTTTCCACGTTGCATCAAAATAAATTGGCCATTGAGCAAATCGTTTTGATTCAACATTTTTGCGGCATCTATTTTCATTTTATTTATGCTTATGCTATTTTCCTGCAAGGCACGTTTAGCATCACCATTGGATTGTAAAAACCCACTTTTCACTAGTGCTTCGCTTATGGTCATTCCAGATTCTATTTCAGTTTTTGAAATGGTTCCTTGTGGCACTCCATCAAATATGTCGAGCAAAGTAGCATTGTCCAATCTCTTCAAATCTTCATCTGTGGACTTTCCAAACAATATTTCAGAAGCCGCTATAGCCCCTTCATAATCCTGCTGAGAGTGCACACGCACAGTTATATCTTGCGCTAAAGCCTTTTGCAATATACGTTGCGATGGGTCTTTAGCTTGTTCGGCCTCTAAGGCCACTATTTCTTCCTGCTGCATAAGCGTAAATATGCGGATGTAATTAGCCACATCTAAATCGCTTGCATTGAGCCAAAACTGATAAAACTTGTAAGGCGATGTGCGCTTTGGATCTAGCCAAACATTGCCGCCTTCTGTTTTTCCAAATTTAGTTCCGTCAGATTTTTTAATGAGTGGTGTGGTAAGTGCAAATGCTTCTCCACCATCCATTCTGCGGATAAGTTCAGTGCCGGTGGTTATGTTGCCCCACTGGTCGCTTCCGCCCATTTGGAGCATTACACCTTTGTTTTTCCAAAGCCAGTAAAAATCGTAGCCTTGTATTAGTTGGTATGTAAATTCAGTAAAACTCATACCCTCGCGATCTTCGCCACTAATGCGGTTTTTTACTGAATCTTTGGCCATCATATAATTCACTGTAAGACGCTTGCCTACATCGCGAATGAATTCTAGAAACCCAAAATTCTTGAACCAATCATAATTATTTACCAATTCGGCTGATCGTTCACCACAATTAAAATCAAGAAATTTTTCCAATTGTCTTTGCTGACAATCCTGATTGTGGCGAAGGGCTTCTTCGCTAAGCAAGTTTCTTTCCTGCGACTTGCCGCTTGGGTCACCTACCATGCCAGTGGCACCACCTATGAGTGCAATAGGTTTATGCCCACAATGCTGAAAGTGCAACAGGGTCATTACCTGCACCATATTGCCCACTCCCAATGAGTCTGCCGTGGGATCAAAGCCAATATATCCTTTGGCCATTCCTTTGCTTAGCATTTCTGCAGTGCCAGGCACTGCGTCATGCAGCATTCTGCGCCATTTTAGTTCTTCAATAAAATCCATTTAAGCTAGTAAAAAAATATGAGCACGAAAATAAGTGATGAATGCTACAGCACTGAAACTACTTCTTCCAATTTAAGACCTCGCGATCCTTTTATGAGTATTAAGTATTTATCTAATTTTTGTTCTTCAAGAAATTTCAATGCTTCTGCATTATTCTGAAAAGATGGAAAAGGAAATTCACTACTTAATTGGTTGAATTGCTGGCCAATGGTAATTCCCTGTAAGCCAAGACTAGCGGCTTTTTGCAACATGGCTTTGTGTTCCATAGCAGAGGCCTCGCCCAGCTCGCGCATATCTCCCATTATAAAATACTTTTTAGCCGCTGTTTGATTGCTTAGGCTAATTAGTGCATGCTCCATACTACTTGGATTTGCATTGTAGGCATCCATTATAAGCATGTTGCGACCTGTGTCCTTTAGCTGCGATCTATTATTGTCAGGTATATAAGACGCTATGGCGTGTTGAATTTTATCTTCATCCACCTTGAAATAACGACCTACTGCTATGGCCGAAGCTATGTTGTACAAATTGTAGGCCCCTGCCAAGGCGGTTGTTATTTGTGTAGTGTAACTGCCGCAGGTGTACTTATATATTACTGATGGACTTTCGGAAATAAGCTGTAGTGTAAACTGCCCTCTATTAAAACCATACTCCACTACATCCATTCCCTGCGACACCTCCTGTAGCTTAGCCAACTCCGTGTTTACAAACACTTTACCCCCATGCGCATTTACATAATCATATAATTCACGCTTACCTTTTTTCACGCCTTCCTCACCGCCAAATCCTTCCAGGTGCGCTTTGCCAATATTGGTAATTAAACCAAAATTCGGCATTGCATAATCGCAATAACTGGCTATTTCACGCTGGTGATTTGCACCCATTTCTATTATAGCAAGTTCGCAATCAGCGGGCATTTCCAACAGTGTAAGCGGCACTCCTATATGGTTATTCAAATTGCCTTGTGTAGCATGTACTTTATACCTCTGCTTTAGCACATCGCGCATGAGTTCTTTGGTGGTGGTTTTGCCGTTGCTGCCAGTAATGCCTATAAAAGGTATGCTAAAGGTTTTGCGATAATCGTGTGCTAGTTGGTGCAGTGCACTTAGCGCATCGGGCACATGCACTATGCGGACATCTGCGGCACCAGTATCCTCATCGGCCACCACCATAGATACGCCCAACTTGAGAGCCTGATGGGCAAACTCATTGCCATTAAAATTTGCACCTTTAAGACAAAAAAATATGGAGCCCTCTGTAATTTTTCTGGTATCAGTAGAAACCGATTTGCACAGAATGAATTGGTTGAAAATCTTTTGTTGCATTAGTCCCAAAACTAAAAGCCCCAATGCAAATGCATTGGGGCTTTTAAATATTTATTTAAACAATAGAATTCTTATTCTTTACCACCTATACCCGTAGGGCTGCCAAGGCGATCCATAGCGCAACGGAAACCAAGTGTGGCTTGGCTTCTTCTTTCATCCAAGAATCTGCGTGTGCCAGGTATGGTGTAGTATGCGCGGTCTCTCCAGTTGCCACCTTTGTATACACGCGAGCGGTTGTTTATAAGTGTGGTAGTTCCCCACTCATACATTCTGTTTTTGTCTTGTTCCTTGTCCGGGTCAAAGTAGTAGATACTGCTTTGGAAGTCACCGTCCACATAGTCTATATAATCTGACTTGCGGTAGTTTCTACGGTCTATATTTTCCTCTACAGAAACATTTCTATTCTTAGCTTGGCCAGGAGTATCGGTAATGTAATCTGACATACCATCACGAAGGTCTGCTCCAATGGTTTCTTCAGTGTCAGTTATTTTTTCCATTATTTCGCCCATGGTTTCCTGAGCTTCTTCATACTTCTGCTCTTTATCTAGTTCAGTAGCCTTTTGCACAAGTGTGTTGCACTCATCCAATAGTGTCATTTGAGTAGCAGTTAACTTAGCACCAGCTTGTTTTTGGTACTCAGTAAAGAAGGTGGTAACACCAGCTATATCATAGTAATTCTTGTCATACTTGTCGGCAAAAGAACCATCAGAATTAAGTACACGCGTTTTATAAACGTTACCTCTGAATGGGCGGAACTCACTCTTATCATCGGGTGATAAAGGGCGGTATACATCTAATACCCACTCTGACACGTTGCCTGCCATGTTGTACAAGCCATAATCGTTTGGTGGATATGCATAAACAGGTGAAGTTATATCTGCATTATCATTCAAATAACCTGCTACACCCATCATGTCGCCTGCGCCTCTTACGAAGTTAGCACGCATGGTACCAAAGAAGCGTCCGCTATTGTCGTCATTACGCACATAGTGACCATTCCATGGGTAGGTTCTGCGGTCAGTTATAAGTTCCTGGAATGAGTTTCCTACAAGGCCTAAAGCAGCATATTCCCACTCAGCCTCAGTAGGCAGGCGGTAACGTGGCAATAGGATACCGTCTTCCATTCTCACATTACGTGTTCCTGTTCCTTTTGGGTTAAAATCTTCTACACCGCTGGCACTTTGGTCGCCCTGGTATTGGCCGGCCAAATAGGTGTCAGTTGTAAAGTGCGTATCATCTGCCTGACCCGTTGGGTTGTGCACCAACAAACCTTCGCGAATAAGTATTACCTCGTTCACACGGTCGGTTCTCCAAGCGCAATAGTCATTGGCCTGCAACCAAGACACACCCACTACAGGGTAGTCGTTATAGGCAGGGTGGCGATAGTAGTAATCTACAAATGGCTCATTGTACTCCGTAATTTCTCTCCAGATATTGGTATCTGGCAAGGCACGGTTCATAATTTCAGGATAGGTGTCACCATACACCAGCTTTAGCCAATGTAGGTAATCGCGCCAATACTGATTGGTAACTTCTGTTTCGTCCATATAAAATGACGAAACTGTTACTCTGCGTGGGTTGTTGTCCCACTGAAAAGTAACATCATCTTCCACACGACCCATGGTAAAAGTTCCACCTTCTACCAAGATTAGGCCCGGGCCAGTCTCTTGCTCCACATACTCAGGACGTTCAAAGCCTCCGTTGTCCTTTTCGTTGTATGACCAGCCTGTAGCACCCGAGCGGACTTTGCCGCACGAGCCTGTAAGCACAACGAGGGCTATAGCCCCCATGCCCATAAATGATTTCAAAACGATTTTCATGATTTCCTATTGTTTTGTTTTTATGCGGTTGCAATATACACAGAGTGATAACTAAAAAGAAGGGCAAGCTATTGTGCGGAACTTCTTCTTTTTTTGGCGACACTCAAAATTGATACCTAGCGAAACCTCATGCGAACCTCCTGTAGACGGAGTTAGCTCAGAAATGGTTACGTCATAGCTATATCCAAAGCGCACCACATCGGTCTGAATGCCTATGGTGGCTATAAAAGAGTCACGGTATTTATTTCCGCCTAAAAATCCGCGGAACCACAAACCGGCCACCAACGGACCTTTATTTACATACAATCCAAGATTCATTTGCTGAAATTCGCCTTGTCTGCGATAAAGCACGTTAGGCGAAAGTTTGGCATCGCCATCTCTTTTCTTCTTCTCAATTGGAATAACTGCACCAGCATGGGCAGTAAACTTCATAGGTAGCGGACTGTTGCCCACTATAAGCGACTCATTAGGCTCGTTAAGGTGATGCACAGCAACACCTGCATAAAACACATCGCTATATCCCAAAAGTCCGGCAGAAAAATCTACTGCGTTTACAGTACCACCACGTGGAATGTCTTGAGTTTCGTAAATAAATCCTTTGCGTGCATCTATCATGTCGCCAAAGGTCAGCTTGCTCCAATCCAATGATTTTTGCAAATAAGTAGCCTGAAGACCAGCCTTTATAGAAAATTTTCTATTGATAGCCTGCTGATAGGAATAAATACCACTAAAAGTAGTGGTGTTCAAAGTGCTTTGTGCAGCACGATCATTCATCACGATTAAACCTAATCCGCCTTGGATGGTTTCTACGTGCTGGTCGTAGCTTGCGCTCGTTGTTACAAAATTTCCGCTGAGTGATGGCCACTGATTTCTGTAATTCATAACCAAACGCGGGCAGCGGGCTGCACCTGCAAAGGCTGGATTAAGATAAAGTGGATTAGCGTAGAACTGAGTAAACTCAGGGTCTTGAGCTAACATATCCTCTGTAAAAACAGTGGTTAGAGTAAGTACAAGAGCGAAAATCCTAAGACTTTTTTTAATTTGAAACAATTTTATCATAGGGTATAAATTCAATTAGCAATAATAATACAAATTAGCGCGCTGCAAATAATCAGTTGCATACAATAAACAGACTAGACAATTGTTAAAGCCGTTGCGTCAAACTTTAAAAAAATTCATGAACTGCCTCAAACCCTCATTTCTGCTCATTATATCTCTTCTTGCGTGCGTGCAATTTTACGGATATGAAACTATTCATTTGACAAAAAAGTTACAGTGGACCGATTTAGACAAATCTAAATCGGCCTCATCTTATGACTTAGATTTCGAAAATTCTACCCGACTGGAAGAGTTTGGCGACTTGCCCGCCATCTATTACTGCAAGCAGGTTTCAGGCTATTTTGAAGTGGCCTCTACGCGCTTTTCAAACGAGGTAATTGCAAGCCTTTCTGAGGGCATTTTATTTGGTAAAGAAAAAAAATCAATAACCGATAGTTGGAAAGTAATTGCCAATGTGAGTCAAGGTGCTGGAAATTGGTATTTGACCGTAGCCATTTTGCCCATACGTAGCTCAGATGGCCGCTCTTATGAAAGGCTCTTGAGCGCAGATATAGATATTGATTTGACTGCGGCCACTGCCCCTAGCAGCAGGGCACTCACCTTTGCGGCCAACTCCGTTTTGAGCGAAGGAAGATGGTTCAAATTTGCCATAGCACGCGATGGAGTGTACAAATTGGACAAAAACTTTTTGACCCAACTAGGCATTAATACTGACGAATTAAATCCAACCCAACTTAATATATATGGCAATGGGGGCCAGCTGCTGCCTGAGCTGAACAGCGCTGCTCGCTATGACGACCTTGCAAAATGTGCTATACAGGTAGTGGGCGAAGCCGACCAATCTTTTGAAAACTCTGACTACGTAATATTCTATGGCAAGGGCCCTGATAGCTGGAACGAGAAATACGATACTGAGGTGGGAAGAAAAATAATGGTACAAACAAAACATTACTATTCTGACTCGGCCTACTACTTTATAAGAATAGATGACACTGACCCAAAGCGCATTCAATCATTGACAGAGGTAACAGCACCTGCTACGCATACCATTACTAAGTTTCAGGACTATCAATATGTAGAAAATGATCTTTATAATTTGGCCAAATCAGGCAGAGAATATTATGGCGAGGAGTTTAATAGTGGCATATTGAGCATGAATTTCGGTTTTAATTTTCCTAATGTTACAACCGACCCGGCCAGCATAACGGCCAATGTAGCAGTAAGGTCAATGGTAGCTCCAAGTACACTTAACCTTAACTGTGCAGGCCAAATATTAACATTAACACCCGGAGCCACCAGCGATGGCGCTGTGGCCAGTTTTGCCAGAGAGGATGCAGGTTCAAAAAACTTTAGCCCTACTGCGGCCAACACAATTGTAACAGCAAGTTTTAATCAATCAAACGCTGATGCTTTGGCGTGGCTCGATTATATAACTTTAAATGTGACCCGCAACCTTGGCATGGCGGGCTCGCAAATCAGATTTCGCGATAGTTTGAGCATAGGCGCGGGCAATATTGGCCTTTTTCAGCTGACTAATGCAACGGGGCTATACCAAATATGGAATGTGAGCGACTACACCACCCCCATGCTACAACCCTTTGCTGTAAATGGCACCACAGCAGAGTTTAAATCCGCTACTGATTTTAGACAAGAGTTCATAGCTTTTAATAATAATGGCTACTTGGTGCCTACAGCTGTGGGCCCTGTTCCTAACCAAAACCTACATGCACTAAGTAATGTGGACCTGGTAATAATAGCAGCACCCGCACATATGGATGCCGCACAGCAACTAGCGGAATTGCATGCAGCCCACGGCACTACTGCTGCCATAGCCTCACCACTGCAGGTATTTAACGAGTTTAGCAGTGGCAACCCCGATGTAATAGCTTTTAGAATGCTTATGAAAATGATGTATGACCGCGCAGGAGGCAATGCAGATCAAAGACCACAAAACCTGTTGCTATTTGGCGATGGCGACTATTCTCTTACCAAAGGCATAAAAAACCAATTGGGGAACACCGTATTGGTTTTTGAAACAAATAACTCATTAAGTCCAACTAGCTCTAGCTGCAGCGATGATTATTTTGTTTTCCTGGAAGACATTTCCAATGGTAGCAACCTTAACCTTTTAGATGCAGGAGTGGGCCGAATACCAGCAAGCAACACAGCAGAAGGTTTAGGTTATGTAGATAAAGTAAGAATATATATGTCTGAAAATACTACCACTACGGGTGGAGCTTCGTGCCTGGGTGATGCCACAGAATCGCCCTATGGCCCATGGCGCAACGTAGTGGTGTTTGTAGCCGATGACCAAGATGGCAGTGGCGGTGGCAGCGAGCCAGGCCACCTGAACATAGCCGATGAAATGGCAGAAGATTCGCTCTACTTTCATTATCCCGAATATGATGTAGTAAAAATATATGCTGATGCCTACACACAAGAAAGCACTCCCGGTGGCGAGCGCTACCCGGGTGTGGAAGATGCCATACGCAACCGTGTGCAAAACGGAGCGCTGCTAGTAGCCTATGCCGGCCATGGTGGCGAAAGGGGCTGGATGCACGAGCGATGCCTTAATCTTAGCACTATTTCTAACTGGACTAACAAAACAAAATTACCCGTTTTCTTCACAGCCACTTGCGAATTGGCCAGATATGACGACCCTGAATTTAATACCGCGGGAGAGCTATTGGTAATGAACCCCAATGGCGGAGCTATAGCCATGCTAACTACCACCAGAATTGTTTTCAGTGGAGCGAATGACGAAATGAATAGGAAATTTTTTGACGTAGCTTTTAATGACCAGAACATTAATGACCTTACGCTAGGAAAACTAAATATGATAATGAAGGTAAATGTGAGCGATGGTAATAGCAGCAAACCCAACTTTAGCCTCCTTGGCGACCCCGCTTTAAAAATGTCGTACCCAAAATATGAAGTGTATACAACACATATAAATGGCATTCCTGTAGATCAGTTTAACGGCACGTTGCAAGCATTGCAGGAGGCTGAATTTACAGGCTACATAGGCGACCCAGCAGGCAATAAGTTGAATGACTTTAACGGATTTGTTTACCCCACAGTGTTTGACAAAAAAACTACCGTATACACACAAAACAATGATGGTGGCATAGTGCAGCAGTTTAAAACCTTTAATAAAAATATCTTTAAAGGAAAAGCAAGTGTAAACAGCGGAGACTTTACATTCAAATTTGTGGTGCCTTATGATATAAACTATACCGTGGGCCTTGGCCGAGTAAGCTATTATGCAGTAGCCGGCAACAGAGATGCCCATGGATACTATGCTAATTTCAATATAGGTGGCTCGCTAAACGGAGCGCAGCTAAATACTGTAGGGCCTGAAATAGAACTGTTCATGAACGACACACTTTTTGTAAGCGGAGGCATTACCAGCACCAACCCCATTCTAATAGGCCAACTCAAAGACGAGAATGGAATAAATACCGTGGGCAATGGAATAGGGCACGATATAACAGCTGTAATAGATGCTGACACTCAAAACCCACTCATACTGAACGAGTTTTATGAAACCAATCTAGACACCTACCAACAAGGGGAAGTGCGGTACCAACTCACCGAATTAACCCCCGGAGAGCACAATTTAACATTAAAAGCATGGGATGTACACAATAACTCAAGTACCTCTTCGTTATCCTTTCTGGTAGCTGAGAACAGCACTATTGCTTTAGAGCATGTACTTAACTACCCAAACCCTTTTACTACCAACACTCAATTTATGTTTGAACACAACCAAGCCTGCACACAGCTGGACGTAAGAATTCAAATATTTACGGTGAGCGGAAAATTGGTAAAAACATTGGAACATCACTCGCACGAAAATGGTTACCGTGTAGACGGAATAACTTGGGATGGAACCGATGATTTTGGAGATAGGATAGGAAAAGGAGTGTATGTATATAAAGTAGAAATACAAAACGAACTGGGTGATAAAGCCGAACAATATGAGAAGCTTGTCATTCTGAAATAGAACCTTAGCACAACAACGCGCGTATATTCGCCTCCCTTGAAAAATTAAGTCATGTCAAAAAATCTTTTCTTAGCAGCTGCGTCAGCACTATTTACATTAACAGCTAGTGCCCAGCTTACTCCAGGTAGTAGCAATGTGCGCAGCACATGGCAGCTCAACACTATTACCACTGCCGTTCCATTTTTGCAAATAACGCCAGATTCGCGCAGTGGTGCCCTTGGCGATGCAGGTGTGGCACTTAGCCCCGATGCTAATTCCACTTTTTGGAACCCCGCTAAATTGGCATTTGTAGAAGAGGATATGGAAGTATCGCTTTCATATTCGCCTTGGCTACGCCAACTGGTGAATGACATGAGCCTAGCTTACCTAAGCGGCTACAAAAGACTGAGCAAAAACCAAACTGTGGGTGGCTCATTACGCTATTTTACCCTAGGCAATATCACATTTACCGATGAAGTGGGAACTGTAATTCGCGATTTCAAACCGAATGAATTTGCTGTAGATATGTCCTTTGGACAAAAATTTAGCGAGCGCCTTAGCGGTGGTGTAGCTGCACGATTTGTAAACTCTAACCTTACTGGTGGTACCAATGTACTAGGTGCAGAAAGCCGCCCTGGTAGAGCTTTAGCAGTGGACATCTCAGTATTTTATACCAACCCTGATTTAAAAATAGCAGGTAAAAAAAGCAGACTGAACATTGGTGCAGATGTGTCGAACATTGGCAACAAAATGCGCTACACCAATAGCGACCAGCGCGATTTTATACCAACTAATTTAAAACTTGGTACCGCACTTACCATGTCAATAGACGATTATCAAGACCTCACATTTGTGCTTGATTTCAATAAATTATTGGTGCCAACTCCCCCACGCTATTCATTAGCAGGCGACACTATAGTAGCGGGTATGGACCCTAATGTAGGTACAGCCACAGGTATCATACACTCTTTTTACGATGCACCAGGCGATGTAGACAATGCAGGCAACATAATAGCCGGCAGCGTGGTGAAAGAGGAACTGCGTGAGATAAATATAGGTGGCGGTTTTGAATATTGGTATGACAAGCAATTTGCTTTCCGCACCGGATATTTCTATGAGAACTACACCAAAGGAAACCGTCAGTTTATTACACTTGGTGCTGGTTTAAAGTATCAGGTTATTAATATTGATATGAGCTATTTGATTAGTACAACTCAGCAAAATCCATTGGCTAACACATTGCGCTTCTCATTACGCTTTGCTCTTGGACAAGGCAGCGGCCGCAGTGCTGAGGATATAAACGAATAATTTAGTATCACTTCCTATACCCCCACCTCATTCATTTGAAACTTAGAGTAGGCCAAGGTTTTGATGTGCACCAACTTACTACCGAACGTGAGTTTTGGCTAGGTGGTGTAAGAATACCCCATACCAAAGGAGCCCTTGGCCATAGTGATGCTGATGTGCTTTTGCACGCCATCTGCGATGCCATTCTTGGCGCTGCCAACATGCGCGATATTGGTTTTCATTTTCCCGACACCAGTGCTGATTTTAAAGGAATAGACAGTAAACTACTGCTAAAAAAAACTGTGGAATTGGTAAAAGAAAAAGGTTGGGAGGTAGTAAACATTGACTCTACCGTAGTGCTCGAAAAACCGAAAATAGCGCCTCACATAGAAGCTATGAAGGCCGCCATAGAAAATGCCTCGGGCATACCCATAGATTGCATTTCTATAAAAGCAACTACCAACGAAAAAATGGGTTTCATAGGACGGGAAGAAGGCATTACTGCGCAAGCCGTTGTGCTGCTGCAGGGCGTATAAGTCCTAAAGAGAGCTCTAAAAGAGCTTCGTTCCATTAATTAAAGTACTCCTTCTATGAAGTAAACAGGCATGCTCTAAATCGCAATGGAGTCTATTTTGCAAAAAATCACCTTTATTTGTAATTGAAATGATTATACAAACTGAAATAGAAGAACTCGACTCGCCACTTGACTTGCCTGGCGATGAACAGCAATTACTCATAAATGCGAGCATAGCTAAAGAAAATGCTTATGCACCTTATAGTAAATTTAAAGTAGGGGCTGCACTTACACTGGCCAATGGCCAAACCATACTTGGCAATAACCAGGAAAACATGGCTTACCCAAGTGGATTGTGTGCAGAGCGCGTTGCATTTTTTGCCGCAGGCGCCCAATACCCCGGCATGGCCATTCACAAAATTGCAATTACTGCAGCTTCTGATAATTTTCCAAGCAACCACCCAATAGCACCTTGCGGTGCTTGTAGACAAGCTATGCTGGAGTACGAAATGAATCAGAAGAGCCCTATAACACTAATAATGCGCGGCACTGCCGGCAAGGTGTACAGAATGAAAGGCATTAGCCAATTGCTACCCTTGTTCTTTCATGAAGAAGGCCTGAAAGACAGTGTGAAATAGAATGAACATTACAAGAAAAAAACTAGAATCCGAAATAGATAAATACAAAAAAGGCTGACCAAATGGTCAGCCTTTTTTGTAAGCCTTTTCTTTTCCTTATCCCTCTTTTTCTTTTAGTTATTTAAACTAAACCTCAGAGAAATTCCGGTTGAAATATTGGATGTTGGGAATGAGGTAGAAATCTTTGGTTTGTTTATTTGATGGTCGTAGAATGCACGTATCTGAAGCTTCTCGCTTATTTGCATAGTGGCACTCGACTTAATGCTATACAATCGCTGGCCTGCTGTTGGCTGGCTTTGTTCCTCTACCATTTTGCGTATCAGAGTTACGTTATCGCGCATGGTAAAGTCGCAGCGGAAATCTATATTGGTATTTTTAAGCATTTGTATAGGCAGCT
This sequence comes from Flavobacteriales bacterium, assembly GCA_031418455.1. Classification (GTDB taxonomy): domain Bacteria; phylum Bacteroidota; class Bacteroidia; order Flavobacteriales_D; family Sanyastnellaceae; genus JANNVZ01. The sequence goes on along the minus strand of JANOXJ010000198.1, from coordinate 10,805 downwards.
TGCTTCCTTTCTTTCTGCCAAATGGATTGGGTACTTCCACTATTTTGTATCCAATGCCCAGTGTTATACTGTTGCTCTTAGTCTCCGTTATTTGATAGTTTGTAAGGCCAAGTGCCACCGTCCTATCCTTTTTGTATTCTATTTTTAACTGTGGCTCGTTATATTTATCCTTTACTTTTTTCTTCTTTATTTTCAATGTCATGTCTAAGCCTATAGGGGTTATTTGCTCAGATATGTTCACCGTATTTATTTGTCTTTGGCTTATAAAATTGCGCTGTGGGCTTTGGTCTAATGAGTCCGGCAACCCAAATTCATTTTCATGATAGTTAAGATTAGTAATGTAGCTGGTAGTCATGGTAGACTTGTACATACTTCTCACGTTGAACTGCTTAAAATATTTCTTTATAGAAGGCAACTTTGAAAGACCATCGTAGGTAATGGACCAGTTAGGTTGCACTTTGGTTTTAAAGGCATCAAGGGGTGTTTCGTTAACCGAACGATTAGTATAGGCAGCTATGAATGCTGGTATAACCACTTGCTGCGAGGTAGGGCCCCAACCTTGGTAGTATCCACTTTGATTTGGGTTAGCATCATTATAAGAAGCTGCATTAAGTCGTTGCGAAATCAACGTACGGTTGGCCAGGAATTGTTGAAACACAGGATTGCGCCATTCATTATCAGGGTCATCTTTTTTAAATGCAGAGCCCCATGTGTTTACTGTTGCACTAAAATTGCCTGTCTCCAATGGTGAGTCGTACACATAACTATCTGACTGATCATCTAGTCGGAAAAATGCGGTGCGGTTTCTGCCCTCGGTGCGATTGGCCGTTAGTTCTATCTTAAAGCTCTTTATAGGTTCAAGATTTATTTTGTAATTCCATGTCTCGCTGAATGTTTCGCTGTATTGAGTATTCAGAGTAGGTAGTTGCACCAGCCAGCCTTTGCGTCCGGCATTTAGTGCATAATTTTCTCCTGTTGGTTTACCCCATATGTCTGTGTTTTGCTGGCCTGCTATGAAACCCCAACCCGGTCCTTCAAAGTTTTCGTCCATGCCCAAAATTTTAGTATTGAGGGCATAACCCGGCAGCAACATTCCTTCATTGCGTGTATAGCTTCCGTTCACATTGCGCACCATCATTAAGAATCGGATGGAAGAGTTGAGCAAATTGAATGGCTCTTTCTTGTCTTTATCCTTTACTTCGCTTTTTCCAAAACCATCTTTGGTTGTCGGGTCTTCTTTGCCTGTGGGTTTTTTATCGTCTTCTTTTTTATCCTTTTTACCTGAATTTATGTCTTTCAAGAATTGCGATTTGTTGTACAACGTTTCCAAATTGCCTTGCAAATTCACTTGCTCTTGTCTGGAATTTTGTATGGTGTTGCCCAAGGTGTCTTGCGTAAATGGCGCGCGGTCCCAGCGGTATGAGGCCGCATAGCGAGCATCGCCACTTATGAAATCTATGAGCGGAAACTTGTCAAACGGTAGCTTATAAGTAAGTGCTGCATTTTGCGTAAACGAAGTATTGTTGCCACCTTGCTGTAAGTTATTCCACACGGTGTCTTTGTAGTTCTGATACCAATCGGTATTCTCTTTGTCTATTATACCTCGTGGCTCACCTACCAGACCAACATTGTTAGCCGAATAATCTAATTTTAAACTCTTGGTAAGATCGTACTTGGCAGTATAGCCGCGCAGCCAATTCCAGGTTTTTTGAGCCTGCGTTTGAATCAAGATATCGCTATAAACTCCTGTTAACTCATAGGTATTGTTGCGTATGCGACTCGTTTCATAAGTGCGGTTCATTTCCGTGTGGAATCCAACTGACTTAATACCCGCATAGAAATTAAATTCCTTTATCCACTTCAGATACTTGCTATCCTTTATTACCGGAATTTTAGAGAAGGGCTTGAATTCCTTTGGCTTATTGGTAAAATTATAATCCAATGCGCCTTTATATTGCTTGTTAAGCCGCCAGTCAATATTTATGTCGCGGTGATAAATTTCGTTGTAAGCATAAGAAACGGAAAAATTTTGCACATCGTAGAAGTGTGGCTTCTCCTCTTTATCGCCACCACCACCTGGAGGTGCGCCTGGTGTGCCTGGCACAACTCCTTTGTCACTTTTGCCTGCAGGTTTTTCCTCCTTGCCAGTGCCCTCTCCCTTTTTGGGAGCTATGCGCACATTAGTAAAGTTTATACTTCTACGTTTGGTATAATCCTGCGATTTTTTCTTGAGCGGTTTGTTCACGTTGGGCAAATCATTCATTACCAAATCGGGCTGCAGCGGACTATATTTTGGCGTACTTACCTGTTCATTATATCCTACATACATGGGGAGAGTTACGCCCCATTTTTCTGGAAAAAACTTACCGAGCTGCAAGGTAGAATTAGCATCTAACCCGAGTATGGTTTGCTGCTGCCTTTGCTGCACACGTTGTTCTATTTGGCCCCAGCCGGGCGTACTTACATTACCTGCCACGGCTAACGTGCCAAAGTCAGCCAGGGTGGCGCTCATACGCGCAATGGCCGCAAAACCACCCACCTCGTTAAAGTCTGACATACGCAACTCATTTACCCAAATGATAGCACACTTTGGCTTACCATCATCATTGCTCTTAAACACATTGGCTGTTCTCAAAGGATTGCGAACGCCAATCATAAGTATAGTTACGTTAGCCAAATTTGGATTTCCTTTTACTGACACTCTGGCCACACCGGTAGATTGCGAATACTCTTGCAAAGCGCTAAAGGATGTGGGTCTATTAGCTTTTAATGCCTGCAAAGCATTAAGATCTATTTCAAAATTATTTTTCTCAGGCCAAATTTCTTCATCATTGCCAGAGTACCATGGTGTAAGGTACATAGGCATTTCATACTCATAATAGTTCTCGTCAAAATCGGAACCAAGACGCACAAACACGGTAAGGTCTTTGTCGGCCAATGCTGTTTCGTCTACAGCCGCTTCGGCATGTGCAAACATGCGCAGCTTACCATATTGGCGCATGTCATAACTCACCGTGCGGTAGGCTGCTCGTGCATCACCATCGGCAAGGTTGCAAACCTGGAAAGACATAGATTGCTCGTTCAAACTGCGCAAGTTGGCACTGGCCACATCTTGCTCGCGTATAATGCCGGGTGGCACTACATATGGCACAGGAGTGCGCTTGCCGTTTTCTTCAATATTTACTGCTGCTATGTTGAATATAGTAGGTTCAGGATCGCTTGGCTGGCTCTCTGTGGGAGCTTGCAAACTGGCATCGTACTTACGCCACTCGCCACGCACCAGTTCTAACCTAGCAAAACGCAATGTAACTGGCTCTTTCCAGTCTTTCAAGAAAACGCGTATGTAACGAATACTTCTAAAATCGGCTATGCCACCCACACGTGCATCAAATTCCTTGATCGGAATTTTAAACTGATACCATCTTATTTTCTTTTGTGAACCATCACCTACTGAAGGATCAGGATTAGGCTCAAAGGTGTCTGTTATATAATTTTTACCAACGTTATTTGGTCCAAGGTCATTGGGGTGCAAACTCACTTTGTATTGGAAATAACTCTCAATGGTGTTAAGCGTTAAATCCTGGTTGATATCCTCACTGTTAGGAATTGTAGTGGCAGCAATAGGATAACCATCGGGAGTGGTAGTATTAGAGTTACCCTCATAACTATTAAAGTTTTTGTAGCGGTCTATGGTGCTTAATGATTGTGTGTCGGGGTTTCCTTTTCTGAAAAATTGATAATCATCGCCCGATGGATCATTTAAATATTCGTTATAAGCATCAGTTGTCAGATATCCATTCAAATCTGCCAACCAAGCCGCAAAAAACGTTTGCTCCTCTTCAGATTTTAAGCCGTCAATACCTATATCCTGATTGAAATAATTTCCGGTAGAATTGTCAAAAGCGTTTACCACATTAAAATTAGAGGTAGATGGATAGCGCCCCCAAATGGTAGATGTGGTATCAGGGAAACCATTTTCGTAAGACCAGTTGGCATCGCTTAGCACATCTTCCGACACGTTGCCAAGGTTGAAGTAAAGGTCGCCTCCGCTCACTTGCCCATCGGCCACAGCATCTGTATTAAAAGGGTCCATGAGCCAAAACTGAATGAACTGCACGTTGCTGGCTTCAAAATCGGTGGTAGTAAGTGCACGCTGCACGCCTCCCCAGCGCGACTCTGGCACGGCCAATGTCCCGTCAGTATTTAATCCAAGCGAGAAATCAGAACCATTTGGCTTTTCATAGTTGTATGGTCCACGCTCATCGGGTCTATAAGTTAAATCGAATATGGCAATGTTAGCAGGAGTGCCCGGAGGCAACTGTCTGTTAGGAAATACCTCACCCTCCAGCACCTCGCGCATACGGTGGTCGCTCCACCAGTTGTCTGCACCAATATTGGCCGGAGTTAAACCATTAGATTGTCTGTAGAACAATGGATCTATCACATACCACGCAAGCTTTGCTCGGTTGTAATTAATTCCGAGGGTGCTGGTTTGCAAGCCTTCAGGAAACAATGCAGGCTGCTGCTGAGGTGTGCTGGCCATAAACCATTGGTTAAGGCTGCGCAAGTCTATTACGCTTTGGCTACCTTCAAAGTCATCTACATAAGCATTACCATCTTTTGAAATGGCCTTGCTGTGGCCGGGGAAAATTTTAGCCGCTTCTGCAGAAATATTGATGTTGGATTTTGCTTTGGTTTCAATAAAAGGAAGACCATTTACCATCCTGGTTAAAAAAGGCGCCTCCTTTTGGAATGCACCATCTAAGCCTATGGTGGTGTTATTTACAGGGTCGTCACCTATGTTCACCTTTTGAGTTACGGGGCGCTCGCGCAAATTCATTAATGTGGCGCCTACAGTAAGGTTATCATTAAAAGTATAGTCGAATCGTGTACCCATAAGGGTTTTGAACTGCAGGTTGAATAGCGAATTGCTTTCTACTGAAACCTTAATAGGCTGGCCGCTGCTCATTACGCCTTCATTCAGAATGCGCACTCGGCCAAGGTTGTAATCCACCGTGTAGTCTACACCCTCAGTAAGTTTTATACCTCCGGCAGTTACAGATACTGCACCTTGTGGAATGTTGAGCGCATTCAGCGAAATTTCAGAGCCTGATGATGATTGGTATTGTCCTTTTATGCGAAACCTGTTTAGGTTGGGGAATAGGATTTGTGCAGCTGTTTTGGTAGAGTCATAAAGCGGCTGGTATACCACCTGCGATACCACAAGGTCTGCGGCTTCCGGGTCTGGCAGGCCTTCGCGTATTTTCTTTTCCAAGTGCGAACCAAAAGGCTCCACTACTGGGAAATATATACGGCCAGCTTGTGCATCTATAAGACCGCCCCCGGTAGCTGCATTGGGTATGAAGTCGAAAAACGCATCGGGATAAGGCATTTGCTGTGCGTCTATTCTATCCAAATTGAGCACCTGCAGCAACAGTTTTCCATTAAGAGGTTCTCGAGGTATGTAGTTTTGATTTACACCAGTAGCAGGATTGTTGTACCACACATCCAATCTAAAATTCTCAGGTGCTACTCCAAAAGCGCCAAGGTTGTACACGTTCTTCATCATGTTGTCCCATAGCGGGGCAGCAGCGCCATTGTCCAGTTTTACGCGCGTTATACTTGGTTTAATCAACTTAAGCACCAACGATTGTGGGGCCGCAAAACCGTCTTGTGAAATGGTACCGACCTGATAGGTTTCGCCATTGAGTGTGTACTCGTAAGCCACGGCCAAAACCTCGGCATTGTTGAGCGATTGTTTTAATGAAATAAATCCTAGTCGGCTGTTGTAGCTGTATTCAGACGTGTTCAGCCTGCGCATGTTATTCACTTTTTCAAAGTGAGTACCGTTGCGCATTTCATTGTACTCCGGATTGCCCGTTATGGCTTGCACCGCCTGACTGCCCGCTAATATTTGCTGGCTAAAAGGTGTGGTGCCCTCGGTAGCATCACGGTATATGTCATTATTTAAATTGCTTGGATTGCCTTGCTGCGCTACATTGATATCCGTTCGGTTGGTTAGATCAAAATCACTGTTGTCTACCAAGTCGCCCGACATGTAATCTCTTTCTTCGCCCAGGTCAGAAAAGGCCACCACATTGCGCACATCCTGCGTATTGCTCTGCAAGTTTACCAGCCAAACTTCTATTCGGGTAATGTTTACACCACTAGCCACCACCGGCAGCGAGGCCATGGCCTGGTCATACTTTCCGCGGAACCAGCCGCTAAGGAAGAAGTGGCGGTTAGATTCATAGTTATCTACCGGTATATCAAAATTCTGAGTTTGAGCTCCGCCCTGTATGTTTATTTCCTTACGCTCGCCCTTTTGTTGTGAGAACACTGTGGTGTTTCGCAAATGGCCCCATTTGGTAGCCACCTTAGCTCCAAACAAGCTGCTACTTCCCTGAATAAGCTGGCCTGTAAGCGGCAAACTCACGTTACCCAGTTCTATTTTTTGAATTATCTGATCTTCATCTCCTGTGTATTCCAGCTTCATTTGATTTTCAAAATCAAAGGTGCTTTCGGTATTGTAGTTTACCCCAAGTTTCATGCGGGTACCAATATTACCCACCACATTCAGCTGTATTTTTTGGTCAAAATCGAAGGTAGTAAGCCTGCGCTGGCGAATTGGAATACGTGGATTGTCTGTTTTAGAAATGTTGACTCCAAAGGTTAGCTCGGCACTTCCCTGTGGGCGTATTTCTATTTCGTTGCTTCCAAAAATGCCTTCAAAAGCATCGCCTCCTACTTTTATAATTTTATTAAAGTCCCGGCTGGCCTCATCTTCTTCCTTTTGTATTTCTTTCCAGTACTCAGATATGTTGCCTGTCATGCCACGGTCCATGTACTCGTCCAGAGTCATGGTGGTGCGTGGCCTAAAGTCAAACATATTACCCACTGTTTGCACCAGCTCATACTCACCCGTTTCAGGATTGTATTCAGCGTGGTACTCAATATTGTCAGGCAGTGGAATGATAATGCCGCTCGACTCTTCACTAGGATTTAGATTATCGTCCACCGGCCAAATTAGATCGGTGGTATCGGCACCGGTTGTATCTACCGTGGCAAGGAGGGCATCTTTAGCTGCGGTTACCAGAGCATTAACAGGCTTGGAAGGGCTGCGCATAACCAATTGGCGCACTTCTGAGTGGGCATAGCCCAGCCAGACAATGGCAGAAAGCATTGACAGAGAAAGCAGGCGGATAGCGGCAGAGGTCCAGCTTAGGTTGTTCACGAATTTCTAGAGAGGGTTCTTTCTTACAATTGTTTTAATACTTGTTTGATTAGCTCTTCCAGCGAGATTCCAGGCTGCTGTAGGGAGAGTTTGTCAATCATTTTTTCGGTTTTGGTTCGTTCAAGACCCAGCGAGTTGAGGGCTGCTAACGCCTCATTCTTCTGAGTATTGTGTGACATTGAAACTTTTTCATAGTTGGCATCGGCACCGCGTGAGATTTTATCATGCAAATCCACAATAATTCGCTCAGCTGTTTTTTCTCCAATTCCTTTAATGCGCTTAAAACCAGCCACATCGCGGGTCAATATCATATGCTTTACCTCATCAGTACTGCTTCCGCTAAGCACCATGCGGGCTGTATTGGGGCCTATTCCACTCACGGAAATTAATTTTCTGAAAACATCGCGCTCATTTTCGTCCATGAAACCGAACAGGTTCATGCTAAAATCGTTGCCATTGATGGTGAGGTGGGTATAAAGCACCACATTTTCTTCGTTGCCCAGCTTACCAAAAGTATTGAGCGAAATGTTGAGAAAATATGCCACACCACCCACGTCTACCACTGCATGAACAGGGCTTTTTTCTACTAAACGGCCTTTAAGGTAATGGAGCATAATAAAATTAATAGCGTAAGGAGCCCGTAATCAGGAAGCCACAAAACACACTAAAACACTTACTTACAGGCGCTTAAGTTAGTTTTCACACTTCTGAATCGGACTTTTAATAATTAGTTGCAACGGTAATGCGCAACACCGCTGCCACCAAGCAAAGTGCGAATAAGTTTTGAACGCAAATTTTTGAAAGAAAACAACCGCATTTAAATCCTGCTTTGAGGCGAATAACCCGTAAAAAATTATATGCGCTTTCCCTCCTGCAAGAGTGCAATGCATTTGGCTATTCTATTGGATTTAGTAACCAAGTGTTTAGCGCTATAAATCCAGTCAATAAATCGCTTTTGTTCTGCCATGGTACATTTCATAAAAAGGTTATAAGCAGTGGGCTCATCTTTTAAGCAAATAAGAAATTCTTCAGGTATCTCGATAGGAGTGTTATCTGCAAATAATTTTATGTTTACAGTATCGCCTTGTTGTTTGCCAATTTTTTTTCTTATATCAGCCCTTACAGGCAAAAAAAGTTCACCGTTGCCAAAGGGCATTAGGTTGTACGCCTTTATTGCGTAGTTATCTATGGTTCCCTTAACGCGCATCCAACCGAACCGTTCATTTTTTTGGTACTTAATGCCTGGCAAGCGCACATAGGTCCAACCTCCTTTGCCAGAAAATTTTTGGAGAACACAATCCATGTGAGCCAAGGGTTTTGCCAAGAGTTAATTCTCTTTTATTTGAGCATCCACCACCGCTATGCGCACCATGTTTAAAATTTCGCGTACACTGCATCCCATTTGCAGAATGTGATAACTTTTGCGCATACCTAAAAGCACAGGGCCAGTAACTTCTAAATCTGCAATTTCTTGCAGCAATTTGTAAGCAATGTTGCCGGCAGCCAGATTGGGGAAAATGAGTGTATTTACCTTATGGTCTTTTAGTTTGCTAAATGGAAAATTCTCCATGCGCATATCCGTATTGAGGGCAAAATTGGCCTGTATTTCGCCATCCACCATAAGGTTAGGATAGTCCCTGTGCAAGATGGCCGCAGCCTTTGCTACCTTTTCAGCATCTTTACCTTCTGCCGACCCAAAGTTAGAATAACTAAGCAAGGCTACTCGTGGCACTATTTTCATTTTTGTTATAGCTTCACTCACACGCAAGGTTATTTCCACCAAATCTTCCGCTGTTGGGTCCACATTTACCGTAGTGTCTGCAAAAAACAAAGGCCCTTGTTTGGTTTCCACAATGTACATACCGCATACCTTCTTTACACCTTGTGCCACTCCAAAAGTTTGCAAAGCTGGTCTTATAACTCTGGCATAATTGCGTGTCATGCCACTTATAACGGCATCTGCTATACCCTCATCTACCAGCATTGCACCAAAATAATTGCGCTCGCGCATGGTTCGTATTGCCTCCTCCTCGGTCAATCCTTTGCGCATTCGCCTTTCAAATAATTTCTTACCAAATTCTATTCTTTTACTGAGCCATTCGTTTGAGCGCGGGTCTATTATTTGCACCCCGTCCAAATCCAATTCGGCCTCGGCTATCATTCCTTTTATCTTATCCACATCGCCTAGTAGTATAGGTATAGCCACTTCCTCATCTCTTGCTTGCTGCGCTGCTTTAAGTATTTTGTAGTTGTCGCCCTCGGCAAACACTACTCGTTTTGGCGATTTGCGAGCACGTTCAGCTATGCTTCGTGTAAGCACATTGTCGCGGCCCATGCGCTTTTGCAGTTGCACTTCATATGCTTTCCAATCTTCTATTTTTATGCGCGCCACCCCACTCTCTATGGCAGCCTTAGCAACTGCGGAAGAAACCACGGTTAACAGCCGTGGGTCTAAAGGTTTTGGTATAATGTATTCCGGCCCAAAAGAGAGATTTTTTAGATTGTATGCTTCAATAACTTCTTCCGGAACAGACAGTTTTGCGAGCTCGGCCAATGCCTTTACTGCAGCCAATTTCATTTGGTCGTTGATACAGGTAGCACGCACATCAAGAGCTCCTCTAAATATGAAAGGGAAACCCAATACATTGTTCACTTGATTGGGATGATCGCTGCGGCCTGTAGCCATAATTATATCCTCGCGCGAGTCAATAGCCAAATGGTAAGCAATTTCAGGATCGGGGTTGGCCATGGCAAAAACTATGGGGTTTTTAGCCATTGACTTTAGCATGTCGGCAGTAATAAGGTTGGGTTGCGAAAGCCCTAAAAACACATCGGCATTTTTTAAAGCATCGCCTAATGATTCAAAGAGATTTTTATCGGTGGCAAATCTTCGTTTACGCTCATCAATATCTGTGCGACCTTCATGAATAAGGCCTTTGGAGTCAAACATAAAAACATTTTCATTGCGCACACCGAGCTTCATCATTAGGTCCACACAACTAAGTGCTGCAGCCCCTGCCCCGCTTACTATTACACTCACATCCTCTATTTTCTTATTGGCTATTTCCAATGCATTGAGTAGTGCAGCGCTGGATATTATGGCAGTGCCATGCTGGTCGTCATGCATTACTGGTATGTCCAGCAGGGCCTTTAGTTTTTCTTCTATTTCAAAAGCCTCAGGAGCTTTTATGTCTTCCAGATTAATGCCCCCAAATGTGGGCGCTATATTTTTTACGGTATTTACAAACTCGTCTACATCAGTAGCACGCACCTCTATGTCCATACCGTCTATGTCAGCAAAAATTTTGAATAGCATTCCCTTGCCCTCCATTACCGGCTTGCTTGCCTCTGCACCCAAATTGCCAAGCCCAAGAATGGCTGTGCCATTGCTTATGATGGCCACTAAATTGCCTTTGGCTGTGTATTTATATACATCATCGGGGTTGGCAGCTATGGCCAAAACAGGCTCTGCTACACCTGGTGAATATGCCAATGCTAAATCGCGCTGTGTGCTGTGCGGTTTTGTAGGCACAATTTCTAGCTTCCCTCTTCTGCCCAATTCATGGTAATC
>JANOXJ010000197.1:0-2637 GCA_031418455.1 Flavobacteriales bacterium | reverse complement strand
TCTATCCAGCCTTGCCTGCGACCTCTATTTACTGTGTTTTCTAAAAACATGGATTGTACTTGTGGCAAATAAACGGTGTAGCAACAAAAAACGCAGCATGCTGTGCGTGGAATGTGATAAATTTTCGATTTCCTCTTTTTTCATGCACCTTCGCTTGGCTAAGTTTGCAATCGTTAATTTATCAATACGTTTTTTTATGGGCAGAATATTTCAAACGCGCAAAGCCACCATTATGGCGCGCAACGACAAAAACGCTAAGGCATTTACGCGCATTGGAAAGGATATAGCTATAGCTGTAAAATCAGGCGGTCCTGATCCGGCTAACAACCCAAGGCTGCGACAAATAATAGCAAATGCCAAAGGCTTGAATATGCCTAAAACGAATGTGGAAGCGGCCATAAAGCGTGCTAGCGACAAAGACACCAGCAATTATGACGAGGTGGTGTATGAAGGATATGGCCCATATGGTGTAGCCATATTGGTAGAAACGGCCACAGACAATCCTACGCGCACTGTAGCCAATTTGCGTGTGTACTTCAGCCGCGGTGGTGGTGTGTTGGGCAACAGTGGCTCGCTTGCTTTTATTTTTACAAGAAAAGGAGTTTTCCGCATGGCCAAAGAAAATGTAGCTAACCCAGAAGAGCTAGAATTGGAATTAATAGACGCAGGACTGGAAAGTATGGAGGTGGAAGACGATGAGGTAATACTTTATTGCGCATTTGCCGATTTTGGAAGTTTGGCTAAGGCCTTGGAAGAAAAAAATATAATAGTAAAAAAGGCAGAGCTTGAACGCGTGCCTAACTCATTTGCACCAGATATAACAGAGGAGCAAGTAGACGAAATATTGGAACTGGTAGAGAAGATAGAGGCCGATGATGATGTGCAGGCTGTATATCACAACTTGAAATAGCTTCTAAGCAGAATATGCCTGGCAGCGGGCTGCATGGAAATACATGCGCACTTTAACATCCATTAACGCGATGTATGAAATATTGCAATGCATTTATTGTTTGAGCATCCCGTGCAATTATTTTTTCTTTAAATAAAATATTTCTGCTCTCTCAAATCTTACTAATCTTAAAAACAAACCTTAGCAAATGACTATGAAGGATGACAACCAACCGGGCCTTTTGGAGCGCGGTCAAACATGGATGCGCGAATCGGCCACCGTTAAACTTTTCGTTATCGGATTTATTATTCTTCTGTTGCTAATACCGCTGAGCTTTGTAAATGATTTAGTATACGAACGCCAATCGCGCCAAATGGAAGCAGAGGCAGAAGTTGGAAGAACGTGGGGACAAGACCAGTTTATTCTTGGCCCCTTTATTACCATTCCTTATGTAGAAAAGACAACGGGCTCACCACAACTTCAAACACGCTATGCGCATTTTCTTCCTGAAAATTTGGACATAAGCACCGATTTGCAAAGCGAAATTCGTTCGCGTGGAATTTTTGATGTTGTAGTGTACACTTCCACTATTCATATTAAAGGTCATTTTGCAAAACCTGATATGACAGATTTTTTTGCTACTAGCACGCAGTGGGAGCGGGCGCAATTGCAAATGGGTTTAAATGATTTGCACAGCCTTGTGGATTTGCCGGTGGTTACCTTGGGTAGCAATGCACTGCCCATGCAGCCAGGTGTAGAGCATGCAGAAATAGTTAGCTCAGGCATGTCGGCACCCATAGCAATAAGTGAATCTAACGACAGCATGGCTTTTGATATAGTGCTAAAAGTGCGCGGTAGCCGAAGCATGCGTTTTGTGCCTATAGGTAAAGAAACTACAGCCAGTATCACCGGCAATTGGGGCTCGCCAAGTTTTCAGGGGGCTAATTTGCCTAACAACAAAACCATTTCGCCACAAGCTTTTGCAGCCGATTGGAAATTGCTTTTTATGAATAGATCTTACCCGCAGCAATTTTCCGGTGAACGTATAGATATGAATGAGAGTGCTTTTGGTGTAGACTTAATTGTGCCCATATCTGACTATCAAAAAAATCAACGCTCTGCTAAGTATGCCATATTGATTATTGCTCTCACATTTATGGTTTTCTTTTTTGTACAAGTACTTAATAAGGTGCGTATACACGGCATTCAGTTTTTACTTGTAGGTTTCGCGCTTTGTCTTTTTTACTTGCTACTGTTGTCCTTTACAGAACATATAGGTTTCGACAAAGCATATGCGCTGGCGGGACTGCTCACCATAGGCTTGGTATCGCTTTATATAAAAGCCATTTTTAAAAACACCAAACTTACCATGCTCAATTTTCTGTCTTTAGTTATTGTGTATGGATTTGTATTTGTAATCATTCAGCTGGAAGATTATGCATTACTGGTAGGAAGCCTTGGCTTATTTGCAGTATTGGGAGCGGCCATGTATTTGTCCAGAAATATTACATGGGTAGATTCATTTAAGCAAAACCCCAACGACCAGCAATGAGCAGGGCCATGCTGAAACATGTGTGTTGAATAACTTCAAGCAAGGCTTTGTTTATAGTGGCTAAAAAACCATGCTTCTTTGCAGTGTGAAAAAATGGATAACCATATGCTTGTGTTGTGCTATGTGTGCTGCCCTGTCTGCGCAAAACAACAGCGCGCTTCAAAACTGGAAAGGAAAAATATTGTTTCATGAAAAC
>JANOXJ010000196.1:0-4098 GCA_031418455.1 Flavobacteriales bacterium | reverse complement strand
AGCCGCTGCCAATGTTGTTGTGCCATGTCTTATTCTGTCTGGCAGTAGCGATGCGGTTACTCCTCCTGCTGAGCATCATGTACCCATTTTTGAAGGACTTGCAAGCGAATGCAAATATTTTGTAAACGTTATAAATGGCTCGCACTGCGGATTTGCCAATGCAGGCTCGCTGTGCGATTTTGGCGAGTTTGGTTTTAATGGTATCACCCGCCAAGAGCAGCAGGCCATTATGAATGGTGTAATTGACTTATGGCTGGGAGCAATGTTGGAAGGCGAGGGACAAGAAAATTTTCAAAATTATTTTATCGGAAACAATGCAGCGGAGCTTTCTGGCGGTTGCTGGGTGAATGTGCAAAGTGAATTGATAAATGCAATAAACATGTTTCCAAATCCTGCGCAAGATGTTGTGCAAATACAGACTAATGCAGAGCTTGCGGAAATTGTAGTTTATGATATGTATGGGAAAATGGTGGTAAGAGAGTTTGCTAACTCAAGCACTCTCACATTAAATGTAAGCAGCTTTGCTAAAGGGATTTATATGGTGCAAGTCATTGCGCAGGGCGGCACTTCTTCAGCACACATTCTTACTGTGCAGTAATGTTTATGTGCTTGTTACAAAGCATCCATACATCATTTCTTTTTGATATTAATAGCAGCTGTTTTTTTTGGACTAATTTTTTGGTAGCGCTCTTCTTGGGTGCAATTTTCTTTACCACAGCAGTTTTGGATACTGTCTTTTTTGTTTTTTCATCCGTGGGTTTTTTAGGTTCTTTTATTTTTTCAGGCAGAGTAGTGTTGTACTTCATAGCCAAATCGATCCAATAGTCTAGGTCCTTATCGTTAGTATATCCTTGTTCACTTACAAACAAAAATCCTTGCATGGGCCTGCCGGTAAACTCCATTATACGTGCTCCTTTTTTCTTCAATGCAGCTTGTTGGTCAGCCGGATGTATGCGCACCATAAATTCGCCTTTGTTAGTAGTGCCTACCGTCATGTTGCCGCGCACCATAAAGCATACACCGCCAAACATTTTCTTTTCCTCGTGCCTCACCTTCTTACTCAATAATTGGTCGCGCAAACGCTCTAGCAATGATTCATTCATAGATGGGTTGATTTTATAAGTGGAGTTATAAATAGATAAAAAATCAGATCAAATATATGTGTCAGTTTTCAAATACTAATGCATCTTCGCGCCAATGCAATATCCAAAACTTTTTACACCACTCAATCTGGGTTTTACGCAGTTAAAAAACAGAGTTATAATGGGCTCTATGCACACTGGCTTAGAGGAAGAAAAAAATGGCTTTGAAAAATTGGCTGCGTTTTATGAAGCCCGCGCCAAAGGCGGTGTGGCGCTCATAGTTACAGGTGGCATAGCACCTGATTTTTTTGGCAGACTAAGTCCCTTTGGTGCTAAAATGACAAGCATTTCTGAAGCTAATAAGCATAAAGTTATAACCGATGCTGTGCATAAGCACGACACTAAAATTTGTATGCAAATTCTGCATGCAGGTCGTTATGGTTACCATCCTTTTTCATTAGCGCCATCGCGCATTAAGGCTCCTATATCTCCTTTTAAGCCTTGGGCTATGCCGGGCTTTATGGTAGAAAAAACAATAAAGAATTTTGTGCGTGCCGCCAAGCTGGCACAAAAAGCAGGGTATGATGGCGTGGAGGTAATGGGCAGCGAGGGTTATCTTATCAATCAGTTTTTAGTGTCGCGCACTAACCAGCGCACTGATAAGTGGGGCGGTAGTTTTGAAAACAGAATGCAGTTCCCTCTTGAAATTGTAAAGCGCATTCGCAAAGAGGTGGGCGAAAATTTCATCATCATCTATCGCTTGTCTATGCTGGATATAGTGGAAGATGGACAAACATGGAATGAAATAGAATTACTTGCAAAGGCCATAGAAAATGCAGGAGCATCTGTCATAAACACTGGCATAGGTTGGCACGAGGCGCGAGTGCCTACCATAGCGCAAATGGTGCCACGCGCAGGTTTTGCATGGGTTACCAAACGCCTTATGGGCAAAGTGAACATACCGCTTATTACTACAAACAGAATTAATATGCCGCATGTGGCAGAAAAAGTTTTGGCAGAAGGCTGTGCGGATATGATAAGCATGGCGCGACCGTTTTTGGCCGATCCTGATTTTATGAATAAAGCAAGCGAAAACAAAAGCGATGCTATAAATACTTGCATAGCTTGTAATCAGGCATGCCTGGATCAAATATTTAATCAGAAAGTAGCGAGCTGTTTAGTGAATCCATTTGCATGTAGGGAAACTGAGTGGAAACTATCTGCGGCCACTACTGCTAAAAATATAGCAGTGGTAGGAGCAGGCCCTGCAGGGCTTGCAGCGGCTCTTACAGCTGCACAACGCGGACACAGCGTTACACTGTTTGAGGCAAATGCACAAATAGGCGGTCAGTTAAATATGGCCAGAATTGTTAGCGGCAAAGAAGAGTTCAACGAAACATTGCGATACTATACACATCAGTTGCAAGCGCATCATGTTACCATAAAATTGAATACATCTTTCACGGCCGATATGGCCAACCATTTTGAAGAGGTAATAATATCTACCGGTGTAGTGCCACGACATGTAAATATTGAAGGTGTCGCATTGCCCAATGTATTGTCTTATCCCGATGTGTTGCGCGACAACAAGCCTGTGGGTGGGCGAGTGGCCATTATAGGCGCGGGTGGTATTGGCATAGACACGGCTATGTTTTTATTAAAAGGAAGCGAACCAGAAAGCCTGGCAGATTTTGATGAGAAGTGGAATCTGGACACTACCTATGCTGAGCGCGGAGGAATAGTGCATACTAGACACAAGATAAATCCAACAAAAGAAATTTATTTGCTGCAGCGCAAAAAAGGAAAGCCCGGTGCTGCACTTGGTAAAACTACTGCATGGATACATCGCGAAGAATTGAAGAAGTATGGTGTGAAATATTTGGACGGATTGGAATATGAAAAGATAAGCGAGCAAGGCTTGCACATAGTGAGAGATGGTAAAAAACAATTGCTCGAAGTAGACACCATTATTATTTGTGCTGGCCAAACAAGCGAGCGCTCGTTATATGACGAATTATTGGCATTAGGCATTACTCCTCATTTAATAGGCGGTGCAAAAGAGGCAGGGGAGCTGGATGCCAAAAGGGCTATAGAGGAAGGGACCAAAGTAGCATTGTATATGTAAACTCTCTTTCTGGCAATTGTATTTGCCTATGGGTTAGTTGGTGAAATTGAATGTGTGAGTGGTTGCCCGTTTCTTACGTTGCTAATTTGAACAGAGTTAAGTATTTTTAAAAGGTTCTTTCTGTTCTTAAATTCATCGGTATTCCAATAGAAAATGAGCTCCATGGGTTCACCATTGCAAATAAAATTGGCTTCTATAAGTGTCAATTTGTTTTCGGTCCAGTTGGACCAATTTATTATGAAATATGCATTATTATCATTTTCATAAATACTTCTGCAGGTAATTGGCTCGCCTTCATATGTGAATCTATTGAGACAATAATCTCCAATTATTGAGTCCTTTTTGGAGTACGAATATTTAGCCTTGTTTTTATTATATCTTATATAATGTTGTTTTAAAACAACTATATTGAAAAATGAACTATCTGAAATTTCTGATATGAATTCAGCGCCAACTAACTTTCCTCCGCGACTATCAAAAAATTGATACCACTTACGGTCTTCGAATTGAGTGCAACTGCTGGCGAACCGGTATTGTGATGAATCCATTTCATCTGGAAGCATCATATTAATCGCGCCCAATTGATTTATAAGTTCAAATTGCACTTTATGAAAACCCGTAAAATCCTCCAGTTTTTGTTTAGGAGGGCTGTGTTTGCACCCTGCCAGGTTTAGCAGAGAAATAAGTATTAGTATGTAATGTATTCCTTTCAATGTTTGATTTGCGATATAAGGTAAAGTTAAAACTACCTTCTTGCATATTTATTATCACATGAGTTTTCTATGCTAATATTAATGAACTAACTTAGGCACTCTAAAAACTACGTGATTTGCGAATTATTTCTATAGCCCACTATTCTTTTACCACCATATGGAAACTAGATGCTCCCAT
>JANOXJ010000195.1:0-1980 GCA_031418455.1 Flavobacteriales bacterium | reverse complement strand
CCAATCTAAGTCTAGCATAAACTGTGAGAGCACCAAACCTACTATACATGCCGCGGCCTGACTGTCTTCCATTTTGCTGTAAGCATAGTCTACTAAATTGCCCACTACCAGCGGATTGAAATAGTCGCCCATAACTTGTATATAAGACAGCGACAACAAGTCGTGATTGTTCATCACTTTGCCTTCCTGCCACATATCTATGTCTGGGTATTCTCTAAACACTAGCAAACTGTCGAAAGTGCTGTGTGTTAGGTTATACTTTTTCATCAGATGCTGTATATAGATTTCTGTATTGGTAGCATCGCCCCATCCCAATCCGTTTATGAGCGCTATTTTTTGATCCAACGAATTATTGGCATCATCTAAAAATGAAATATGTGTGGCAGTAAGGACAATGTTAGCATTGCCAGTGCTCATGCGCTGCTCCATTATGGCACCTATAGCAGGCACATCATTATAGGCCATTGCAAAAAATATACTTGTAAGTGGTGAGTCAGCAGCGGCACTTAGTGCTATTAAAGCGCTGCAAATAATGGTGATTAGCTTTTTCATGAGGTTAGTTATTTGTCAGAGCAAATTACCACCTTTTTTATTAAGTCTGTTCTACGGGGAAATACGTAGTTTTTTATTTTAACCTAATTTGTAGCAGCTACTTTTTATTACACTTCATGAAGCTTGAATGCTATTCAGACCTCACTTTGTTTTAACCTTCATAAACGATACTACGCTTTTCACTGTGTTCATTTCAAGTTGTAGTTTGTAGTTGCCTTCGGCTAATGCGCTTATGTCTAAAAAATATTGATGGTATCCTTTGGGCACATTTTCATCTTCTAAATTCATTACCACCGCACCTTTTACATCATATACGCGCAGCATTAAATCGCCTTCTATAGGCGTTATAAAACGCACAAACATGCGGTCGTCACCAGGATTGGGATAGGGCGGAAATACTTCGAGGCCCACGTTTTCCAACGGCTTGCAATATTGGTTGTCTGTAAGGTTAGTCTCTGTATGTTCTATGGGTGATGTTTCTGCTGTTATACATACATAAGGAAATTGTTGTCCTTTATTTTGCATGTATGCATTAAATGTATATTCAAATGATGATGCGCCAAACAGAGTGCCATTCCATACTTCCAGCACCGGAGCATCGTTGCCCACCTGGTAGCTCATTATTAATTGATGCACGGTTATGTTACCTGTATTTATTATTTGTGCAGTTATCTGCACACCAAAATCTGTAGCGGTGCAAGTCACATTCTGAATCATTACATCCAGCGCAGGTGTAGCAATGGTAATTATTTGTCCCACCGTATCTCTGCAACCTGCATTGCTAATTGCTATGAGTTGCGTATAGGCTGTGCCGTTAAGTGTAAATGTGTGCAGCGGATTGTATTCATTACTTTCATAAGTATCGCCAAAGTACCAGTGCGCATCAGTAGCTCCCGTAGACTCATTTATAAACTGACATTCAAAAGGGGCTTCACCTATTTCTGGCTCATAACTAAAGGCTGATATGGGCATAGCCCACACGGGTATTTGTTGTTGCACTGTGGAGGTGCAACCATTAATAGTGGTAACAGAAAGTGCTACTGCCTGCAATCCTGTGCTGTTAAATATCACCGTGGCATTTTCACCTGTGTAAGTAATATTATTTATTTCCCAATTCCATGTGGTAATGCTGTCGCCCACGGCACTGCTGGCGTCTTGCAGCATGAACGGTTGGCCAACGCATGCGTTCGATATTACAAAATCGGCATTGGGCAAATTGTAAATTTGAATAGGTTGCATAAGCGTATCGCTGCATCCATTTATTGCATGTGCCATTAGTGTTACATCATACACGTTGCCTTGCGCGTAGAAGTGCGCAGGATTGGGCAGTGTGGAACCCGTGTTGTCGCCAAAGCTCCATATGTATTGTTGTATGGCTCCACTCTGGCTATCGTTTACTTGCTCGGTAAATTGTGTAAGCTCACCTTG
>JANOXJ010000194.1:0-2139 GCA_031418455.1 Flavobacteriales bacterium | reverse complement strand
TGCCACGCGCTATTCCTTTCAAAGGTCAGGTGCTCAATCAAATTGCAGCGCACATGTTAGATGCTACCAAGGATGTGGTTCCCAACTGGAAAATTTCATCGCCCGATCCTAATGTTACGGTTGGTTACAGATGCGAACCTTATAAAGTGGAAATGGTAATTCGCGGCTACCTTACTGGCCATGCCTGGCGCACATATAAGAGTGGCGGTCGCACACTTTGTGGTGTGGCTTTGCCCGAAGGATTAAAAGAACATGATAAACTTCCTGAACCAATTATAACTCCCACCACTAAGGCAAGCGAAGGACACGATGAAGACATATCGCGTGAGGATATTATCAAACAAGGAATTGTATCTGAAAGCGATTATGCAGTGCTAGAGAAATACACGCGTACATTGTTTGCAAGAGGTATGGAATTAGCACTTGCACAAGGACTCATACTAGTAGATACCAAATACGAATTTGGTAAACTCAATAGCGAAATATTATTGATGGATGAAATACATACGCCCGATAGTTCGCGCTATTTCTATGCAGATGGGTATGAAGAAAGACAAAGCAATGGCGAACAGCAAAAGCAGTTGAGCAAAGAGTTTGTGCGCGAGTGGCTTATTTCGAATAACTTTATGGGCAAGGAAGGCCAAACTGTTCCTACAATGACTGATGAGTGGGTGCAGTCTATATCGCACCGATACATAGAGTTGTATGAGCAAGTGACCGGCAAGCAATTTGTACCACAAGATTATAACAACGCCATAGATAGAATAGAGAAAAGTGTATTGACCATCTTAAATGATTGGAAGTAGGCTAAGCCTTAAGAGCAATCAATCTTTGATTGAATAAATAAAAAAAAACGCGGGTGAAGTGCCCGCGTTTTTTTTTTTTGAGATTAATTTTTTTGTCCTGTTTCTATTTCAAAAACGAATAATTCTTACCGTAATAAATTTGCTGTTCGGCAAAGTTTTCAGGATACGTTACTTTCACATCTATGATGTTGCCATTGGCATCTTTTACAGCTTCCAGTATAGGGTTCACCATGCAGTTGAATGGCGCCATGTTGAATTTGGCTGCACGTTCAATTACTTGTTTGCGTTTTGCCTGATCTACTTTTTTGCCATAAGTGTCGGCCAGTGCAGCAGCTGCAGCAAAGTCTCCAGTGCTGGTTATGCGCTGCACCTCTTTCAGAAGTTCACCCACGTTTTTTCGCACCAATTCGTAGTCTTTAATATCATAATATATTTTACCATCGCGTGTTATTTCTGCAATGCTGCCATCTACTTTTCCTTTTTCTAAAAGCCAATTGCTAATCCATGCACGGTTGCGCATGTGTGCTTCTTCTATGTCCTTGCCTTCACCTACTCTGCGCAATTGTACCAATAGGCCGTTGCGTATGTAGCCATCGTATTCTGCTTGGCCTACTTCAAGGCTTGGCATTAGGCCCCATTCTACCAACTTCGGATCCATTATGAAATAAAGTGCTACAAGGTCGGCACGACCTTCTTCTATAGTGCTTGCATAGCTTTTAAGGGTTTGGCGTGGTTGTTCTACACCATCCATTATTTTGCCACTCGCGTGGCCTATTACTTCGTGCATAGCGGTGTGCAACTTGCCTGCAAGCGAACCATATTTTTTAGCACGTGCTATTTCTTCTTCGTCATGTGCAAACTCTGCCGTAAGATTAGCACCGCCCGATTTGTCGTAGGCTTCTTCTATGTTTATAAGGCTTATGCTTTTGCTGCCATATCTAGTGCGCATCCAAGGGTTGTTAGGCAAATTCACGCCTATAGGAGTCTGCGGTGATGCATCGCCTGCCTCACCTGCCACGTTTACTATGTTGTAGGTAATTCCCACTACCTTTTCTTTTTTGTGTTCTGGAAGTGTGCTGCTTTTGTCTTCAAACCATTGGGCATTGTCCATCATTATTTTCATACTAGCCGATGCTTCAGGGTCTTTTATTTGCACTATGCTTTCGTAGCTACCGCGCATACCTATTGGGTCGTTGTAGGTTTCTACAAAGCCTTGTATAAAATCTATATCGCCCGCAGTGGCCATTGTCCAGTTAAGGTTAAAGTCAATCCACTTTTGCAAATCGCCAGTTTTGTAATACTCTATCAGTTTGCGCAATGCAGCACCTTGCTC
>JANOXJ010000193.1:0-6927 GCA_031418455.1 Flavobacteriales bacterium | reverse complement strand
GACATGCGCATAGCAAATTATGCTGCTGTAATAAATGCAACCACCAATCAATATTCAGTTTACGCGGATTTCTGCAATTTCATAATTGCCAATGCGCCTGTTGGAACATTTACTTTGGCAGACAATCGGGTTTCGCTTGGTGATGTCAATGATGCACGTTTCCATCACAGCAATATGTTCAATAACCTACCTGCCATTTATGTAGGAGGTGCCCAGCCCGCAGGGCTTGGCGCAGGTAACAGCCAATTCCAATGGATTGGGGAAAATCAATCTTCCATTATTGGATTCAGTAGGGGTATATACAGCACCGGAAGATTTGCCAATCCTGTCTGCACACAAGCAATATGGGCGATAAACGATGTTACTGAATCTTTTTTCGAATGCATCACTGGCATATTTATGAGTGATTTCAATTCCACCAATATAATTGGTAATATCTTCGGCAATGACCCCGCAGGCTTCGCAGCCAATACAGAACATATTGGTATCAGCCTTTCCATTGGTAGTTTGCAATTGCAGGGCAGATATTTGGTTGCGCGCAATCGCATTCAGTTTGCCGCACAACAGTTCAATCAGATAGGAATCAGAATTACACATATTAAAGGCAATAGCAACTATGCATTGGACAACGACATCGACAATTGCGATACCGGAATCTTGTACCTCGATTTCAACAGAGTGGCTGTGGCTGACAATGGCTTTGGCGGTGCCCACTTCGAGTGCAATACATTTAATACTTGCACATTAGACATAGATGTGCGTTGCAGCAACAATGCGCTTTGCAATCAAACGGCTACCGGAGTTGCAGGTGCACAAGCGTTTACATGGGGCACCGTTAGTCCACCTTGGCTATCATCCGCTTACAACGACTTTACCAATAGCCCCGGCACCGTTGGTACTCAAAACGATGTAAGGGCCATCAACCAAACTGTTGGTTTTACTTACCGCTACAATGTGCAGGACTATAACGCGGCCAACATGAATGGTGTGAATATTCCCGTAGAAATGTCGCGCATAGCCAATCCGGCTCCTTACAATATTGTGACGTTGATTCCGCAATCTCCATTAATTCCTTGGAATCAATTCTTCTGCGACCAATTGAATATTCAGCCACCAACGTTGCCAATTATTCTTGCCAATTTTGATGTTGGTGAAGAAGAATATTCAGCCATGCGCGCGTTGTATATGGCTATGGTAGATGGTGGCGATACGGAAGGACTAAAAGATGATGTATTATACAGCAACTATTCTGAGGCTTACCAATTGTATTTGCAACTGCTAGGCCAAAGTCCAGACCTGAGCGATGAGGTAATGATTACTGCAATACAGGAGGAGTATGACTTACCTGCCTCCTTACTCACCATCATATTAGCAGCCAACCCCAGTGCGGCTAAAAATCCGGATGTGATAAAGGCATTGCTAGATCGCAACAATCCATTGGATGCCTATCAAATGTCGCAAGTAATGTTGGGACGCCTTTCCACATCGCCAAAAGAATTGATGGAGCAAGACATGGGCTTCTATATGGCAGGGCTTGATAAGGCATATACCGATGCATTGGTTTATTTTCAGAACAATCCAGCTACTGATGCCATTAGCACGCTGGAAGGTTTACTACTGAGCGATATAGTATTTGAACACCGCAGAACATTGGCGGAGTTGCATCTGATGAGTGGTGATGTCAATTATGGTTATACTCTGATGCAAAACTTAGCAGACTATTTTGAATTGGGAGGCAATGCAGATGCATCGTTGGAAGAATATGCCGACATATTGAAGTTGCAGCGAGAAATAGCAGGCCGTGAAGGCTCCCCACTCACCAATGCCGAAAAGCAATACTTGATCGACATAATAAATGCCGACCCATGCGGCAATGGCCCTTATGCGCATCAGATGATGGTACACTATGCCGGACATTCGGAAGAGTTGCCTGCCTGCATTGAGCTGCGCAGTATGCGAATGAATGGTTCAGCAACAGATGCGGCCAGTACTGTTATCTATCCCAATCCAGCTGAAAGCGGATTTGCTATGTTGCAATTGGTTGCACCATGTACCCAAGCCACCGCCATAGAGCTGCATGACGTTCAAGGAAAATTGCTGAACACGTGGAGTCTTCTATCTGGTCAGCGCGATTTGCCAATGCAACTAAATAGTTTGCCAGCCGGGGCCTACATTGTTTCTATCCGTGGTGCCAACACCACTGAACACCTTAGTTTGATTATTCAATAATTCATAAACCATGCGGGTGGCTTTTTAGCCACCCGCTTTTATTTTACAATCATGATCACTCGTTTACTGCTAAGTGTTTTGATGTTAACCATATCAAAAATGAACCAAGCACAATACACTCACTTTGAGCATTTGCTCGAGAGCACAGCTGAAATTTCGCCAGCTATTCTCGGTAAATTCGTTGATTCTTCTGAGCAGAATTATATAGCTATTGGCAACAGTTGGAATGGTCTTGAATGGTTTCGATTTAATAACAACGGAGAAGTATCAGCACAGGATTTCAACGACAACTATTTATCATTGAATCCAGGTCTCGGTGGGTTTAATCAAACATTTGGGGAAACCTTTCTTCGCATTCCTCAGCAAGAAGGCTATGTTATCCCGACTCATCATTCATTACAAGGCTGTAATCTGAACGGAATAGGAATAGCTAGTTGGTCTTCCACTAATGAAAACCTTGATTTGGCATGGGAAGTTACCCACCCAGAATGGAGTATTTGCGATACGTTGTCTTGCTCTACGGTTCTTGTTGCTCCAGCAACTGACAGCACATTTGCTGTGGCAATCCTTTGTGGCTATAGTGAAAATAATTTCATGGGCGGTCAAACGGTTTTTTCAATGAAGTTCTTACTATCAAAATACACCGATGGTTCCTACACCAATTTAGTAGATGTTCCTTTACCTTATGGCGAATTCTTCGAAAAGCAAATGCGTTTTGTTGATGACCACTATTTCGTGCTGTCGTCTTGTGTAACCAATGATACAAATGTAGGGCAATTTGTGGACAAACAAAATGTATTGCTCAAGATAAATATGCAAGGAGAAATCGTTGGAGAATTGAACCTTGGCAATGAAGATGACTGCCGAGAAACATGGCCACAGATGGAGGTAACACCCGATGGCAATATACTAATGGTATATGAACACTGTAACGAGAGCTTCGACCAGTTCTTGAACGAATATTACAGACATAGCACAGCGAACTGGGCTTTGATTGACCCAACCACTATGACCATCACCGATAGCAGTCAATATAGTTTTCCATATACAGAATATTGGATTGGGGGTATTGACAACAGATCGTTATTGATAGACGCACAAAATAATGTAGTCTCGATATCAGCTACTGCATTTTTTCCTGACGACATACCTGATGCTACCAATCGTGAAGACCACCTCAACATCATCACCAAATTTGATAATGAGATGAACATCATCTGGCAAAATGAATACTTCTCTCCAGATAATGGAATTGAGAATTTTTATTACGAAGTGCTTTTTCACATGATACAAACCGAAGATGGTGGCTACTTATGTGTTGGTTCTACTGAGGGCCTCACCTTCGAACGCATGTGGCTCCTCAAGATAGACGCCTGTGGCTACGAGCAGCCCAGTGGCTGCCCGCCAACAGTGGGCGTTGCAGAGCAACAACAACCTAAAATGCAGATTTGGCCCAATCCATTCACTTCTACATTTAATGCCATACTACCAAACGATGCAAAAAAAATCAGCATAATAGATGCTACTGGCAGAATTGTTTTTGAAGAAAATGTATTTTATCCGAATCAAACTTGGAATTTATCTTCGCTGAGCATAGGAGTTTATGTGATGAGTGTGCAAATGGAAAATGGAATGACATTGAGTGAGAGAATAGTGAAACGGTAACAATTGAATCCATTAATTACTGATTACAAATCTTCAGGTTGTGCTTTAACAATTAATCAATAGCCATATTAAAAAACATACAGGTCATTAAAGAAAAAATAAATCAAAATAATTATTCCTATATTATCTCCTTTTTTTCAGCATTTATAAATTTAACAGTGAAATAGATAGTGAATAAATCATTTGTATTATAGCACATAGCAACGTGGCTATGTTGTTATTTAGCCTGCATGAAGTGGATCAATTATTTGCTTGCTATTCTTTTTGCAACCATAGCAGTTTTGCTTTTTTACACGCACCAAAAGTTCAACACTTTTGCTGCACAGTTTCAATTGCCCGAAAAATTGGCGCCCACTGCCTACCGCGTGTTTATTGCCTTTTGCGTTATAGAAGCGCTCAGGTTAATTATAATTGGCACCTACCGGCCAGCTAATCCAAATCTGAAGCGCGACAATTTTATAATTGGTGTAGGCCACCTTACTAAAGTTGTATATGCCATGCTCATATTGGTGCTGGTTTTGTCGCTGTTTAATATTACGGTAAAAGAGGCCATAACCTCACTAAGTCTTATAGCTGCGGCCATTGTGCTTATGACTAAGGACTACATAAGCAATCTTATAAATGGTATGTACCTCACCTTTGCTAAGGTAATAAACATAGGCGACCAAGTTCAGATAGAAGAAAACAAAGGAAAAATACTAGACATTACCCTTACCAATGTGCACCTACTGAACGATGATGATGACATTATTTACATACCCAACAACAAAGTATTTACCAGTCAGATAATAAACTACACACGCAGAGAGCTTAAGAAAAGCAATTTGGAATTTGAAATGGCCAACGGACTTATAAAAGATGCCGACTGGTTGCAAAATGAAATAATAAACTCCCTGGGTATTTTAACCGAACTGATACAACCTGAAACCATGGTGCTAAAAGTGCAAAGTGTAAAGTTTGAATACACAATATTCAAGTTTCAGTTTGTGCTGCGCCACCCGCTAAACAAAGAAGATGATAAAAAAGTGCGCAGGCATATAATACGCTTTATAGTAAAACTTACCACCGAAATGCTCCAATTAAGGAGGTAATTCAGTCATTCGGTTCCGTTTTTAAGATCTGTAAACTTGTCTGTAGAGGCCTATTATATTGGCTTTCAGAACTACCTAAATAAATTTTTGAAAAAAAAGTATTTATTTCCTTTGCCTTTGTGCGGTTCTTTTCATTTTTGCCTTATCAATTTTTTAGGTTATCATTTTAAAAAGTGTTGCTCTAAAATTGTATTTATTAAAAACTTAAAAGTATTATTACAACCTAATGAGTAAATTCACTTCCGTAAGAGATTTTATGCAGAAGAACTATCTGCACTTTAATGCCGCAGCCATGGTAGATGCTGCCAAGGGCTACGAAACACACCTTACAGAAGGTGGCAAAATGATGGTGACCCTGGCAGGTGCTATGAGCACTGCAGAGCTGGGCATATCATTGGCCGATATGATACGTGCCGGCAAGGTGGACATTATCTCCTGCACCGGTGCTAACCTGGAAGAGGACCTTATGAACCTGGTAGCCCACGACCACTACGAGCGTGTGCCTAACTATCGCGACCTTACTCCGCAGCAGGAGTGGGATTTGCTGGAGCGTGGCCTCAACCGTGTTACAGATACTTGTATACCAGAAGAGGAAGCCTTTCGCAGATTGCAAAAACATGTAGTAGAACTTTGGAAAGATGCTGAAGCAAAAGGCGAGCGATACTTTCCGCACGAGTTTATGTACAAAATGATACTGAGCGGTGTGCTTAAACAATACTACCAAATAGACCCAAAAAACTCGTGGATGATAGCCGCTGCAGAGCGCAACCTGCCTATAATAGTGCCAGGCTGGGAAGACAGTACCATGGGCAACATATTTGCCAGCTACTGCATAAAAGGCGAAATAAAAGCTACCACCATGAAAAGTGGTATAGAATACATGCAATGGCTTGCGCAGTGGTACATAGACAACTCTAAAGGCAAAGGCGTAGGATTTTTCCAAATAGGTGGCGGCATAGCGGGCGATTTCCCAATTTGCGTAGTACCTATGCTGTACCAAGACATGGAAATGCACGACATACCTTTTTGGAGCTACTTCTGCCAAATTAGCGATAGCACCACAAGCTACGGCAGTTATAGCGGTGCCGTGCCCAACGAAAAAATAACTTGGGGCAAACTGGACATTACCACCCCAAAATATATTATAGAAAGTGATGCAACTATTGTTGCTCCTCTCATATTTGCATGGATTTTAAATCATTAATTTTCACCCACAGAATAATTTAGAATTTTCACACTCATGGCTGCAACAATTAAAAGAGTAATAAAAGATTATAAGAGTCTTGAAAAGGAACACATAGACCTTATAACAGAACACTATCCTAACGGATTTGAAAACGAAGATTTAGTTTCGTTTACCACCCCCAAAGGCCAATTTATAAAGGCATTGGAAATTCGTACGCCTGACACTATTTATCTGTTTAAGATAGATAAAAACATGAAGGTAGATGATGAAGACCAAAACAACGAAGGCGCTATGCTAAGCGAATTTGACTCCTACAAAGGTGGTGGCGAAGAAGATGACGACTTAGGTGGCGATGATGATGACGATATAGATGAAGCAGAAGATGTGGCCGAAGAAGGCGCAGATGACGAAGACTAAAATTTTCGTCAGCATTAAAGATTAGAATTAATAATTCCCTTTCTTATAAATTATAAGAAAAAGACCGCATGAAATCATGCGGTCTTTTATTTTATGCTCTATTGTATTAAGTCTTTTTCTATTTACTTAATAATAATGCGCTGCGACTGAGAATAATTGTCGCCTTGTAAAGTGACTACATACAAACCTGCACTTAGCGCTGATATGTCCATGTCCACATTGCTCATGCCTACTTTAAAAAATGAAGATTGTGCGAAAACCTCTCGGCCTTGCATATCATGTATCACACATTTCAAATGCTTACTATCTGTAGTAAATAAATTTATTGTCACCTTGTCT
>JANOXJ010000192.1:0-2135 GCA_031418455.1 Flavobacteriales bacterium | reverse complement strand
GACATGCGCATAGCAAATTATGCTGCTGTAATAAATGCAACCACCAATCAATATTCAGTTTACGCGGATTTCTGCAATTTCATAATTGCCAATGCGCCTGTTGGAACATTTACTTTGGCAGACAATCGGGTTTCGCTTGGTTCTGTCAACGATGCCCGTTTTCATCATTGCAATATGTTAAATAATTTGCCTGCTATTTACTTACCTAATGCACACCCGCAAGGACTTGGTGCAGGAAATAGCCAATTCCAATGGATTGGAGACAATCAATCTATTATTTCAGGTTTTAGCAGAGGTATTTATAGCACCGGTAGCTTTGCCAACCCTGCGTGTACACAAGCAAATTGGTCATTGTGCGATGTAACCGAGTCAACTTTTAATTGCATTACTGGTATACTTTTTAGCAATGCAAATTCAGTGCAAATATTAGGTAATACATTAGATGCAGATCCTGCAGGTTTTGCTACCAACGCACCACATATTGGCATTCAAGTAGATGCGGGTTCCGCTCAGGTTAATACCAGAGTATTTATTGCCAGAAATGCTATAACATATATTACTCAACCCTTTCAACAAATAGGCATACAAGTAAATAATTGTAAGGGCAATAGCAACTATGTGCTTGACAATGATATAGACAATTGTGATGTAGGTTTAAATTTAATGAATCGAAATAGAGTAAACAACACTGCTAACGGTGGTGCTGGTTTGCATTTTGAATGCAACACTTTTAATACCTGCACACAAGACGTTAACGTAGCATGTTCAGGCACTAATTGTGGTGCTAGTGTGCAAGGGATAGCAAGTGTGCAAGCAGCAACCTATTCTACGCCATTCGGACCTACGTGGCCAATTTCAGCATACAACGCCTATAGTAACAGTGCTGCTAATGGCAATAATGACGATGTGCAAGCAAGAACCGACCAAGTGGTAGGTTTCTCTTACCGTTATCACACAAACGATTACAACGTAGCAAATCTTACCGCTCTTGTACCGTACGAAATGTCGCAGTCAACTAACCCTGCTCCATTTAATGCAGTGACATTAATACCACAAGCTGGAAATAATCCTTATGATAGTGCATTCTGCGATTTATTAAATATTCTTACTCCAAGTTTACCCGTTATCCAAATCAATTTTGACGGTGGCAAAGAGGAATACTTGAATATGCGCGCATTGTACAACGCCATGATAGATGGTGGTGATACGGAAGGGTTGCGCAATAATGTATTGTACTCTAGTTACTCTCAAGCATATCAATTATATCTGCAATTGTTAAGTCAAAGTCCTGCACTTAGCGATGAGGTAATGATAGCTGCCATTCAGGAGGAAACAGATATTCCTGCTTCGTTACTTACTATCATATTAGCTGCTAACCCAAGTGCTGCCAAAAATCCTGAAATTTTTAAAGCATTGACGGACCGAAATAATCCATTAGATGCTTATCAAATGTCGCAAATAATGTTGGGTAGGCTTTCAACATCGCCCAAAGAGTTGATGGAGCAGGACATGGGTCTTTATCTAACAAGTATTGATAAGGCATATAGTGATGCACTAGTATATTTTAATAAGAACAGTGATGAAAATGTATTGAGTACATTAGAAGGCCTTTTGCTTAGTGATTATGTTTTTGAACATAGAAAAACCTTAGCAGAGTTGCATTTGCAAAGTGGCGATATGTACTACGGACATGCGCTTATGCAAAACTTGGCTGATTATTTTGGATTGAGTGCAGAGGTAGCTGCCTCGTTAGAAATATATGCTGACCTTATGCTTCTGCATCGCCAAATAATAGATAGGCCCGATATGCAAATGAGCACAGCCGAAAAGGAATATCTATTGGGTATAGCAAATGCAGATGCCTGCGGCAATGGCCCTTATGCCCACATGCTACTAGTTCAATATGCCGCACACAATGAGGAAATGCCTGTATGTATGGAACACCGTAGCATGCATCTAAATAGCACTACTTACAGCGAAAACACAACTGTTGTTTATCCAAATCCCATAGAGGGAGATTTTGCATTACTAAAACTTCCTTTGCCTTGTTTAGAAAATACTACAGTGCAGCTATTTGATGTGAATGGCAGAAACATTACAAACCAAACATTGCAAATAGGCCAACAAGAAATGAC
>JANOXJ010000191.1:0-11773 GCA_031418455.1 Flavobacteriales bacterium | reverse complement strand
ATAAAAAAAAAGCCACTCGGTTAGGAGCGGCCTTCTTTATAGAGTAGCGGTAGCAACATTTTACTGTTGTGCCGGCTTGTAGTATTTCAATGCTTCAGGCATAAATTCCTTAAGCGTTGCTATACGTGTTTCGTCACTTGGGTGTGTACTTAGTAATTCTGGTGGTTTTTGGCCACCACCTGCTGCCATGCGCTCCCAAAATGCTATGGAGCTTGTAGGGTCGTAACCTGCCATAGCCATAAATACGAGGCCTAGTTTGTCAGCTTCTGTTTCATGGTTGCGGCTATAGGCCAGCATTCCCAGCTGACTGCCTATGCCATAGGATTGTAAGAAGATGTTACGGGTTAGCGCTGGTTTTTCGCTCATGGCTACACTTATTACAGTGCCGCCCAGTTGCAAAGCTAGTCCTTGGCTCATGCGCTCGTTACCATGGCGTGCTATAGCGTGAGCTATTTCATGCCCCATTACTACAGCAAGGCTTTTCTCATCTTGTGTAACAGGAAGAATTCCAGTATAAACTACAACTTTACCTCCTGGCATGCACCAGGCATTTACCACATCTTGGTCTACTACGTTAAACTCCCAAGCAAATCCTTCAACGCGTTTGCTTTGATTGTTGTCTGCTAAAAACTGCTCTACAGATGCTTTTATTTTTTCGCCTATTCTGCGCACCATCACCACTCTGTGGTCGGTAGAAGGAAGGGCTTGGTTGGTATCTAAAAATTCTTTGTAAGCTTGAAAACTCATGGTCATCATTTGTGACTCAGGTATCAAGTTCATTTGTCTGCGATTGCTAATGGGCACTTTAGCGCAAGCTACGGCCATTACAATACAAATAACAGCAAGTATAACTGCGTTAGTTTTTTTCATTTAAGATTAATTAAGTTTGTAGTTTATCAGATCAATAATAATTGTGCCGTTATTCTATGTCGGCATTTATGCCTCTGTCGTGTAGTGCCACGCACATTGGCTCTAGCTTTTCAAAATCACCCATTTTTACGCTGCATTTGCCTTTGTAGTGAATAATTAAAGTGCACTGCTCTGCTTGCAATGCATCATGCTTACACACATCAATAAGGCTATTGATTACATGCTCAAACGTATTCACGTCATCATTGTAAATGATTAACTGCTTTTCTTCTTTAACATCTACCTCTTCTAGCAGCAGCTCTTCTTGTTGTGTATAAGTTGACATGACGGCTTTCCTTTTTTAGAGTTTTTTTGTCTGTTGCAAATGTAAGTATTTGATGAACGGAAGTAAAATGAAACGTAGGAAATTTACTTTAGCGAAAATTTTTTATGAAAAGTTCGCTAATGAATTATCCATTTATGAAACATACACTTTGTGCTTTATTTATTACAATTACATGTCTGGCCCACGCCCAGCAACCATCTGCACCATGGGAAGACAAATTTAAACAGCTGGGACCAGACCTAGCTACGCCCAACGAGCAGCGCACGGCAAGCGGTGCACCAGGCCATGAATATTGGCAACAAAAGGCAGATTATGTAATGAACATAAAGCTGGATGACGAGAAACAAACCTTGTATGGCGAGGAAACCATTACCTATACCAACAATTCGCCCGATGCCCTCTCCTACTTGTGGCTGCAGCTAGACCAAAACCTGTTTGACAAAAACAGCGATACCTATGCCATAGAGCAAACTAAAATTGGCGAAAGCATGAGTATGAATGATTTGGTGGACCTAAATCCTTGGTTTGATGGTGGCTTTAAGCTGGACTATGTGCAAGATGCTGCAGGCAAACCGCTTAAATACACTATAAATAAGACTATGATGCGCATAGACCTGGACCAGCCTCTTAAAACTAAAGGTGTATATACCTTTAAAATAAAATGGTGGTACAACATAAACGACCGCATGCGTCTTGGCGGCCGCAGCGGCTACGAATATTTTGAAGAAGATAAAAACTACCTGTACACCATAGCCCAGTTTTACCCACGAATGGTTGTATATAGTGACAACCAAGGCTGGCAACACAAGCAGTTTCTTGGCAGTGGCGAGTTCACCTTAAACTTTGGCAACTACACTGTAAACCTTTCGGTACCGGACGATCATATAGTAGCTGCTACCGGAGTATTGCAAAATGCAAAAAGCGTATTGACAGCTGAGCAAAACAAACGTTTTGAACAAGCCAAAAACAGCAAAGAACCTGTGGTAATAGTGACGCAAGAAGAGGCTACAGAAAACGAAAAGGACAAAAGCACCAAATATAAAACATGGACATTTAAGGCAGATAATGTGCGCGACTTCGCATTTGCCACTTCGCGCAAGTTTATATGGGATGCGCAAGCGGTGGAAATAGGAAGTAAAAAGCCTTTGGCTATGTCTTACTATCCTAAAGAAGGCAATCCGCTGTGGGGCCAACTGAGTACGCGCATGGTGGCGCACACGCTGCGCACCTATAGCAAATACACTGTAGATTATCCTTATCCGGTGGCCATTTCTGTACATGCCAAGTGGATAGGTATGGAGTATCCTATGATTTGCTTTAATGGCGGCAGACCTGAAAAGGACGGCACATATGATGAAGGCACGCGCAACGGTATGATATCAGTTATCGTACACGAGGTGGGGCACAACTTTTTCCCTATGATAATAAATAGCGATGAGCGCCAATGGACATGGATGGACGAAGGACTTAACACCTTTGTACAATACCTTGCAGAGAAAGAATACGACCGCAACTATCCTACCCGCAGAGGCCCTGCCAGATACATAGTGGATTATATGAAAGGCGACAAAACCAAAATGTCGCCCATAATGACCAATTCTGAAAATGTATACCAATTTGGCAACAATGCTTATGGCAAGCCTGCTACTGGTCTTAATATTTTAAGAGAGACCATAATGGGTCGTCAGTTGTTCGACTATGCATTTAAAGAATATTGCCGCAGGTGGGCATTTAGGCACCCAACGCCCGATGATTTTTTCCGTTCTATGGAAGACGCCAGCGGAGTGGACCTTGACTGGTTTTGGAGAGGCTGGTTTTATGGTACTGACCATTGCGATATGGCCATAAAGAGTGTAAAGCTTTTCAAATTAAATACCCACAATCCGGAGCAGGAAAAAGTAGCGGATAAGAACAAGAAGGTTGAGCAAGCGCCTGACATTTCATTAAAACGCGATGTGGCCGAAGGCATAATAACTCAAGTGGATATAGATGAAGATGTAAAAGATTTCTATACCACTTATGATCCTTACAAGGTAACTACGCTGGACAAAAAGGAATACGATGACTATTTAGCAAAGCTTTCTGATGAAGAGAAAAAACTGCTTAATTCTAACCAATACTACTACGAAGTAACTGTAGAAAACGTAGGTGGACTTATTATGCCACTAGTGTTTGAATTAAAGTTTGCGGATGGTACAAAAAGAGAAATTCGTATACCGGCTGAAATATGGCGTTTAAGCGAACCAACAGTAACAAAAGTTTTTGCTGTGGACAAAGAAGTGGAAGCCATAACCCTTGACCCAATGCTGGAAACAGCAGATGTGGAATTAAGCAATAACTACTGGCCTGAGCGCGTGGCTCCTACTCGATTCGAATTGTTTAAACAAAACCAAAACTGGAAGCAAGAAAACCCTATGCAAAAGGCGAAAAAAGAAGCTGAGAAAAAGTAAACGAAAGCCGTGACTAAAGAGCATGCATCAAGATTCTGTTATTCTTGAAGGCTTTGATTTATTGGACACAATCTAGTATTGGAAAGGGAATTCTAGCTTTTGGATACAATTCTGTGATAGTTATTTAGTATTCAATTTTTACAATAAGTAGACCGTAAAAACCCAAATTATACAATTGAAAATTTCAATAGTATAATTTGGGTTTTTAATTATTCAACCCCTCGCGGGGTTGGTGGTTGGACTGGGGTATGTCAATTACCAACATACGACTCCTCTCGGAGTCGAGCGGAATTTGTGATGCACACAATGTTATTAGTGTAAATAGTATAAGGTTTGGAGCTACTATGCGAAAAGCCTTTGGATTTAATAACAATAAAAAGGCAAGTAAATTAACACAACCTGAAATGGCTGCGTTTTTTGGGTTTATATAAAACGAGTGACTTATTGTACTCTTTCTTTCAACCTGACTAAGAATTCCTCTTCCATGTACTGGCTTGTACCAAAATCAAGTGCTTTAATGGATGACTCTACATTAATGGCCACCTCTACTCTGCTGTCATCAGCATACATTATTATCTCTACGTCTTTTGGAATGCGGAATAGACCTCTTTTATGCTCAGCATGAATAATGTTACTTTGTGAGTCCACCATTTTCTTGCTAATATTCATGTCCTTTAATACTTCTTGCGCAACACGCATCATGCGTAATCGCGAGCCATAGAATATCTTGGATGTCATAATTTCGTTCGTGTTAAGGCGATACAAATATGGCACATATTTTCGAATTTATTAACAAATAATGTTTTTTTATTAATCTACAAAAAAAACTAGAGCACAAAAAAAAGTCCCCAGTCAACGACTGAGGACCTTTGGGTTATAATGAGATTATATAATTATTGCTTCAAAAATTCGCAGGTTGTAGTGCCTATCTGGTTAGTTGCCAGAGCCCAATAGTTACCTATTCCTAAGGTTGAAATATCTACCACTTGTTTTTCTGAAGTTATTTCCACTTCTTTTACAAGGGTTCCATTGAACGAGTAAATCTCCAAAATTGAACCGATTAGGCTGGCAGAGCATTGGAATGTGATGTTTTCGGAAGCAGGGTTTGGAAAAGCGGAAATGTCTTGCCCTACTGTGGCTGACAATTGGTTTACACCCACAAACGACATATTTCTAAACTCTAAAATTTTATTAGAGCCATTGCCAGGGTAGTCGGTTCCGTTAGTGGCTACATAAACTGCGCCTGTGTATGGGTTTACGCATATATCGCGGAAGCGCTGGTTAAGCGTGGTAAAATATTTAGTTTCTAAATCTACCGCCATACCATCGGTACTTAAGTGCAACACACTTACACGGTCGTTGCTGCTACTGGTGCCATTAAGGCCTCCCATTACGCCCATTATTACGCTATTGCTCCACTCTGGTATGGCAGGGTGGTTATAGTATTCCACCCCATTCACAGCCACACATGGCGACCATTCTTTCAAAGGCTCCATTACATTGTTGTTAGTACAATAAGTTTGCTCTGCAGTGGTGTTGCAAGCTCCTTCTACCGAAGGCCAACCATAGTTTCTGTCGGCCTCTATTATGTTAAACTCATCGCTGTTGCTTTGGCCATGCTCGCTGCTATATATTATACCGTTTGCTCCTACACATAACCCCTGTGGATTTCGGTGGCCAAATGAGTATACATAGCTGGCTGGGTCCGGATTGTCAGAAGGAATGGTTCCATCTAAATTAATACGCAATATTTTGCCGTTTAATGATGTCATATCTTGACTTAAAACACCAACAGAACCTTTGTCGCCTGTCGACATTAGAATTTTGTTGTCAGGCGAAATAATAATGCGCGACCCATTGTGAATACCCGCACCTGGTATGGCATCAATTAATGTAGTTTCATTTATTAGAGCAGTACCATCCCACTGGAAGCTTACAAGGCGCTCTTTGGTGCTGCCACTGGAGGTGTAGTTGTACACTACATAAACAGTTGGGTTATTTGTAAAATCAGGATGAAGGCACATGCCCAACATGCCTGGTTCCCCATTGCCTGAATTGGCTATTACACTTGATATATTAAGCACAGTAGTGTAGTTACCGGTAAGTGGGTCTACATGCAGCACTTTGCCATTGCGCAGAGTGCACCATATATAATCATCTGGTCCCCACAATATTTCCCACGGACGAAATAGCCCTGTGACTAAATCGGTTTGTGTTAATACTGTGCCTTGCTCTAGTGTCCATGTTTGGGCTGTAATGGTGGCAGGTGTAGAACATGCCATGCTCCAAAGAGCTATGGCTATAATCTGAATTTTTCTCATCATTGAATCTTAATAATAACTGATTGCTTTAATACGGCCGTGAAAGTATTGACTTTCTTTTTGAAATCAAAAGCATAGTGCAATACATTATTCACCCCAAAATGATATTGCAGTCTTTTTAGTTTGTTTCTCATAACAATCTAAATTTTGAACAAGAAGGAAGTTTATGATCATTTTATTATGAGAAAAAATTATTTTGTTTAATTTATAGGGGTAATTTATTAACAAAATGAAACAATTGAATTTGTACCCGCGTAATAGGCAAATGGTTAAGTTTTTGCACTAATTGTAAATTAAATAAATATTGCAATTAATAGGTGTAAATACTTTCTCTTAATTTGCTCTCTATGTGTTCCATTTCAGGCATAATTCATTTCGGAAACTTTGCACCCACAGAGGCATTTGAGCAAACTCAAAAATCAATAGCTATTAGCAGGCACAGAGGGCCTGATAATTCTTCGGTAATTCCTTTGTCTTGCGGTGCCATAGGTCATAACAGACTTAGCATAATAGACCTTTCAGAAGCAGCCAACCAACCCTTTGCAGACCCCACCGGCAGGTACTTTCTTGTGTTGAATGGTGAGATTTTCAATTACAAAGAATTGCGCGGCCTACTCATTTCAAAAGGAATAGAGTTTCGCACCAACAGCGATACAGAAGTGCTATTGCACATGCTTATTACCTATGGCGAACAGGCATTGGATCAACTCAATGGCTTTTTTGCATTTGCATTTTTTGATAGCCACAGCAATAACTGGATTATTGCACGCGACAGATATGGGGAAAAACCATTGTTCTTTTATAAAGATGCCGAAAAACTTTGCTTCGCCTCGGAATTAAAGGCATTATTACAATATGACACTCCCAGATCTATTGACAATGCTTCATTGTCGCTGCTGTTGCAACTAAGCTACATACCAGCACCATACACCATTATTTCCAAGGTGTTTAAACTAATGCCGGGCCATGTTATAGCAATTAGTCCGGCAGACCAAGGCTACAACACAGAAGTAAAAAAATGGTATACAGCTCCTAAAACGGGAGCAGACAATAGCGATAAAGAGCATGTGATATCAAACTTCAGAAAGCTGTTAGATAAATCAGTTGAACGAAGAATGGTTAGCGATGTGGGCATCGGTTGTTTTTTAAGCGGTGGTGTTGACAGTAGCATTATAGCGCTTACAACCAAGAAATATGCGTCTAACCTCCATACTTTTTCATTTGGTTTTACTGACGCTTCTTATTTAGACGAAACAAAATATGCCCAAGAGGTGGCAAAACACATAGGTAGTAACCACGAGGCTTTTTTAGTTTCCACTTCAGCCTTTGCAGAAGAATTTGAGAATATGTTGTATTCCATGGACGAACCCTTTGGCGACTCATCGGCCATGGCCATGTGGCTACTTTCCAAACATGCTAAGAAGCATATAAAAGTGGCGCTTAGTGGCGATGGAGCAGACGAACTGCTGGGGGGTTATAACAAGCATTGGGCGCTGCTTAAGAGCAATCAAAAGAGTTTATTTAATGATGTTATTCCCACTCTAGGTCCATTTATAGACCTATTCCCCGCCAGCAGAAACAATCCAATAAGCAATACGCTGCGCCAAATTAAACGTTATAACAAAGGCCTTGAAAAGACTTTCAGAGAGCGTTATGTCTATTGGTCGTCATTTTCTGAGGGCACCTACCACGAGGATTTATTAAATGATATAAACTTTGCAGACAAAGGGATGCGCATAATATCCTACGTATCGGATGTGAGAATGAGCGATATGAATACGGTGCTTTTGGCCGACCAAAATTTGGTATTAGCTAATGATATGCTGGTGAAGGTGGACACCATGAGTATGGCTCATGGACTAGAGGTTAGAACTCCTTTTCTGGACCATACAGTAGTGGAATACATAAATAAGCTCGATAGCTCTTACAAAATAAAAAATGGCAGCAGAAAAATCTTGCTAAAGGAGTGCTATCAAAAAGAGTTGCCGCCTAGTGTTTTTAGCAGACCTAAAAAGGGTTTTGAAATACCATTGTCCAAAATGCTGCGCACCGAACTAAAACCTATGGTTTTGGATTTGCTATCAGATACCAATATAGCTAAAAACGGACTTTTTAAATTAGAAGTGGTGAACGCGGTGCTTAACGACTTTTATAAGCTAAGAAGAGATTCTCATACATCGCTCTTGTATTCATTGCTTATATTTCATTGGTGGCATAAGCAAACGTTGGAATAAGACCTGGTCTTAATCCATAATTTGTTTTGATTCTATTACTCGCAGCAGCTCTTGTAATAGCACAGTTTTGTCATCTTTTGAGGCCTTGCCCAGGTGCTGTTTTAATTCAGTAGTGCTTTCCAGTAGCGCTTCTTCCGGTATTTCATCATCCATACTTTCAACCAGAGTAAGTGCCTCTAAAGCCACTTCGTAGTTACCCTCCACAGCCACTTTGGTTATAACACCCACGCTATTCACTGCCTGCACTCCGCTGCTCCACATAAATGCAAGCACATCTTTTTGAATGTGCTTCATTTTATCGTTAGTAAGTGCACTTGCAAAAGCAGACTCCACCTTTGTCACCTTAAGTTCAGAAAGCATTTGGCCTATTTGGCTCTTTATGGTTTCGTTGGTAGTGTGGGCATACAATGCTAAAAGGGGCTCTACCATGTCAGAATTGCCTATTTCCAAACACTTGTTCAATGCCTGCATTACAGTGGCATTGTTGTCGCTAAAAAGGTTGTTTTTCAACTCTTCTGATATTTTGCTTTTGCTTGTAGTAGTGGCAGCCATGTGAAAATTAAGTTTACCCTATTTAAATGTGTTTGAATTGGGCTGCAAAAGTACAATGCCTTGCTCATATCCTATTTATTTATTGCATCTTTGGGGCAACCTACTGCTTTTATTCGTAGTCTTGCATTCATATTCAATACAAAACACAACCCCATGAAATTAGTAAAATCCATTTTAGTAGCATTATTCATTACTGCAGGATTTACCTCCTTTGCTCAAAACACCATTACAGCTACAGAAGCTCACATTACCATTACAGCAGCCACTACCCGTCAGGATTTAGCTCAGCTGCGCACCGACTTGTTGGCTCAGGGAATTGATTTTAGATACAATCCACAATTTGACGGTCAGCGTAATATTATAGCCATTACCTATACCATTACTGCCAACAATGGTGCTATTACAGGCTCAGGACAGCATATGTCTTTAAAAGCCCCAAATGCATCGCTTACATTTCATGTAAACAAAACTGCTGGCACTTGTACTTTTGAAACGGTAGGTGCACCTTCGCAACAAAATTGATCCAATAAGTAAAGATATTTACTAAAAAAGGCTTGCCGTTTGGCAGGCCTTTTTTATTGCAATCATATTGCCCGTATGCTTCATTTTTGCGGCATGAATAAAAAACTTGCCATGCAAGAACTGCAGCGCATGTCAGTAAATGACTTTCATGCTGCTGAAAAAATACCACTCATACTGGTGCTGGACAACATACGCAGCGGGCTCAATGTGGGTAGCATATTCCGCAGTGCCGATGCTTTTAGAGTGCAGCAAATAATATGCTGCGGCTATACCCCCGCTCCACCCCACCGCGAAGTGCTAAAAACTGCCCTGGGAGCTACCGAAACCGTGGCGTGGAAGGCTGCTGAACAAACTACGCAGGCTGTGCAAGAGCTTAAGAATATGGGGGTAAAATGTTATGCCTTGGAGCAAGCTGCAGGCAGCATAGCGCTTCATGAATTTGCACCACAAAACAAGCAGCCTATGGCACTGGTGCTGGGCAATGAGCTAACTGGTGTGGCACAAGAGGTAATAGATATATGCAACGGCTGCATTGAAATCACCCAGCACGGCACCAAACACTCGCTAAATGTGTCGGTTTGTGCCGGAATTGTCATTTACGACATGTTTCAGAAGTATCATTTTTCACCTTTAGAATAGAAAATTTGGGCAAACGAATCCAATGTTTTATCTTTGAAAAGTTGTGTTCAGAACCTTTTCCTACATACTATTTCAATTTTTGCTTTTAGGCGCAGCTGCTCAAAAGTTTGACTTCTTTACTGAGGAGGCCTATTTGCGTTATCCAAATCATATAGAATTTGGTATGGGAGCCAGCAACTTTTTAGGCGATTTGGGTGGTAAAGACAATGTAGGCACCAATGACTTTAGAGATTTGGAAGTCACTCAGTTTAACATGGCTGGTTTTATTGGTATCAGGCACGCTTTTCATAAGAATATTTATGGCCGACTCAATTTGAATTATGGTCGTGTATCGGGCGATGATAAACTTACTGCCGAGCCTTTCAGGCACAACCGCAATCTCAATTTCCGCAGCGACATATTTGAGCTGGATATGATGGGCGAGTTTTGGATAAGAATTGGCAGCAAAAAAGGTCACCAATACAAATTATCGCGCAAGGATGCAGAAGGCTCGCCTTGGAGGGTTAGAGGTTCGTACTTCACAGTATTTGGTGGCTTAGGTATATTTCATTTTAACCCAAAAACAAATTTGAATGGTACTTGGGTAAATCTTCAGTTGCTAAACACCGAAGGACAAGGACTGCCCAATGGCGTAAAACCTTATACCCTTTGGCAATTCAACATACCGCTAGGATTCAGTTATATGGTGCGGTTGCACAAGCAGTGGTCGTTTGGTTTTGAAGCTACCTACCGCTACACATTTACAGATTATATAGATGATGTAAGTGGCAATTATTACAACCCCAGCGATTTGTCGCTTTATCAGGGAGAAAATAATGGAGCTGTGGCAGCCTACCTAAGCAACCCCTCGCTTGGAATAGAAAATGGTGGAATGCCTAACTATGTGACAGCACCTGGACAGCAGCGTGGCGACCCTACTGACAATGACGGCTACTTCTATGCTCTTGTAAAAGTGGATTATTTAATAATAAACAAAGCCTCTTTTCATAAGAAGAAAACCAGACGTGGGGCAGGCAATATTCGCAAGCACAGACATACGCCCAGAGTTACTATCTAGGAAGTCGCATTTAGTTATTCTTTAATACTGATTAGATTTTATACAAGTTGAATTTCCTATTGGGAATTATCAATCTATACAATAGAATACATATAACTTAATATGCTATATGTTTTGATGCGCGCGATTTGGTTTTAACGTGTTCATTCCATTTACTCAAATTTGCAAATAAATATTTTATGTAAATACCAAAATCCCATCCCTCGCCCTTCCCAAAGGGAAGGTAAGTTTGGGTTAATTTAGCTGTTAGAATAAGCTAATAACATTACCTCTTGTGGATATGCTTAAGAAAGTCTGGAACCCACAAGGGTTATGAATTCCTTTCTTGTCTTATCGTTATGCAAAAACTCACCGCTGAATGCACTTGTGGTGGTAACACTGTTTTGCTTGCTCACACCGCGCATTTGCATGCACAGATGCTGTGCTTCCACTACCACCGCTACTCCTGCCGGATTTAATGTTTGCTGTATGCAGTCGCGTATTTCTATTGTTAGGCGCTCTTGCACTTGCAAACGCCTTGCAAACACATCTACTATGCGTGGTATTTTACTTAGGCCTACTATTTTGCCTTGTGGTATATAAGCTACATGTGCCTTGCCAAAAAATGGGAGCATATGGTGCTCGCACATACTGTATAGCTCTATGTCTTTTACTATTACCATTTCGCTATAGTCCTCGTCAAACATGGCGCTGGCCAATATTTTATTTGCATCCTGGTCGTAGCCTTGTGTAAGAAATTCTAAAGACTTAGCCACACGCTCAGGTGTTTTTAGTAAACCTTGTCTTGATGGGTCTTCACCAAG
>JANOXJ010000190.1:0-4361 GCA_031418455.1 Flavobacteriales bacterium | reverse complement strand
ATGGCCGATGGTACAAGTGTTACAGAGCAGTTTGTGGTGCTCAAGTAATTAACTCTTTAAATACATAAAAAATTACTCTCCTTATTTCGGATATATGGAAATAGAAAAAAGCCGCTTCGTTCATAGAACGAAGCGGCTTTTTTCTATTTCCATATATCCGAAATAAGGAGAGTAATTTTTTATGTATTTAAAGAGTTAATTACTTGAGCACCACAAACTGCTCAGTAACACTTGTACCATCGGCCATGCGGGCTACTATGGTGTAAGTGCCGTTAGGCAAGTCTGCAGCGGAGTATGTTACATAGTTCATTCTTATTCCATTGTCTACGGTTTTGCTAAAACTTTGTAGCTTGTTGCCAATGGCATTGTAAATTTCAAATTGAACTTGGCCGCTGAAGTTGAGAAGGCTTAAGTTCAGAGTTTCTGTTGTTGGGTTGGGGTATGCCTGCAGGCTGGCAACAGCATCTAAATTCTTCTTCGCTTGTGTGTATCCATCTCCATCATACACTAATTCATCACCCACTAACTGTCCTCTTGCCTGGTTTGCTAAATATGGATTTGGAACATTCCCTGTGCAAAATG
This sequence comes from Flavobacteriales bacterium, assembly GCA_031418455.1. Classification (GTDB taxonomy): domain Bacteria; phylum Bacteroidota; class Bacteroidia; order Flavobacteriales_D; family Sanyastnellaceae; genus JANNVZ01. The sequence goes on along the minus strand of JANOXJ010000190.1, from coordinate 3,779 downwards.
CTCCAATGTATTCAGATGTTGCAGATGGATTAGAGATAGCCACATTGCCAAAAAAATCGTTAAGCATTAAAGTAAAACCTGCGGGTATTGTGGCATCACCTGAAACTATTATTTCTTGGTCGGCTGTAAACTCACAGCCGTGCATACCAGCATTTAAAGTCTGATTGCCACTAAGCAATATGCTCTGCCAAGCGGATGGTTTTATTACAGGCAATGTGGAGTTGGGACCAGCGTAGTAACCACCTTTGCAATTGAAATCATTTTGTGTCCAATTGTGTGTGCCAAATGAAACATTCTGAGAAATTGGACAAGTACCTTGTGTAGCATTAGGATTGGCATCTAGTGAAAACAAAACCGGCAATTCTGATGTAACATTGGTAATGTCATCTTCTGAAATTGGGAATGTAAAGACTTGTGTAGTTACATGTTTTTCACCATTGTGGCCCAGTTGAGTAAATGGCATAGTAACTAATAATTTGAGTTCATAGCTCAATCCTTCAATTTTCAACATATTGAGAATACTGTTTTGCACTGCTGAGGAACTAGGCATATGAGGTCCATTGAAATCGAAGATTGCAAGGTTTGTAAACATTCCTGAACAACTAGATGTAGGATTTAATAATGGAACTTCTGTTCTCTGGTGTGTAGTGTTGGTAGCAATGCCAGCTACAAGCGCATTGAACTCATTGATAGGTAAAAAAGGAGTGGAGAATACCACTTGGTCGGTACCATCACCTTCGGCTGTTATTGGCCCTTCGTCTTGAACAAGATTTACCAACTCTACATCACGTGTTAGATTAGAAGAGTTTTCATTAAATACAAATGAGGCAGAGACGTTATCAAATCCTGAATTTCCCAATAGAACATTATTGGTTTCTGTTTCTGGACTAGTGACAGTCTTTTGGCCTTTTACAACAAGGCTTGCTTCTACTGTAGCATTGGCCATATCAATTCCAGCAGCTGGGTTAAAGACATAGTTCAAAGGCTCTGCAAGTTTTATTTGCGATGTTGAGTGCGATGTAATGTTGTGAGTAATCGAATTGAGCTCATTAAAATTACCATTGCCTACTACGGGCATTGTGCATGCAGTAGTATTGTTGTCACCCAATTGAAAAGTTGGAGTGCCAAAAGTTACTGATGGTGGCTCCTCATAACGCACAAACTTTGGAGTGTTTAGTACTGCAAACAAACCTAACACTTCGTTGTAAACTGGGTATTTGTAATGCACATTGACGGATAGTCCACTCATTCCTTCGGCATTCGGGTAGGAGCCAGGGTTGAAGAAGTCTCCTGCACTGACTAGTGTTGACTCAACGGGAACTACGCCATCAAAAGTCAGGTCGTTTATTGAGGCAGTTGGTATTGACTCGTTACTTAAAAAAGACTCATCAATATTTGATTGTTCGCTAAGCCACGTAAATCCTTTGCCCATCACTCTTGACATCCGATTTAAGAGCGCTTCTTGATTGATCGTATATGTGTTTCCATTTACGAAAACCGCTACTATGTCAGTAGCCCCATTCTGCAATAAACCTGTCGCAAGATCACCAGTGATGGTCATTGAGCCTCCTTGCAACACTACATGTTTATACACCCTTGTGATGGCCAGATTTCTTGCAAGTTGCGCTGTGCTGTTAAGGGGTGAAAGTGCAGCCTGATCCAATTGGTATTCCAAACGAGTTATATAGTCATCAATCATATTGATGGGTGATGAATACACAAGTATTCCTTGTCCAGCCCATTGATTATCTGAATAATCTGCAATGGTTAAAAAATCATTTTCGACATAAAAATTGTTTGCGTCAAGAATATTTTGATTTTGATACACTCCAGTTGAATTGATAGAGTAGTTTTGAAAAGATGTTGCGGGAAGAAACTTAAATTGGAGAGCTAGATCACTTCTCTTAAAACAGGTACATGGATCATGACCTACTTGGAAATCTGCATGAAACCATTGACTTGCTTCTGCTACCCCATTGGGATGATCTACTATGGTGCTTACAACATAGGTGGGCGTCTGCTGATCAAGGGCCACATCATAAGCGCCATTGTGCCTGAGAAGACCGGATGAGAACGATGACGGTGCATTGAATTTGAGCGTAACCCGCACTGCATCATAGGCATTGTTATTAAGCCCTGTAAGGCTGCTGGCGAATAGACGGATAATGCCCCGCTGCTTATTGTAAAGTAAGAGGTAGGGTATGTCAGGGTAATTGCTTGTTTCGCCCAGCGAGCTAAGCAGGGTGCCATCAGGATATTTACCCAGGTTGACACTGAGCAATTCCCAACCATCTTGCCAGTACATGTCCAAGTCATTGATGGGTGAACTGGTAAGGTAATCATAAGAATTGGCAGCAGAATAGGGATGCACCATAGCACTGACACCCGCTGCGGTAAATACGTCATTCAAGGCATAGTCTGTTAGGGTGCCCCCTGAATTGGCCATCCAGTTGAATGTATTGAGAAAGTGGGTAAGAAAGGGCGGTGTGTTGTCAGGATTGACAGGCCCGGCAGGATTGGTGCTGATGCCCTGAACACAAGGGTATTCTTGTGCCCTTGCATGCAACGCAAGTAAAAAAGCGATGAGTAATGTTGTGTATTTCATTTCAGTTTTTTTAATTATTGGATTTTATAACCTCTGAATTTTTGAATGGGCCACAATTCTGGATTACCTGAAATACCATGTTGATACTCCATTAAGAAGGTGAGACTATTTGTATTTAAAGTTGCCTGCCCTCGCGATCCTTCGCATGTAATTGTACTACTAATAAATTCGAAGTGACCATTTGAAATTTGACTAATGTCGGCATCACATGAATCTCCATTTTGTACGAAGTTGAAAAGATATGTCAATGGACAACCAAGAGTTGGATCACCTGGAAATTCTTGTTGGTCAATTTTTATCTCAAAAGTATCCAAAGGCGCGCTATCCAAAGCCCCACGGAATGTTCCAAAAATGGCGGCATCACAAAAGTCAATTACCTGGATGTATTGTATTGTTGTGTCAAGCCCATTGTCTAATGGAAAACAAGCGCTATCTATTGGAGCTTGAACAATTAATGTGATAGGTATACTTTGCCCTGCAAAACTGGTTGGAAAATAGAAGTTGTAGTCTTGCGTAGTAATAGTGTCTTGTCCAATTAACCACTTATAGCTTGTAGCATTTTCTTTTAGCGCATGCAAGTGAACATTTCTGCCAGTTAATATTTCGTTAGTAAGCACTTGCGCACCATCAGGATTTGAAATAGGATATTCAGTGGACTGATAAATTTCAAAAGCAGCACTCACCTCACTATGCCCTGCACACGGATCCACAGGCGCCACATAATTCGGACACTCAGGATTTGTAGCATCATCGCACTCTTCCTTGCAGCGGTTGCAGCTGAGCATTACGGTTAGTGCAAATGCAAACGATATTAGTTTCGTATTCATAGTATCTATTTTTTTCGCCCTATTGCTTTTCTAATAAAAGAAGCAAGGCGTTCATTTTTCGTTCAAGATCTGCAACGCGTTTTTCCAATGCTTGTTTTTCTGCTTCGGCTGCTGCTGCATTCTCTTGTGCCTTTTGCAGTGCTGCAGTTTGCGCTGCCAATTCTGTTTTTAAGTCGTTGGTCTTTTGCTCCAGTCCTAATATATAGAGTGTATTTTCTTCAGAGCGTTTTAAGAGTGCTGTGCTCATTTGTGCCAAATCAAAACCGCCTATGGCTTCCACTTCCGCAGTGCTTGGCATTTCGGGCAAGTGGTGGTGCTCATCTATATATGCCGCTAGTTGGCCAAGG
>JANOXJ010000189.1:0-4316 GCA_031418455.1 Flavobacteriales bacterium | reverse complement strand
TGCAACGCGTTTTTCAAGTGCTTGTTTTGCTGGTTTGGTCACTTTGGTAAAAGGAAATAATATTTTCAATTACTAAGCACAACACATTAATCTATAAAATCCACTATAACAATTATACAAAAAAACCTTCCATGCTTTTTTAGGAAACACAGAAGGTTTTGATGTTGCAAAAAAAAATCATATTACTTGAGCACAACAAACTGCTCTGTAACACTTGTACCATCGGCCATGCGGGCTACTATGGTGTAAGTGCCGTTAGGCAAGTCTGCTGCGGAGTAGGTTACATAATTCATTCTTATTCCATTGTCTATGGTTTTGCTAAAACTTTGTAGTCTATTACCAATGGCATTGTAAATTTCAAATTGAACTTGGCCGCTGAAGTTGAGAAGGCTTAAGTTCAGAGTTTCTGTTGTTGGATTGGGATAAATAGAAAATTGCACTTTTTCTTGAATTTTCTTTTGATAATTCACATTTGCAAAATTGTTAGAGGATACAACTGCATTCCGTGGGACATTAGCGTGGTAATCATTCTGCCCACCTTGACAATATACTTCCAAAAATGAATTATTTATTGGATTTGTCGGTATCGATGTAAATGCAACGAATGCATCAGTTGTTAGGGTAATGTCTTCAAAGATTATTGCGTCTCCAGAAACAATGATTTCATTTTGAGCTGTCATTACAACATTTGAAATTGTGCTGTTCGTTGATTGATTTCCTGTAATGTAGATGTTATTCCAAGCATAAGGTTTTATTGTTTGTCCCATGCTTCCATATTGTAGGTTGTCTGAGCTATTCCACATTTTCAAGCCAAAACTCAAATTTTCTGTTATAGAAGGGCCATTACCATTTGGATTGTTAGTAAGGGAAAAGCTACTCATTGGGCTTGATACATTTGTTATAGCATCGATAGGTACATTATAAGTAAATACTTGTGTAGTTAAATTATCTTGGTTGTTTCCAAAGCCTGGTTGAACAAAAGGCATTCGCACCAAAACTTTAATTTGATAATTTAATTGTAAATCATAGTCAGGAAAAAAAGATGAAGTAACAACCTGTTGAATTTGCTCCAACGTTGCCAAAGGAAAATTTGTATTAAGACCAGTACCTAAAGTCCATGTGCTTCGCAAGTTTAATTCGTACGATTCAACCATACTTGTGAAATTAGCAAGTGGCAAAAATGGGGATTCGAATTGAAATTTGCCTGATTTAATTTCTCCATTGGCAAAAGATGGGCTAAGTAAAAGATTGTTCGCTGAATAAGTATCTGTTGGGTTCGTTGAAATAATAAAAGGAAATCCACCAATCGTTTGACTAACCTCATTGCTATAGGAACCATTGACAACTAGTGCGGCTTTAATTTCAAATTCTGGATTTGTAAAATCAATTCCTGCTGCAGGGTTAAAGCAGTAAACCAAACCATTTGCATCAGCAAGTGAAAGAGATGCCTTATGTTTTGTATTAAGATCAACAGTGAAAATATTTGCCATTGGCGTTTGGCCATTGGAAATTATCACGTTCTCATCTATACTAACATATTGTGTATAGTGCTCTTCATTCCGAACAAGACTTGGGTCTTTCAAAATAGCAAATAAACCAAGCAACTCATTATAAATTGGGAAAATGGATTGGCTTAACTGAGCGCCACCAGTTCCAACGGGATATGACCCTGGGTTCCATAATTTAATGGCACCATAAGTATCCCATTCTGTTATTGATCCAGCATAAGTCGTAGTTTGCATAGAGGCTATAGGCGATTTTGGTTTGGGAATTTCTTCTTGAATACCCTTTTTGAGACTTTCAGCATAATAATCCAATCCCATTCCAAGATATTCCGATCCCTTTTCAAAAAGTTTTTTCGTGTCTATATGAATTCCTCCTTCTTCATCTACTTCGTCTACAACATCTGGATGGCTTTGTGGCAGCCCGCTTATTCGGGCCATAAAATTCTGAACTGAGATACCTGCGGCTGTTGCTGTAATTACTTGAGATGCAACTTCTGCTGAAGCTGCTTCTTCTGCAGCTTGTATCACTTCTTCAGCTGCTGCTCCTCCGGGTATAAGGGCAGTTCCTATCTTAAGCACAACACCTATTGCATCTATTATTGCAAGTTTTTTTTCAATCTCTGCATTGTTGGCTTCGATTAATACATTCTTCTCCTGAACCTTACGAAGATCAAGTCTGTATTTACTTGTCAAGTCCTGCATTTTTGCATAGAGTTGACTTCCGGCTTGCCCAAAACCTGTAGCTCCGTCATATTGGGTGCTCGCTAGAAAATTCAAATCAGTGGTCATTGCTCCATTAGCATCGACTAAGTCAAATTCAACACCGAGTGTATTGGAAACCATTTTAATATTTTCCTCATTAACAAGATCATAAACAACCTCCAAAGCCCCATTCAGCATACAGGAACATGGATCATAACCTACTGAGAAATCGGTGTAAAACCAGAGATTATCATTATTCTCAAAGTCTACTACATTAGTTACCGCTAATGCTGTCGTCTCATGGTTTAGTGGATTGTCTATAGGATTTACTGCTCTTAAAAGACCAGAGACAGCAACAGTGGGAGTACTAAATTTCAATGTCACCCTAACTGTTCTTGGGTCCTCGGCAAGTGGCCCAATAAAGTTTGAAAACAATCGGATAATACCGCGTTGCTTGTTATAGAATAAAAACGTTGGATTGTTGGGGAATAGAGGTTCTTCGGGATCAGGAAGACCGCTCATTTCAGTACCATCCGGGTAGAATCCAGTATTCATTGCCAACAGCTCCCAGCCATCTTCCCAATGAAAATCCATATTCTCCCAACTAACATTACCAACCAAGCTTTCATAGTTATTAGCAGGATCAAATGGATTGGCCATCAAATCTATTCCCTCTTGACCTTGCATACCTGACAGCTCAATTTGGGCTAAATTGAAGGTGAATGGATTGATAAATGTCCAGTCAAAATTATTAATTAAATAAGGTGAAGGTAAATTAGGATTGTAAGGCGCCACCCAATTGGTAGAGATACCATAAGGATGCGCAGCATCCGGCTGCTCATTAGGATTGTTTATTGGATCGCTGGTGTTGTGCACTTTGCAAGGCTGAGCAACGGCTACTGTTCCAATCAATATAAAATATATTGAAAATATCGTTTTCATTTTTAATCTTGTTTTAGTTAGAAATTTTGTAACCGCGGAAGTGATGCATTGGCCACTCAGAAGGGTTGAGCGGATTGCTATCATCCATGAGTTGGAAAGGGATATAAATGTGATATAAGTCATCTTCCAACTCAGCATAACCCCTGGCAGAAGAGCATGCACTATTGCCAGTGCTGAACCAAACATAATTATTGCCAATATGATGAATTGCGTCTCCGCATGAATCGCCTTGCTGGTCAATGTTTATGAGGTGAAATTCTGCTCCGCTTTGGTCTATACAAGCGGTGCGTCTAATCTTTACTTCAAACGAATCCGTTGGTGTTTCGTCCAAAGCACCCCTAAATGTGCCATAAATATTTGCGGTACAAATATCAGTGATTGTAACATACCGGGTAATCGTATCAAGGCCATCATCATTAGGGTAGCATAGTGTGTCTGGCTCAGCAATTATTATTAAAGTAATGGGCAGACTCATTCCTGCATAGATTGCGGGAAAATTGAATACATGTTGTTGCGTATTTATTGTATCTAATCCAAGTATCCAGGTATATGAAATTGCATCGTCCATAAGTGCCGTTATGCGAACCTCGTTCACATCTGCTATACAATAATCGCTTTCATACCATACAGGAGTGCCAGCGTAAACATTCATTTCAATAGTAAAATCCGCACTCACCTCACTATGTCCTGCGCAGGGATCCACAGGCGCCACATAATTCGGACACTCCGGATTTGTTGGGTCATCACACTCCTCTTTGCAGCGGTTGCAACTGAGCATTATGGTTAGTGCCAATACAAAGGATATTAGTCTCGTATTCATAGTATCTATTTTTTTCGCCTTATTGCCTTTCTAATAAAAGAAGCAAGGCGCTCATTTTTTGTTCAAGATATGCAACGCGTTTTTCCAATGCTTGTTTTTCGGCTTCGTATGCTTTTGCATTCTCTTGTGCCTTTTGCAGTGCTGCAGTTTGCGCTGCCAATTCTGTTTTTAAGTCGTTGGTCTTTTGCTCCAGTCCTAATATATAAAGTGTATTTTCTTCAGAGCGTTTTAAGAGTGCTGTGCTCATTTGTGCCAAATCAAAACCGCCTATGGCTTCCACTTCCGCAGTGCTTGGCATTTCGGGCAAGTGGTGGTGCTCATCTATATATGCCGCTAGTTGGCCAAGG
>JANOXJ010000188.1:0-5716 GCA_031418455.1 Flavobacteriales bacterium | reverse complement strand
AGCATCGGCCAGCGCACCAGCATAGTTATATGCCTCGTTTTTGCACGCTGCCATATTTATATAAAACTCACCATCGACTTGCTCCAACTTTCCATAACGCTCGTAGTCTACAGCCGCTTGGGCATACTGCTCAGTGCGTTGGTATATAAGGGCACGCAAATAGAACATACCCGCATTGGCTGGCGCAAGCTTTATAGCCGCATTTATATCGGCCAGTGACGAATCGTTTTTTTCTAAAAAAAAATAACTCATGGAGCGTTTGAAAAGCACCATGCTATCAGGCGCGCTATGCTCCAAAGCAAATGTGTAGTCAGCTATTGCTCGCTGTGTTTCTTCCAGCTCCATTAGTATATCGCCTCGCAGCGCATACCAGCGTGGGTCTTTTGAGCCTAGCTGTATGGCCTTGTCTACATCCTCAAATGCATCGTAAAAATCCATATCGGTAAAGTACATTTCGCTGGCGCGGTAGCCATAGGCTTCGGCATTGGTGGGCTGGTATTTTATTACCAAATTAAATTTTTCGAGTGCGGAGTTGTAATCTTCATTTTCATATTCTTCCACCGCAGCTTTAAATATTTCTTCTATCTCCAATGAATCTAACACAAGTGTATCTGCTTGCGCATAGCTTACCTCACTTGCAAGCCAGAGCAGCAACCCCAATGCATAGTGCACATATTTTTTATGTCTAAAGTGGTAATGAAACATTTAAAAATGAAAAATGAATTTCCTTTTTTTTATTAAGAACTACAAATGTTGCATGAAATTAGCTACGCTGATTCAAATACTTTCAACTTTGTACCCATGAAATTTCTATTTGCAACACTGGCCTTCTTCTTTTGTGTTACCAACATTGGTGCCCAAACACTGGTATACTCCAACGAGTGGATGAGCTACGACAGTTTAAAATGCAGTCTTACACAGGAGTGCATTATGCCCGGCCACTCCACCTTTAAGTCAGATGCGGCACTCACCGTGCACGAAAGCAAAATATTTAAAGGCTACAGCACTTCCACCTTCGATGTGCTCTACACCTTTGACGATGGTATGCTCTATGCCGGCTCTGCCTCGCTATTGTCTGATGTAGTATGTACTGTAAAAAACGGAAAAGTATACCGCGGCAAAAGCACCTTTGCCCTCGATTGTCTGTACACTTACGATGTAGCCTCGGGCAAAATATTTAAAGGCAGTAGCACATTTGCATTAGATGCCGTGGTGTTTACACAAGGCGATATGCTAAGTAGTGTGGAGCTATGCGCGGTGCTTTTGTATTTGGGGCTTTTATAGAGGATAGAGGTTAGAAGCTAGAAGCTAAAGGGCTTGTCTCGGCTCAGCCGAGATTGGATATTGGATATTGGATATTGGATATTGGATATTGGATATTGGAAATTGGAAATTAGAATATCCAACATTAAACTTTAAACTTTAAATATCCAAGTGGTTAAAATCCAGCAAATCCTTTAAATCCATCCAATCCTTGTTCTATTCAGAGGTTAGAATTTAGAATATCGAATGATGAATTTCGAATAACGAATTACGAAGTTTTTAAATCCGTTTTCATCTGTGAAAATCCGTGTCCTATTCTGCTTGGATGTTAGGGGTTAGATATTAGAAATTAGAATATCCAACATTAAATTTTAAACTTTAAATATCCAAGTGGTTAAAATCCAGCAAATCCTTTAAATCCATCCAATCCTTGTTCTATTCAGAGGTTAGAATTTAGAATATCGAATGATGAATTTCGAAGCCGTACGGAACCAATACCCATGAGAAGAACCAAAGGGCAAAACCTTTGATAAAAGAAAACTATAATAAGTTGGAATGTACCTACACCTCTGCTACCTGAAAGGCGTAGTGCTCCATTATCTGGTTGCACAAAAGCTTTTTACAAGCCTCGTCCACTTTGGCTTCGGCAGTTTTTTTGTCCTTTGCTTCTATGTGCAGGGTTATGTGCTTGCCTATGCGCACTCCCGATATTTCGGCCAGGCCCAAGTTTTTCATTGAGCCGGTTACTGCCTTGCCCTGTGGGTCCAGCAATGCTTCCTGCGGCATTACATCTATTTCAGCCTTAAATTTTTTCATGCGCTTTGGTTGGCCTTAGCCATTGTTTTATTTGAAAGTGGCGCAATTTATAGCCATGTGCTTGGCTTAGGTCAATAGTTTATTCACTTATTATTACCAAATTGACAACCTAAGGCCGTGCCACCGTCATTATTTGCCTATAAGTGTATTGTAAACACCTTTGTATTTGTGCGGTGATTTATCATACATTTGTGGTCTTGTGCTTTTATTTTAACCCACTTCAGGTGGGCAGAAACCCAAATTTATTTAGAATTTTTTAGCTTTAATCTACTTAATTAATCAAAATGAAAAGAGTTTTACTCGCTCTCACTGCACTTGTGTGCATTTTATCTAGTCAAACGGCTTATGCGCAGCCAGGTGCTATGTCCATTAATCAGGATGTAAGTGGTACTTACACTAACTCAGGTATGACCTTGGCCGGAGGAGCTTTCCGAGCGCGCTTTCAAGAAAATGCAACGGGCACAACAAGTGGCACACGCAACTGGCAATTTAATGCCGATGGATACTTTAACCAATGGGGCACTACTGCCGCAGCAGGTGTTCAAACACTGACTAGCTACAACTCAGTAATAGCGCCTAACACGGGTACAGCGTCTGGCAACTTTTATACCACCGGCTACAATAGCAATGGCCGCTTGCCAGCAACACAGGCCAATTTCTACTACACTTATAATATTAGCAGAGGTTCCTCTTACGCCAGCCAACGCATGGCTATTTTGGAAACAAGCTACAACCCTGTAAATATAAGTTCGGTGGCTCAAGCCGCAGGTACCAACGGTGCCAGAACCATTACCATAACTACAAGCGCTACACCTGCCGCAGGCGAAAATATTTATCTGCGCTATAGCACCAATAGCTACGCTAGCTCTACCCTAGTGCTTGCTTCAGGCTCAGGCACCACCTGGACCGCAACTATTCCATGGCAAACCACCACGGTGAGTTTTTATGCCTACACTAGCAACCGCAGCCTTGCTGCAATAAATGCTGATGTAACCTCTTTTGCTACACAAGAAATACATGACTTAAGCACCCTTAATCTGAACAATAACGGTGGAACAAACTACAGTTGGACACCAACTGTTGTGGCGGGTAACGTTGTTGTGTTTAGTGCTGGTGGTACAGGTGCCGCGGGTGTTGGTTATGCAACATTGACTGTTGCCGCTGGTGCATTTGCAGCATTAAATGGTGGTACTGCGCATACGGGAGCAGTAAGTATGTATATTACTGCTGACCTCACTGTAGAGACTGGTGCTACACCACTCAACAACTCTGCCGCATGGACTTCCATGACTGTTAATCCAATTGGCACGCGCACTGTAAGTGGCACCGTTGCTCTTCCATTGTTGGATATTGTTGGAGCAGACAATGTAACCTTTGATGGTTTAAACACTGGTGGTAATTCTCTCACAATATCAAATTTAAGTACTGCTGCTACAAGCGGCACAAGTACAATAAAGTTTAGTGGGGATGCAATCGGCAATACAATTACAAATTGCTCTATTCTTGGTTCATCCACTATGGCCGTAGGAACCAATGGAGGGAATATTTTCATAAGCACAGGAACTACAAACGGTAATGATAACCTTACTATTTCTAACTGCAACATTGGACCAGCTGGAGTTAACTTACCCTCAAAAGGCATTTATGGCAATGGCTCAACTACAACCACTGCTATTGGCAATAGTGGTCTCACTATTACTAACAACAAAATATTTGATGTTTTTGGCGCTGCAGTAGCAAGCTCAGGCATTTACGTGGCTGGAGGTTGCAATACATGGTCTATTACCAACAATCGTTTTTATCAAACTGCTACCAGAACTTGGACAACAGGTGCTTTGCATAACGCCATTAACATACAAAACTCTTCGGCCACATCCGGTGCTCAAGGATTTACAATAACCGGTAATATAATTGGTTATGCTTCAAGCACCCAAACTGGAACCTATACCCTTACAGGCTCTAGCGGAAGTTTCCGCGCCATACAATATAACGGTATTACTGGCGGAACTCTTACCACAATTTCCTCAAATACCATCGCTGGCATTAGCGTAACTGGTGTAACTTCTTCTGGCACAAGCACTAGCTCACCATTTATGGCTATTTATTTGAATAATGGACTTATAACTTCAAATAGCAATATTATAGGCAGCCAAACCACTACAGGTTCTATTGTTTTTGGCACCACTGCCACTTTAGCCACAGATTATTATGCCTTTTATAACTTTAGCTCAGATAACTGGACGGCCAATAGCAATCAAATTGGTGGTATTACTATAAATACCGGAGCCAGTGCAGCTCATATTTTTTACGGCCTACGCGCAAACACAGCCAGCGCTAATACTTTTAACCTAGACGCCAACCTAATTGGTGGAACGATAGCAAACTCCATAAATAATACCAGTGCTAGCACAACAGCCCGTGTAATTGGAATAAGTAACGATTTAGCAGTTGTCAATTTCACTAACAATACCCTTAGAAATATGACCATGGTGGGTGCCAACATTGGCACTGGCACAAGCGCATCAGTCATTGGAATAAATAATATTCCTACTGCTGCGGTTGGTCATACCATTACAGCAAATACCATCCATTCATTGAGCAATACCGCTGCTGCGGCTGCCGTTAGTGTTATTGGTATTCATTACGGAACCACTACAGGTGGCACTAATATTATTTCGCGCAACTTCATTCACTCGTTATCTCTTTCATCCAGCAGCACAACAGCTGAAATTCGAGGTATTAATACTAATAATGGAACAGCATCATATGAAAACAACATGATACGCCTAGGTATTGATGCAGCAGGTGCATCATTAACCAACAACATTGTTATCAATGGTATATTTGATGGTGTGGGTACTAACAACTTCTTGCACAACACTGTATATGTAGGAGGCACAGCTGTGGGTGCAGGCACTGCGGCTACCAATGCTTTCAACAGTCAAGTTACTACTAACACTCGCATTTTCCGCAACAATATATTTTGGAATGCCCGCTCTAATGGCGCGGGAACCGGCAAACATTACGCGGTAAGATATGCTGGCACAGCAGCTAATCCAGCTGGTCTTACTGCCAGCCACAACTTAATATTTACAAGTGGCACTGGTGGTGTATTTGGTTTTTACAATTCTGCTGATGTGGCTTCGTTAAGCGCATGGCAAACTGCCACCGGACAAGATGCCAACAGCATTTTTGGTAACCCACAACTTATTAATCCTACGGGTACTGCGGCAACAGTGGATTTGCATATTCACGCATCTAACCCTACTTCGATAGAGGGTGCAGGCACTGCTACCAATACCACAACTTCCGACTTTGATGGCCAAACGCGTACCTCATTAACACCGGTAGACATGGGTGCCGATGCGGGTAATTTTGTGCCTAACGATATAAGTGCACCAAGCATTTCATATACCGCCCTTGCCAACTCTTGCAGCACAGGCGATGCAGCCCTAAACGGTGTTACCATTACCGATGCCAGCGGTGTGCCTACAAGTGGAGCTTTACAGCCACGCATTTATTTTAGAAAAGGTGCAGGCACGTGGTTTTCTAATCAAGGTACTTTGGCCAGTGGCACAGGAACGAATGGTACATGGAACTTTACCATAACTGCGGCTACCATGGGCGGCCTTGCAGC
>JANOXJ010000187.1:0-1754 GCA_031418455.1 Flavobacteriales bacterium | reverse complement strand
CATAGCAGCGGCATTGCTATTTTCCATTACCCCATTGTTGAAAAAAATGATGCATGGTGTGAGATAAATATTGGCCCAACGGGCAAAACACATAATTTGGAGGCCTGAATCTTGAAGAAAGATTCAGGCCTTTATTTTTTTATACCTTCAAAATAAAACCAATCAACCTAATTCAATAAATAATTATGGCTACGTTAGAAGAAATAAGGTCATTCGAGGGCAAGTATCCTAAGCAACTTTGGTATTTGTTCTTTAGTGAAATGTGGGAGCGCTTTTGTTTCTATGGAATGCGCGGCATGCTGGTCTTTTTTATGATTCATCAGTTGGCCATGGACGATGAAACTGCTAATCTGCAGTATGGAGCCACGCAGGCATTTGTATATGCATTTACCTTTGTGGGCGGCCTTTTTGCCGACAAGTTATTGGGCTATCGCAAATCTTTGTTTTGGGGTGGCTTGCTTATGATAGCAGGTAGTTTAATTCTGGCCTTTAGCCCTAAAGATTTATTTTTCTATGGCATTAGTTTTACCATCATAGGCACAGGTTTTTTCAAGCCCAACATTTCTACCATGGTGGGCACACTTTACAACGATAAAGACGCAAGACGTGATGCAGGCTTCTCGCTTTTTTATGCAGGTATCAATCTGGGAGCACTCATAGGCGGTTATATATGCATAGCAGTGGGTAAGGGCGAAATGTTTGCAGGCATTATTCCTGAAGCCATGCGTTGGAATGTGGCATTTGGTTTTGCCGCATTGGTTATGTGCATTAGCCTTATCACTTTTCTGTTCACCCAAAAATCTCTTGGCCCTATTGGCTTGTCGCCATTGTTGCACTTAGACAGTAAAAAACGATTAACGGCTGAGGTGGCCACGTATGCAGGCTCGTTGTTAGTCATTCCCGCTATCATGACTTTGGTAAGCATGCCTAAGTATACAGATATATTTATGTACATCATTGGGCCGGCTACTTTGTTGTATTTAATTTTTGAAATGACCAAGCTGGATAGCGCTACCAACAAAAAGCTTGCGGCTGCATTGGTATTCATCATATTTTCCATTTTCTTCTGGTCGTTTTTCGAGCAGAGCGGAGGCTCACTTAGCATTTTTGCAGCGGAGCATTTAGGTAAAAATGTTGTTGGTTTTGAATTGGATTCTAATGGAGTAAACAACTCTGCCAACTCATTTTTTGTAATAGCATTTGCAGGGCCGTTGGGGCTTATATGGCTTTGGATGGCTAGGAAAAAAATTGAACCAAACACACTCATCAAATTTGGTATGGCGTTTTTATTCCTTGCAGCAGGTTTCTATATCTTCTTTGCTAACCGCATGTTTGCTGATGGCAATGGAGTTACTTCACTCAATATTTTCACTTTAGGTTGGCTTGTCATTACCATTGGCGAGTTGTGTTTGTCGCCTATTGGCATGAGCATTATGACCAAGCTGGCACCTCAAAAGCTACAAGCCATTATGATGGGCATGTGGTTTTTGGCAAGCGCCTATGGCCAATATTTTGCGGGCATATTGGGTGCCAACATTGCCAAAGCATCTAAAGAAAGCAGCGCTATAGAAAAGCTTGGCGTTTATTGCGAAGGCTACAAACAACTCGGCATTTACGCCATGATTTGTGGTCTAGTGCTCATTGCTATTTCGCCATTGGTAAGAAAACTTATGGGCGATGTAAAGTAAAAATCCGATAAATACATTTTAACCATTAAATAAAAATCAACTTGGAAAATACAGCATCTGTTTCAA
>JANOXJ010000186.1:0-6943 GCA_031418455.1 Flavobacteriales bacterium | reverse complement strand
CAACAACAAACAGCCCTATTCTTAGAAAGCACAAGCCCCACAGGCGTGCAAGAGTCTTTTTACAAACAAGTGAGCGAGCGCAATTTGGTGGACAACCACATATACACCTGTGGTGCTACACTCAATAATAGTGGCACTTACGATATACTTCTTAGCAAATACACATTGGCCAATGTGCTAGTGTGGACAGTTACTTATACCAGCACTGGCAACGATAATGATTATGCTACTGACCTCACTTTTGATGCAACTGGTAACATTATTATCTGCGGTGCGGTGCAGATAGGCACATTGGATTATGATGCTATTACACTGAAGTACGATGCAAGTGGCACACTGCTTTGGTCGCAAACTTATGCAGGTGCTGGTAACGGGCCTGATGCGCTAACATGCGCAGTTACTGATGCTAATAACAATGTATACGTGAGTGGTGGCACCTATGCCAGCATAACACAGCTTACTAATATGTTGCTTATTAAATACAACAACACCGGCACACAGCAGTGGGCCAGCACTTGGAACAATGGCACATACAACATGCAAGATGCTAGTTTTAGAATTTTGCTCAATGGCAATTATGCAAATTGCTATGGAGCTACGCAAACTAGCGCAAGCCCTGTAACTTGGAAACTGGCCAATGCACAGTTCTATCAAAGCAATGGCAACCTGAATGGCAGTAGCACCAGCTATGGCGACAATGAAGATTTTGCAGAAGTGAAAGACATAATAGTAGAAAGCAACTATTATGTAACAGCATGTGGCTATAGCACTGCAAGCGGCCAAGGCAAAAACTTAAAAGTAACCAAGTTTAACCAAACACTAGCCAGTATATGGAACTATACTTATAACAACACTAGCAACAATGATGATGTAGCCAATAGCATAGAACTCTATGGCAGTTTGCTCTATGTGGGCGGCTATACCACCCTTGCAGATGGTACTAAAGATATAGTAGTGGCCAAACTAAACTACAACATAGGCACTGCTAGTTGGCTCACCACACACGATGGTGGCACTGGCGAAAATGACGAAGCCATAGACCTAGCAACAGATGTCACAGGCCAGCTTTATTTGTGTGGCAATAGCTACAAAGTAGGTAACTCTGATTACTACGTTGCGAAGTTAAAAAACACCACAGGCGATGTGCTTGCACAAAACCATTTTAACGGTGTAAACAATTTAGACGATATAGCAAGCAACATGGTAGTGACAAGTACTGGTGATATTTATATAGCAGGGCAAACTGGTGTAAGTGGAGCAAGTGGCAACAGCTATAAATATGCGTTAACGAAGTGGAGTGAGAAGACAGTTTGGGTGCCTGTGCCAAGTGATGGATATAGCAATAGCGCTGGGTATATTTCCAACCATGGCCAAATACTGAATACTGATACTACCAGCAATACGAGTGTAAAATTTTATTGTGACAACAATGGAATCAATACATACATAGATGATTCTAAAATCAGCTATGTGCTGATAGCTGCATTGGATAACTCTAACAGTGATACCCTGCAAAGAATTGATATGACTTTCACCAAAGGTGCATCAGGAATAAAATCTTATCCCATCAAAGAACGTGATGAACAGCATCATTTCGATTTAGCCTATATGACTTCTGAATCATTCAGAACACCCACTTACAATGCTGTAATAAGGTCAGGGGCATATACTAACACAGATGTCATTTATACACAATCAGAGAATGGCTTTAGACATTGGATAGTTGCAAGGAGTGGTGCACCCACAAGCGATTTTGAAATGACTTTTAATGGACAAAGTTCATTAAGTGTGGATGGCAGTGGCAAGCTCGTTATTACTACTGCCATTGGCCACATTACTTACTCTAAGGCAAAGGCTTATAGTATGAATAACACCACAGGTTCACTCACACTTCTTGGTTGGCAGCCTGCATATACCGTTAACGGCAGCAAAGTATCGTTTACGTCATTTGGTACATGGAATGGCACTTTAGTACTGGAGTTTGGCGAACCCTTGCAAGCCCTAGGTGGTGGTGGTTCGGCAAGCAATATGGACTGGAGCACCTATGTAAGCGGAAACCTTAGAGATCGTTTCTGCGATGTAAAGGCAGATGCTGACGGCAACATTTACGCAGTTGGATTTACTGAGAGTACGGATTTTCCTGTTGGAAATAGTCAACCCATTGAAATTCCAACAGGTATTGGCGGTGACTATGATGCATTAATCGTAAAGTTTAAGCCCAACTATGAACTTGAATGGTCAGCCCGCTATGGCTCCAACCGATGGGAACAGTTTTCCGGCCTTACTCTTATTGGCTCTTTAGAGGGCTATGAAATAGTAGCAGTGGGCTATACCAACTCTGCAAATTTGGATTGGCCCGCAGCGGAAAATGAATACTATGCTGAGAACAATAGTATTGGCAATGTGCAAAGAGAAGAAGCAATGGTCGTAAAAATTGATGCAACCACTGCTGTTCCATTATGGGGAACCTTTCTTGGCACTGCATATAAAACGGATATAGGTACAGATGTGGTGGCCGACAATTTTGGCAATATTTTCATCTGTGGCACTACCGAAAGTGAAGATGTCAATACGAATGCATGCGATACCTTGATTGAGAATACATTCCCTATTTGTGCGCCTAACAGCAGTACTTATCAAAGCGCTTATGCGGGGAACTATGACATATTCATTACCAAATTCAATACCAATAACGAATTAGTATGGAGTACCATGATGGGCAACAATGAGCGGGACATAGCTTATGAAATGGCCATAGTACCTGGCTCCGGAGATATAATGTTGGTTGGTATGGGTTCGGAGGGAGCCTATGAAGGTAATTATACAGAATCCTATACCGAATCGGCCGGGGGATGGGGAGGCGTGGCTTATCGCTTTAGCAATGGTGGCGTTCTAAAATGGAGTAGCTCTTTTCCTACAATCTTTGCTATGCATAGTGTGGATGTTTATCTTGTTGGCGATGAAGGAGTAAGAATAGCTATGGTAGGCACTACAAAAGAAGGAAGCATGCACCTCGGTTGTGAAGACCAAGAAGGCCTTACCTTACCAATATGCACACCAACTGGTGCTTATGCAGATACGTTGCGCGAAGGTCATGAGGCGTACTTAATGGAATTAAATTCAACCACAATGCAGGTAAATTGGGCTACTTACTTTGGTGGCAATACCAGTGAACGCGTGGAGCAAATGATGCAAGAGGAGTCTTGGGCAGATGAGAATACCTATCCATTTGCCGACTATTTCTTTTTGGCCACTCAAGCGCGCAAACATATGGATATTGCTCACGACAAGGAAGGTAATATATTTGTCAACGGCATCTCTACAAAACTTACCAATGAAGATGCTGATTTTCCTGAGTTGAACTATGATGGATATTACCAACAAGAACTTTGGCCAAATGCGGGCGAGCAATTTGATGTATGGATTGCAGGCTTCACTGCTGACAGAGAGCGCTATTGGACCAGTGCACTTGGGGGTTACGTTAGCACCACAGAATTGTTCTATCAAGATCAAGGCAGCGAAATCATAATGGAGATGATGTTTAACGACAGCGGACTTTATTGCGTAGGGTTTTCACAAGCAACCAACTACCCATTGCAATGCCCTTCGGCAGAAGCACATTGCGAAACCGCGGGCCCCAACAACGCACAGGATGCCGTCATTACACATTTCATATTGGATGCATCCATTGTAATAGCCGTGGACGAAAATATTCATACCCTTTCGCAAGGACTGATGCTCTTCCCCAATCCAACCCATTCCAACTTGCAGATTGCACTAAACAATAATTCAGACATAGCCACGTATTCCGTGTATGATAATTTTGGCCGCCTTGTTACTACCAATACTTTTAGGGGAAGTGTACCATTAGATGTATCTCATTGGAGTGCGGGCCAATATTTTGTGCGCATACAGGCAAATAACAAAACTCAAACAGCATGTTTCATAAAAGAATAGCAGCAGCTGTTGCTTTGATATTTTCATCAAGCTTGTTGGCTCAGAACTGGATAGGTCTGAGCCAACAGCTTGATATTCTTCAAAGCGGCTCATCCTTGCACACTATGTTTAACGATGGAGATACATCAATCTATTTGGGTGGGCGATTCGTGCGTGATATTGAGAACAATACTCTTTCAAAAATTGCAAGATGGGATGGACAACAACTACACAGCGTTGGATGCGGTTTCAATTTTGATTGTGAGAATGAAGATGACATGTCAACATGGGTCGGAGGTGTCGCGTCAATCATACGCTTTCAAGATACACTCTATGCTGCTGGTAGTTTTTATTTTTCTGGTGACCAGCCACTTCAGAATGTGGCCAAATGGGATGGGCAAAATTGGAAACCAGTGGGCACTGGATTTGATGCTTCCGTCATTACACTAACGGAAATAGAAGATACACTCTATGCCTGTGGATCGTTCTCATTCTCGGGTATCACACCCCTAAATGGATTATCAAAATGGAACGGTATAGCATGGCTCCCTGTAAATGATTTTCCACAGTTTTACACCACGAGCAGCAATCAAATAGCTGACATTGAGTTTTTTCAAAACACATTTTACGTAGGTGGCAACTTCAGTAATAATGATGCTACTCTTCGCGACTTAGTTTACTGGAACGGCAATTCATGGGAAGAGGTAGGTGGAGGTTTCTTTGGGGGCTTAATGTCTGTTTCTGAACTCGACATTCTTGATAACAGGCTTGTTATTACAGGTAGCATGAGTACGGATGAAAATTCACAAAATCCAGGCACCGGTATTGTTGGTTGGGATGGTTCAACCTGGTTCGACTTTCAGGGTGGAACAGATGATCCTGAAACAAATATAACTGGAGCCGTATTTGATATTCAAAATTACAATGACCGTATTTACATAGCGGGTAATTTTAGACAGGCGGGTGATGTGGCTGCCAATCAACTCGCCTTTTGGGACGAAGATCACTGGTGTTCGTTCGTTGATACTTTTCAAATATCTGGATTCCAAACCAATGTAGAACAAACCATTTTCTTTCAAGATACACTATACGCTTTAGGTCATTTTGACGGTATCAGCGGAACTGAAAACATTATAGGCATTGCAAAGTACTTAGGTGGTGATACGTGTGAAATTTCACCTGTGGTAGAGCAAGAAGTTGCCGTGCCAATTTTGATTTATCCCAACCCCACAAGCGACCTTATAAACATTAACACCAGAGAAGGCCATTCTGAATTGAAAATATTTGATACACTTGGTCAACTATTGCTTACGAAAAATATTAATACACAAAGCTCAATAGATGTATCACAACTCAAAGCAGGTATCTATTTGCTTTCCATAGAAAGCGAAAATGGTAAGGTAGTAAAAAGGTTTGTGAAAGAGTAATATAAAATTGGAAGAGTGTGAAATGCTTGGAGCAAATAATTGTCAATAGCCTTTCTTGTTTTCGTTTGCTCACAAACTATTTATCTATTGGTTTAAGCAATTCTTTTTTAATATTCGGTTTTTGAAATAGTCAAATCACAAATCCGCCCTAATAATTCTCTGTATAAACTCCGCCACTAAATCTGTACACTCCATATGCCCCATGTGGCCTGTGTTTTCGGCTATGCTTGCTACTGCACCGGGTAGTAGTTCTAGTTCTGCTTTTAGTTCGCTTATAGGTAGTCTGCTGTCTTCAGTGCCCAAAAAATAAAAGAGTGGAAATGAGCGTTGTTTTAAGAACTCCACATTGTCTGCCCTGCTGCGCATGCTCTGCAATGCCTGCACTATGGCATTTTGTTCCATGGCATTGGCATCTGCTATGTTTTTTTCAATGTATTCTCTAAGTTGCTCTTTTTTCTTTTCAGCAAAAAGGCTTACTATAACAGTGCGGTTGTAGAGCGCTTTGTTTTGTTGCACCGCTTCTATGGCGCGCAGTCTGGCTTCTTTTTTTTCTGCGCTGTCTGCAGTGGCTGTGGAGTGTAGCAAGCATAGGCCCGATACTTTGTTGCCCAATAATTTGGCCAGCTCTAGGGCGGTATAACCTCCCATGCTATGTCCTACAAGTATGGCTTTTTCGCCATTGGGTATATGCACTTGCTCTAATATATCGTGCGCATAATCTGCAATGGAAGATAGTTGATCATTATGCGGACGTAGGCCATGGCCGGCCAATTCAGGCGTATGTATGTGCAGTTTTTGTTTAGAAATTTTGCCAAGTATGTGTTGCCACATGTGTGCATTTTCTAAAAAACCATGAATGAAAACAACGTGTTTTTTGGTCATAAAAAAGTGATAAAAATCAAACTGACTCTGCCACTACTTCTTCCACTATGTCGGGCATTTTAGCTTTCAGCAAATTTTCTATACCACCTTTGAGTGTGGCTGTAGACGAGGGACAGCCGCTGCACGAGCCCTTCAGTTGCACATACACTTTTTTGTCTTTGTAGGCCATAAAGTCTATAGCGCCACCATCGCTTTCTACAGCAGGGCGCACATACTCGTGCAACAGGAATTTTATTTCGTCATCGTACTCAGTGGCTTCAAATGTGCTGTAGTCCATAGCCTGCGGATTGGCTGCCGCATACACAGGGTCGTTGCTCATGGCACTGTCGCGCGTGCGGTTCATTATTTCGGCACTCACTGCGCTCACGGCCACTTCATTGTCCAGTAGCCACTCGCGTATGTACTCGCGCAGTTGCATCACTATCATTTCCCACCCCAGCGACTCATCTTTTAGCACAGTAACATAATTGCCGCTAATGAATACGCTTGTTACAAAGGGAAAATTAAATAATTCCTCCGCTAAGGGCGATGAGTTTTTTGCCTCGTTTTTACTTCTATACTCCACCTGCATGCCTCCGGCTATAAGGGCGCGGTCGGCTACAAACTTCATGGCGGCAGGGTTTGGAGTTATTTCTGCATATAGTGTGGTGGGTATTTTCTTTTTTTCTGTCATGGTACTTTTTACTTGGGTCAAAATT
>JANOXJ010000185.1:0-27992 GCA_031418455.1 Flavobacteriales bacterium | reverse complement strand
CTCCAACTCACTTAAGTTTATTTCTATTACTTGATCAAAATAGTTGGAAGGATTGGCATAAACTTCTGCATCGCCAGTTAAATGGGCCTTTATACTATTGGCCATATCTGCCACTTCTGCGCGGCCGGTGCTACGCAAGTAACGCTCCATGCTTTCATCATATCCAAAGGTGCTAGTGGTAGCGCCTATTTCTGCACCCATATTGCAAATGGTTCCTTTGCCTGTGCAAGAAAGCGATACGGCTCCATCGCCAAAATATTCTACAATGGCACCGGTACCTCCTTTTACAGTAAGTATACCTGCCACTTTTAATATTACGTCTTTTGCAGAAGCCCAGCCGCTCAGTTTACCTGTTAGTTTAATACCTATAAGCTTAGGCCACTTAAGTTCCCAGGCCATGCCTGCCATTACATCCATAGCATCGGCACCGCCCACACCTATAGCTACCATGCCAAGGCCGCCTGCATTTACAGTGTGCGAGTCTGTTCCTATCATCATACCACCCGGAAATGCGTAGTTTTCTAATACCACCTGGTGAATGATACCTGCTCCTGGTTTCCAAAATCCTATTCCATATTTTTCTGATATGGAGGAAAGAAAATTGAATACTTCGTTATTCTTGTTCAATGCCTCTTGCAAGTCGGTAGTAGAACCTACGCGTGCTTGAATTAAGTGGTCGCAATGCACAGTGCTTGGCACAGCTACTTTTTTGCGACCAGCTTGCATAAATTGCAAAAGGGCCATTTGCGCTGTAGCATCTTGCATGGCTACACGGTCCGGAGCAAAATCAACATACGATTTAGAACGCTCAAATGCCGCATGGGCGTTGCCATCCCAAAGGTGGGCATACAATATTTTTTCTGAAAGGGTAAGTGGCTGGCCCACTACTTTTCTTGCTGCTTCTACACGCTCCGGAAAACGGCTGTAGACTGCACGTATCATGTCTAAATCAAATACTTTACTCATAGTAGATTATTGTGGTTCAAGTTGAAAAAAAATTCTTGCTGAATTACCGCGCGAAAATAAGCTTGTATTTTAATTGTAAAATTAATTCGACTAAATGATTGACTTTAAATAACTTTTAATATTTTGGCAAGCAGATTATTTATAATAAATAACCTTTAAACCTTAATTCGTCACAAAAAATGAAATACGCAATTACCCTATTTATTGTTGCGCTTGTTTTTCTTATGGCTTGCCAAAAAAACAAGAACGACTTTCAAAATTTGGCTACCACTGGGGTGCTAAAACAAAAGCCAAACCCAGCTGCAGTGCCTGAAGGCGAGCCCATTTCAAAAGAAGATTTGGATGCCAAAGTGATTTCGAAGCTAGAGGCTGAAAACGATTTTAAATGGGAATGGATGGATTTGAAAACCATGTGGAGTGCCATACAGTATGGCGACAACTCGGTGGCCATAGGCTACAAACCCACCGGTGTGGCAGATGTGGAATCTATTATGCACAAGATAGATCTTACCACTGGCGCATGGAAGGCTACCCACGATGCGCTAATAAACCTGGTGCTGGAAGAATTAAATAATTCGGGCAATGGTGTGTACACCCCACGCGATATTATAGTAGAAGATGATGCGGTGCTGCCCATTATTACATTTAGACTTACTGATAAAAATGTAATAACCAAACTATACAATTTGGAAAACGTGCGCTACGTGGAGCCGCTGGACTACTGGCCAGGCAGTGATGCTGAGCGCTCTACCTCAGGCTGCAGCTCCAGTTCATATGCACTTAGCTCTGCTGACTATACCACCACTACACCCAACTGCCTGGTGCCATGGAATTTTACTAATACCAACGTAGCTCCGGCATGGAACTTTAGTGCTGGGCAAGGCATAACTATAGGTGTTATAGATGCCGGCATTAGCTCCGGCCAAGCATTGCTTAATGGCGATTTTAATAATGGCGCAAGCAATGTAGGACGCACAGTTACTACTGACTATACGTTTGGCAATTCGGCCGTTAGCACTTGCACCCACGGTACAAGCATGAGTGGACTAGCTGTAGGTCCGCGCAACAGCACAGGCGCTACCACTGGTGTAGCATACAAAGCCAATCTGCACTTCATTCGCGGATGCGAGGATGTGGTATTAGACAAATCATCTGAAAGAACAGGTGTGAAAAATGCACTTGTAAAAATGGGACAAAAGGCAGATGTGAAAATTGTGAGCATGAGTATTGGCACGCCTTTTTACAGCAGTGTATTGTATGATGGCGTGGTGTATGCCCACAACCAAGGTAAAATGATATTGGCGGCAGCAGGCACCTCGTTCAGCTGGACTAGCTGGTATGGTGTGGTATACCCTGCCGTGCATAGCCAGTGTATAGCCATTACGGGCGTAAAAGAAAACAATGGCACATGCAGCTCTTGCCATGATGGTAGCCAGGTAGATTTTACAATAGCCATGGAGCGCAATACTAACTCCAACAGAAACACGCTATCGCTTAACCCAAGTGGCAATAGCCCAGCGTATATAGGTGGCAGTTCTGCAGCCACTGCCACAGCAGCCGGTGTGGCCGCTTTGGTGTGGAGTGTTAATCCTAATTTCACCCGTGCGCAGGTGTACAATTTTTTGCTGACCACTTCGCAGTATTATCCATCGTATAGTTATTACACAGGCTATGGCAATTTAAATGCAGGTGCCGCTGTAGCTGCTGCTCAAAGCGCCATCTAATAAATCATAAAGTGACAAGAAAAAATATTGACTAATAAAAAGGGCGATTTCGATCGCCCTTTTTTATTATTATTTCTTCTCGGTATTTCGAATGAAATCTAACAGTCCTTTGAAGTAGTTTTCCTGATCATCATACATACACATGTGGCTTCCGGCCGGACAATTTACATGGCTTCCGTTTTGCACTTGTGTACTCATCCAGCGCATGTGTTCCGGATCCATGGTGTCGTGTGCGGCACCTATGGTGAGTGTAGGAATTTTAATTTTTGGCAGGTCGGCCTTGCGGTCCCACGCCACCAAATTGCCTGCTATACCAAACTCGCTAGGCCCTTGCATGGTAACATACAGCGAATTATTTATTTGTGCAAAGGAGCGCTCCATAGGCTCCGGCCAATTGGCTAATGGTATGCGGCATATGTGATGCTGATAAAAATGCGGCATGAGCAATTCCATGTATTTCGGATTTGAAAAATCTTTAGCCGCTTCCAATGCTCTTATAGAATCTAACACTAAAGGATCAAATTGTTTGGCCAAAACATCTTGAGCATATTTTCCATAATCAGGACAGCTACACATCATGTTAGATATGATAAGCGCCTTCATATTGTCTTGATATTTCAGCGCATACTCCAATGCCAAAATACCTCCCCACGAATGGCCTAATAAATAAAAATTCGTATTGTCTAACTTCAACGCTTTGCGCACTTGCTCCACCTCTTCCACGTAGCGCGCCAGGTCCCACATGGTGGTGTCTTTAGGATTGTCTGAATGCCCACAGCCTAGTTGGTCGTAGTAGATAAACTCTATACCATCAGCTGGCAAAAAATTTTCGAAACATTCAAAATATTCGTGGGTACAGCCCGGTCCACCGTTAAGCAACAAGACTTTTGTTTTTGGATTGTTGCCTATGCGCTTGGTCCAAATAGTAAACTGTCCTTTGGGCGTTTCTATCTGAATTTCCTGCACACCGCCATCTTGCACACCCTGCTGGGTTATTGCAAAATAGTCCGATTTAGAATTTTTGTCTTCCTTAGCCGCCTCTTTGCATGAGTATAAGAACACAACCGAAAACAAGGTTGCAAGCAATAAATTTTTCATGGCTTAATAAATTTTCTTTTTCTAAATATATCGCTGCTCAATTCTGCAATTGTTCTTCATGCGATTTCACCATTTGCTGATTGTATTTTTTAGCAGCTTTTACAAACGCTACAAACAACGGGTGCGGATTCATAACCGTACTTTTGTATTCAGGATGAAACTGCGATGCTACAAAGTATGGATGATTATCCAGCTCTATTATTTCTACAAGGTTGCTTTCAGGATTTATGCCTGTGCATTTAAATCCTGCATCTTCAAATTGCTTTTTGTATTCATTGTTGAATTCAAAGCGATGGCGATGTCTTTCTTCTATAAGCTCTTGTCCGTAAGCTTTGTATGCCTTGCTGTCTTTTACCAGTCGGCATGGATAAGAACCTAAACGCATGGTGCCACCTTTGTTCACAACACTTTTTTGTTCGGCCATAAGGCTTATTACAGGGTGTGTAGTGTACTCCTTCATTTCAGAAGAATGAGCATCTGTCATGCCCAGCACATGACGTGCAAATTCTACTGTGGCCATTTGCATACCAAGGCAAATTCCGAAAAACGGAATTTTACTTTCGCGTGCATATCTGATGGCTTCTAACTTGCCATCCATACCACGCGAACCAAAGCCCGGTGCTACAAGCACACCGTCTACTCCTTGCAATTTTTCGGCAACATTGCGTGTGTTCAATTCCTCTGAATGTATCCAGCGTATCTCCACTTTTACCTCATTAGTAGCACCTGCGTGTACAAATGATTCGGCAATAGATTTATATGAATCTTTTAACTCCACATATTTGCCAATAAGCGCTATAGAGACTTTGCCTTTAGGATTTTTATATCTATCTAAAAAGTCTTGCCACTTTCTCATATCGGGCTTCTTTTTAGATTTTATATTGAGTTTTTCAAGCACCACTTCATCCAATTTTTCGTCCAGCATCATCATAGGCACATCATATATAGTAGATGCATCTATGCTTTCTATTACAGCGTTAGGTGTAACGTTGCAAAACTTGGCTATTTTATTTCTTATTTGAGGCGACAATGAATGCTCCGTGCGGCACACCAAAATATCTGGCTGCACACCATTTTCCAACAGTGTTTTTACAGAATGCTGTGTAGGCTTTGTTTTCAGCTCGCCTGCTGCGCTTAGGTAAGGAATAAGTGTAAGGTGAATCACAATCACATCATCCTCCTTTTCCCATTTCAACTGCCGCACAGCTTCTACATAAGGAAGCGATTCTATATCGCCCACGGTGCCACCTATTTCTGTAATTACAAAATCAAATTCAGATTTGGAACCAAGTATTTGAATGCACCTTTTTATCTCATCAGTTATATGCGGAATTATCTGAACTGTTTTGCCCAAATATTCGCCTCTGCGTTCTTTGTCTATAACACTTTGGTATATGCGCCCGGTAGTTACGTTGTTGGCCTGCGATGTAGGCACATTTAAAAAACGCTCATAATGGCCCAGGTCCAAATCGGTTTCTGCACCATCGTCAGTCACAAAGCACTCGCCATGCTCATAGGGATTTAATGTACCCGGATCTATATTTATATACGGATCTAGTTTTTGAATTGTAACCTTGTAACCTCTTGACTGAAGTAGTTTGGCTAAAGATGCTGAGATGATTCCCTTGCCTAGTGATGAGGTAACCCCACCTGTAACGAAAATGTATTTTATATTGTCTGACATGCCCATAATGTGGTGCCAAAAAAAGCACTCTAGTTTATGGGGTGCTAAAGTACGGCATCTGAACCCCTCTGTGAAAAGGTGTGCATAACAAAAATTTATTGCCCCCACTAAGCGCTAAACACCAATGGTGTAGCGGATTACAAGTCACCCAAGTGTTTTTTGGGGAAATCAAAATCCTCTAAAACACCGCAATTCCCTGAAACATGGGCCCAACTTTCCTGAATTGTTCCAATGCGCACTATGGCGCATGTAGGCATATCTATAGGCTTGCCTGTGAGGTAATGTACCAATTGAGAAAAACCAGGATTGTGGCCAAACATCATAACATGAGCGTATTGATCTGAAATGGAATTGACAATTCGTAGTAAATCATTCACAGTGGCATCATAAATACCGGCATCTGACACTATATTTTGAATAGGAATGTCCAAAGATTTAGCAAAATAATGCGCAGTGCTAATAGCCCGCATAGCAGGACTTGATATAATTAAATCTATTGGTTTTTTTCTGGCAGCAAACATCTCTGCCATAAAAGGAGCATTGTGCTCGCCACGTCTGTTCAAAGGCCTTTCAAAATCTGTCCACCTGGGGTTGTCCCAACTGGACTTGGCATGTCTTACCAAATACAAAGTTTTCATAGCGGCAATATAAATCCAAATTCCCCATTCAAAATAATTTAGGCTCGCCTAAATTTTTATTTAGACTTGCAACATTATTTTTATATTTGAATTTATTTTTTAAAACCCAATTCGGCATCACATGTCAGAGTCCACAGACAATTACTTAAAAACCATATACGCACTGGGAACAGTGGAAGGAGCGGCTGCCACCACCACTGCACTGGCCGAAAAGCTGTGCACCAAAGCCTCTTCGGTGACTGATATGCTGAAGAAACTAAACGAAAAAGGACTGGTAAAACACACTAAATACTATGGCACCAGCCTTACTGCCAAAGGCAAAAAACAAGCTTTACAAATAGTGCGCAAGCACCGGCTTTGGGAATTTTTTCTGGTAGAAAAACTTGGGTTTGGATGGAATGAAGTGCATGATATAGCTGAGCAACTAGAGCATGTAGAATCTGAAATGCTTATAGACAAACTGGATGCCTACTTGAACTACCCCAAGTACGACCCGCATGGCGACCCCATACCCAATAAGCTGGGCAATATGCCTGCCATGCGCAAAACTACCAGTGCACTGAATATGAAACTGGGCGAATGCTATGAACTGGTAGCAGTGGTGGATAGTTCATCTCAATTTTTAAATCATCTTAAAAAAATTAAACTCACTCTGGGCAGCCTTATAGAACTTAAGTCAAAGTTTGCATTTGACAACTCTATTCAAATTTCTATAAACTCCACTAAACTGCACTTGTCTCAGCAAGTAGCGGCCAATTTGATAGTGCAGAAAAAAATTAAATAACCATGAGCAGCAAAAAATTTACACCAAGCTTAGAAGAAGTAAATGCATCGGTGGATACAACGCACACCGCCCAATGGTGGCGCAGATTGTTTGCATTTGCAGGACCGGCCTATATGGTAAGTGTTGGCTATATGGACCCAGGCAACTGGGCTACCGACATAGCGGGCGGCAGCCGATACGGCTACACCCTTATATGGGTGTTGCTTATGAGCAATATAATGGCACTGCTGCTGCAAAGCAT
The DNA here is from genome assembly GCA_031418455.1 of Flavobacteriales bacterium. GTDB lineage: Bacteria > Bacteroidota > Bacteroidia > Flavobacteriales_D > Sanyastnellaceae > JANNVZ01. Next base: position 20,857 of record JANOXJ010000185.1, on the reverse strand, counting down.
GAGCGCACGACTGGGCGTAGTGCGCGGTCTGGATTTGGCGCAAGCTTCGCGCGCGGCCTATCCACGTATAGTGAACATTCCACTTTATATATTGGCAGAAATAGCTATAGCAGCCTGCGACCTTGCTGAGGTGCTGGGCATGGCCATAGGTCTTCAATTGTTGTTCGACTTGCCTTTGCTATGGGGTGTAAGCATTACGGTGCTCGATTCTTTTTTACTTCTCTTTCTTATGAATTTAGGCATAAGAAAAATGGAAGCTTTTATACTTGGTTTGGTTTCCATTATTGGTATTTCATTTCTTATACAAATGATATTGGCTAAGCCGGATGTGGGACTTATAGCCAAAGGATTTATACCCTCGCTGCCAGACGATACTGCATTGTACATAGCCATAGGTATAATAGGTGCCACAGTGATGCCGCACAACCTATACCTGCACTCCTCGCTGGTGCAAACAAGGAAAATAGAAAAGACTACTTCAGGTATGAAGCGTGCTATTAAATACAATATAATAGACTCTGCTATTGCGCTTAATCTGGCGTTTTTTGTAAATGCTGCTATACTCATTTTAGCAGGTACTGCATTTTTTAATAATGGCTTATTTGACATATCAGAAATACAGGATGCGCATGAAATGCTTGCACCTGTACTGGGCACTGAGCTAGCACCTATTCTGTTTGCGGTGGCACTTATAGCATCGGGCCAAAGCTCTACTATAACAGGTACTCTGGCAGGCCAAATAATAATGGAAGGTTATTTGAATCTGCGCATTCAGCCATGGATTCGCAGATTGATTACACGGCTTATTGCCATAGTGCCAGCCATTATTGTTATAAGTGTTTTTGGCGAAGGTGCTACGGGGCCCATGCTTGTTTTTTCGCAAGTAGTATTAAGTCTTCAACTTGGTTTTGCCATTATACCGCTCATACATTTTACAAGCGACAAAGCGCACATGAAGGGCCTTGCCATTCCCTTGTATGTACAGGTAGCGGCCTGGTTGGCCGCAGCCATTATAGTGTCGCTTAATATTCGATTAGTATACCAGCAAATAGCAGAATGGCTCAGCACATCAGCCCATCCCACGCTGCTTTGGTGTACAGTAGTGCCCATAGCGCTTGCAGCTTTTTTCTTGCTTTTATATGTTACTTTTTTACCGCTAATTACCAAAAGAAAAACAGCTGTGAAACTGCTGCATCAGCATAAGAATAAACTTACAACGCTAGATATAGCACCGTATAATAAAATAGCCATAGCCCTTGATTTTGGCGACCTTGACTCGCTAAGTGTGAGCAGTGCATTGAAACAAGGTGGCAAAGAAGCGCATTATGTTTTAATACACATAGTGGAGTCGGCTGGAGCGCACCTTATGGGCAGCGACATACGCGATTTTGAAACCGAGCAGGATTTAAAAAGCCTACAGATATATGAATTAACACTTATAAGTGAGGGCTACAAATGCTCTACCATCATTGGCTATGGCAATCCGAAAAAAGCAATAGCACAGGCAGTAAAAGAATCGAAAGCGGAACTATTGGTAATGGGAGCGCACGGCCACCATGGGCTTAAAGACATACTCTTTGGCACCACTGTAAATGCAGTGCGACATAGAATTAATGTGCCATTGCTGGTGGTGAAATAAATTACAGAATGTTTCTTTAAGGAATCAACTCATTGGCCAATTGCACAAAATCTACTCCGTCAAAATTGCCACTGGTCATAAGGAGCAAATTAGCATTGGGCCAAGTTTTGTTTTTGAGCACCTGCATTAGTTTATTGGAATCGGTAAATACCTGCACATTGGCTGTGCCAAATGCATTGCGCACTTCTTCTTCCGTTATTGGCTTTAGCTTTTTATGTTCCAACGTGTGCGGACTGAAATAAACATAAGCCTCGTCAGCCGCTTCCATAGCGCCATGGTACTCTGCCAAAAAAGTGGCATTCAAACTACTAAATGTATGCAACTCCATGCATGCTATAAGTGTGCGATTTGGAAACTGTTGTTTGAAAGCAGAGGTAGTTGCTTTAAGCTTACTGGGCGAGTGCGCAAAGTCTTTATAGATAGCAGTGTTCTCATTCTGCTTTACTAACTCCAACCTGCGCGCTGCGCCTTTAAATGATTGTATGGCATTATAAAATTGTGCATCGGTTATGCCCAACTCATTACACACATACTTGGCGCCATTCAGGTTTTGCAAATTGTGGTTGCCAAATATTTTTAATGGAATTTTTCCCTTATCTGTAATAAGGTACGTAATGCCATTTACCACCTCATGCGCATGAGTGTTGTATGAAATTTTTTTGAAATTACCTGGGTGATTTTCCGACAGTTTTTTTACCTCACCATCGGCCTCGCAATACACCAGCGAGCCACCACTTTCAATTTTGTCTAAGAATATTTTGAACTGCTCCACATAATTTTCAAACGCAGGAAATACATTGATGTGGTCCCATGCTATGCCACTTAGCAATGCTATGTTGGGGTGGTACAAATGAAACTTAGGTCGCAAATCGGTGGGCGATGAAAGGTATTCATCCCCTTCTATCACCGCTATTTTGGCATCGGTGGTAAGCTTTACCATACAGTCAAAACCATCTAACTGTGCTCCTACTAAAAAATCGCAGTCCACTGCGCACTCCTTTAGCACATGCAATATCATGGCGGTGGTAGATGTTTTGCCATGGCTGCCGCCTATTACCACTCGTATTTTATCTTTGGTTTGCTCGTAGATATACTCAGGATACGAAAATATTTTTATGCCCAGCTCCTGCGCGCGCAGCAATTCAGGATTGTCTTTTCGCGCATGCATGCCTATAATGACTGCATCTATATCAGCAGTAATTTTTTCAGGATACCACCCATCTTTTTCAGGCAGCAAACCCAACCTATTCAAGCGTCCTTTGCTGGGCTCAAAAATTTCGTCATCGCTGCCCGTTACTATTATTCCCTTCTGATGCAGGGCTATGGCCAAATTGTGCATGGCGCTGCCGCCTATGGCTGTTAAATGAACTTTCATTGAAATGAGTATACACTATTATTTGTGTGCAGCAAGGTTCAACTCCCAGCCCTGCAATTGACTCACTGCTTGTTTTGTTTTTCAATGCATGAGTGTTAAATGAATGCACAAATTAATTTGAAAAAAACGCAGTAAAGAACCACCTTCGCTGCATGAGCGAAAAAGTAAGCGAAACTACCCGCGCAGCCAAATCGGGACTTGGGCCAGGCTCGCTGGTGCACGTAGGCGACCACAAGGAACATGCAGTAAGAATAATGGTAATGGACTATGACCATGCCAACCTGAGTGAAAAGCCTGTGACAGACCTAAACAGCTGTGATGTGTATAGCACAAGCAACACTGTAACCTGGATAGATATAGATGGCATACATGATAGCCATGTGATGGAAGAAATAGGGCGCAAGTTCAATGTGCACATATTGGTGCAGGAAGATATAATGAACAGTGAGAGCAGACCTAAAGTGGAGTTTTTTGATGAGTACATGTTCATTACACTCAAAATGCTGGAGCTCTCGCCCAAGGATCAAACACTCAATGTAGAACAACTTTCGCTCATAGTGAGCGAAAAATATGTGCTCATGTTTCAGGAGCGCCCTGGCGACAGTTTTGACTCTATACGCGAGCGCATACGCACATCTAAAGGCAAAGTGCGCGGCAAAGACGGCTACTATCTGGCTTACCTGATACTGGACACGGTGGTGGACAACTACATTTCTGTAAGCGAAAAACTATCGGCCCAAATAGAAACACTGGAAGATGTGGTGATAACCAAACCCACACAATATACCCTGCACCGCATACTGGAATTGCGCAAAGAACTGCTGGACTTTAAACGCAGTATAGACCCACTAAAAGAAGCAATAAATACAGTAACCAGAGAGCTTGACGATGATATAGCCAAATACTTTAGAGACCTCCACGACCACATAATATACGAGTCGGAAAACCTGAATATGTACCGCGAGATGCTCTCTAACATGCTGGAACTATACCATAGCAACCAGCAAATGAAGATGAACCAAATAATGAAGGTAATGACCATAATGACCACCATCTTTGTTCCGCTAACATTTTTGGTAGGCGTGTACGGAATGAATTTTGACAACATGCCCGAACTGCATTCTACCAACGGTTACTACTATGTATGGGGCTTTATGGCCGTTATAGTGGGCTTTATGCTCATTTATTTTCAGCGCAAAAGATGGTTGTAATTCTTGCCTGTTTTACTGCAACTATTTTTTTTGTGCCTTGGGGCAAAAAAATGTATCGTGTTAACTAGTTAGTTAATTAAAATTGCATTCAGAAAAAAACCTGTCTTTACCCCATTAGGAAAAATGAAAAATTGCCAGTTTGAACATACGCATGTGGTTATTCAGATTTGAATGAATGTGATGTGAGATAATGCACTAACCATGCACTACTCCATTTCGCATTTTTTTTTACCATTCAATCCAACAGAAAAAAAATAACACCTTTCTTTTTTTTTAACCACCACACGCAGCACTAATGAAGACAAAATATAAAGACCTTGTAGAACAAACTTTTGACTGGCCACAACAAGAATTTAAATTAGAAAAAGACCAACTGCTTTGGCACGATGTGCCCTTGATGGATTTGGTAAATAAATATGGCTCGCCATTAAAATTTACGTACCTACCAAAAATATCTGAAAACATAGAAAACGCGCGCACCTGGTTTGCCAATGCAAAAAAAGAAGTAGGCTATGAAGGCGAATACCATTACTGCTATTGCACCAAAAGCTCGCACTTTAGGTATGTGCTGGAAGAAGTGCTAAAAAACAAAGTACACTTAGAAACCAGCTCTGCTTACGACATAGATTTGATACGCAGGCTAGGCACCTTAGGCAAGGTAAATAAAACGCAGCGCATTATTTGCAACGGATTTAAAAAGGAAGAATACGTGCATAAAATAATGGCCCTGCATGCTGACGGATACAAAGACATAATTCCAATTATAGACAACAAATACGAGTTTGCTACCTTTCATGACCTAATGACAGAGCCTATGAACATAGGCATACGCATAGCAAGTGAGGAAGAACCAAAATTTGAATTTTACACCTCGCGTCTTGGTATTGGGTACAAAGACATAGTGCGCTTTTACAAAAAATCTATACACGAAGATCCAAAGTTGAAGTTGAAAATGCTTCACTTCTTTATAAACTCTGGCATAAAAGACACCTCGTACTACTGGAACGAATTGCTAAAATGTTTGAAGGTATACTGCGAACTGCGCGAGATATGCCCAACGCTAGATTGCTTAAATATAGGTGGCGGCTTTCCCATAAAAAATTCGCTTGCATACAACTTCGATTACCAATACATGGTAACCGAAATACTGCGCCAGGTGAAAGCATCATGCGAGGAAGCAGGTGTGCCGGTGCCACATATATACACAGAGTTTGGCTCGTTTACCGTAGGCGAAAGCGGTGCGGCCATTTATAAAATAATTTACCAAAAAGAGCAAAACGATAGAGAGAAGTGGAACATGATAGACTCATCTTTTATGACCACACTGCCCGATAGCTGGGCTATAAGCAAACGCTTTATAATGCTGCCCATAAACAATTGGGACGAAAATTATGAGCGCGTTTTTCTGGGTGGCCTCACCTGCGATAGCGATGATTACTACAACAGCGAGCAGCATACCAATGCCATATACATGCCTAAGTATTATCCTGACCAGGACCAATACATAGGTTTCTTTAACACCGGTGCTTACCAAGATACACTGGGAGGATTTGGCGGAATACACCACTGCCTTATACCCCAACCCAAACACATATTGATAGACCGCGATGCTAAGGGCAAACTGAAATATAGATTATGGAGCCAAGAACAGAAGCCGAAGGATGTGCTTGAAATACTTGGATACTACGACAAGTAAATACACGAGTCAACTTCTTATAATCATAGTCTAAAGCTTAAAAACCTTTCATGTTTTTTTTTAAGAAAACATGGAAGGTTTTTTTTGAAAATATTTACATCCGCCCTTTGGGCGATATCTTCAACCGCAGAGACGCTAAGTACGCAGAGCTACCGCAAAGAAACATATTATTATCTCCGCGAATCCTTAGCGACCTCTGTGCCTCCGCGGTTATTTAATTCTAAAATTCAAAAGCACAATTTGAGTTAAACCAGCATACGACCGTTCAACATGTTAATTTGACATAGTAGAACATTTCCATTTTACATTCGCACCTATGCCACTTATAAAACAAGCCAGCCTCGAAAATTTTTCGATAGCGGTTACTTCCATTCGTTCGCAAATGCTGCGCACTGTGCTTACGGTGGCTATAATAGTTATTGGCATTACAGCATTGGTGGGCATGATTACGGCCATACAAGCCATTGACCGAAAAATAAATCAGGAGTTTACGCGCCTTGGCAGCAACACTTTTACCATGCGCTCTGGCAACAATATGATGCGCGGTGGCCATGGTGGACAAGAAGCTAAACAAAGCTTGCCCATTAGCTACCAACAGGCTATGCAGTTTGTACAAGAGTTTGAGGCCGATGCGCTGGTATCGGTATCTGCATTTGGTGCTGGTGCCAAAACTGTAAAATACGAAAGTGAAAAAACCAACCCCAATGTGCCTGTAATGGGTGTAGACGAAAGCTATTTAGCACTGTCGGCCTATGTGCTAGACAAGGGCCGCAACTTTGCCAAAACAGATATAGCAGCAGGTGAAAATGTGGTGATACTAGGAGCAGATGTAGTAACCACCTTGTTCAAGGATGTAATAGACCCCATAGAAAAAGAAGTGCAACTGGATGGTAAAAACTATATCATCATTGGCACGCTTGCGCCTAAAGGAAATACATTTGGTTTTGCCTCCGACAATCAATTTTTGATACCGGTAAGTACAGTGCGCAAAAATTTTGAAACAGTAAATACGGACTATTCTATAAACGTGATGATGAATAAAGCCAGCCAGCTGGACGATGCTGTGAGTGAGGCAAAAGGACTTATGCGCATAGTGCGCAAAGATGGTTTTGGCAACGAAGAATCATTTGAAGTACGCATGAGCGATGGCCTGGTGGAGGAGCTTACAGGTATGCTGCAAGGCATAACTATGGGTGGCATACTTATAAGCATAATTACTCTGCTTGGTGCTAGCATAGGCCTAATGAATATAATGCTGGTGAGTGTAACAGAACGCACGCGCGAAATAGGTGTGCGCAAAGCGCTGGGCGCAAGTTCACAAACTATTAGGCGACAATTTTTAGTAGAGTCTATCATCATAGGTCAGCTTGGTGGATTCATAGGAATCATTCTGGGAATTATAATTGGCAACTTGGTAGCTTCTGTTATAGGCACATCATTTAATATACCTTGGGCATGGCTGGCATTGGGCGTTACTATTTGTTTTATAGTTAGCATAGTGAGCGGCTACTACCCAGCGCGCAAAGCTGCCAAACTTGATCCTATAGAGGCGCTGCGTTACGAATAATTGCACCACCATTTATTTCTGCTATTTTTGTCTTAACCCACTGTTCATGAAAATTACTTTTTCATAAGCAGATGAAATAAAAAAATAAACCTTAATGCCTTTTTACAATGAAAAATAACATTCTAAGAAACGTGTTGGCCGTGGTGCTTGGCCTTGTAATAGGTAGCATAATAAATGGCGCCTTAATAACAGTAAGTGGCTCTGTAATACCACCACCCGAAGGAGCCGATTTAAAAACCATGGAAGGCCTGCTTGCCTCTATGCATCTTATGCAACCCAAACATTTTGTAATGCCATTTTTAGCGCACGCACTTGGCACTCTGGGAGGTGCTTATATAGCAGCACTTATAGCAGCTACGCACAAAATGAAATTTGCCATTGCCATCGGTTGTTTGTTCCTAATAGGCGGCATTATAAACGTTGTCATGTTACCATCGCCCTTATGGTTTACGCTATTAGACCTTGGTGTAGCGTATTTGCCTATGGCTTACTTAGGTGGCAAGCTTGCAGGAGCGGGCAAATAAGAATTTTTCTTAGGTAAAAAAAAATGATGAACGGAGTAATTCCCGTTATTAATAATTGTAATTCAAAATCCAAGTTTCAAAGTCCCATCCCTTACCCTTCCCAAAGGGAAGGGAAGTACGGGCTTACACTTCTTCCAGTTGTTATTTTTTTTTGCGTGTGAATCTTACTGCAAGCCTCAATAAGGACTTGTGTTGCCGCTAGCCCCTGAGTGGCCAGGAAGTGTGATTGATGGAAAGCAAACCACAACACCGCAAAAAATAAGAGCGAAGTAAAAACTACTTCGCTCCAAATTTTACTATCACATTATTATTGATACACTCTGTAGGAAATATGCGCAAAGGCTCTGTGGCAGGTGCATTGAGCACCTCGCCCTCTAAAGAGAATTTGCTTCCGTGGCTGGTGCAGTGCAATCCTCCAGCCGTTGCTGTAAGCGGCTGGTCCTGGTGCGAACACTTTAGCTCCAGTGTGATAAAAGTGTTGTCGGCTTTTTTAATAACCAATGCATCAAACTCTGTGTCGTTGCGCTGAATGATCAGCATTTGCTTATCGGCAAATGCACTTAAGGGAAATGAAAAATCAGATTTTGTTTTGGATGCAGATATGCGCGGTAAACCATTGCACGATTCTAATAGCGTTAGCAACATACCTCCACCTGCCATGGCGGTACATGCAAAACAACTGTCGGTTATGAATTTTCTTCTATGCACCTTCTTAATTATTAAAACCACATGCATTGAAAAATTATTCAATGCACGTGGCTCTGGAATTTTAAAAACTGTATCCTACACCAATATTTACTATACCATTTTGTGAATAGAAAACTGTGGCAGGTGTGTCTACTTCTGTAACTGCAGGTTTGCCTGTAATGCGGTGCACATAATCTGCCTTAACAGTAACACCGCGTGTAGGCTGATAAGTTAGTCCAGTAACTATGTACTGCCTGTTCAATGTATTGTCTCTGATCACACCAGTAGGAGTTTTATAATCTAAATCCAACCATTCGTAACGTGCAAATACAAGCACCTGTTTTTGGTCCTGGCGTTTTACCAAGTGCATAAGGTTGTATGCAAACTCCACATAACCACCAAGCACACTTTGCGCAATGCCGTTGCCATAGGCTGCATTTATTTTAGCAGCATCGGGTATGTTTATGAATGCACCTAAAGCCTTAAAGGTGTATATGTTGCTAAGGCGCTGCACATTCAATTCAAACATTTGCACAGGAGTGCCAAACGTACCGTTCTGCAAGCCGAGCGTATCGGCCTCAGCATTGGGCAAGCCAGCACTGCCACCAAAGTAAGCACTGGTTTGCAAGCGCCAGTTGCCGGTGTAATACAACAATGCACCTATAGCCGCTATATTGGTAGCACTGGCCTTGCTGCCCTCGCCACGGCCACCGCGTATGCCAGCACCGGATGCAAAATCGGCACTGTTCAGACCATTCATTATTCCACAAGAATAATTGAGGCCTGCCACGCGATTAGATGTGCCATATAAACTTACACCCAACTCGCGCCAGGTGCTTGGAATAATAAAGCGCTCTACAAAAGGCCTGTCGTTGCCATTATAGGTAGTAGGCAAATGATTTTCGTTAACTATGCCTATGCGAGGTATAATAAGACCAGCGGCCAAATAATTTTTCTTATTCAAATTAAATTTAAGAAACAACTGCTCCATGGCCAGCTCGCCATGGCCGCCCTCTTCTACTACTGCGTGCTCTATCTCCATTTCGCTAAAGAAAGAAACCTTGTCGTCAAACTTGTGACCAAAGAACAACACATTTCTGCGCAAGTCGGCCACACCAGTTTTGCTACGCAAATCATAGCTTACAAGTGCCTCGCCATAGCCCGATATAACGCTGCGGCTGTTGCTTGCCACTAGGCCTGCGTTCAAGCTGTCCTCGCGGGTTATTATTTGAGAAAATGATGCATAAGAAATAAGCATCAGACATAAAACGAAAATGGATTTTAAAGTTGACATAAGGGTAAGAATTAATGACGGCAAATATTCTTTGCTTGATCATAAACGGCTATACCCTACTTGGTGTATTGATGGGGAGAAATGATTTTATACCATAAAAATGGTATTGGGGGGCAATCGGCTTGGTGCCAGCCAGGCCGCATGCACCTAGACACAACACCAGCAAAAATTTAACGCTTATACTTAAGAGACTTACTTATTCCATACATTCTTACTAAACGTGGCAGAGGAAAATTCCTCTCCATTAATTTTAGTATTACCAACAATACCACCAAGGTATCCTAAACCGGTACAGTCAGAACTGATAACTTCGGTGGTCATGTCCGCACCGCAAGTCCCTGGTTCAAAAGTGTAAACCGCATTACCTTGAAAAACATACTCATCCACCTTTGCGTTGTTGCAAGATGATGATACATTGAAGTCTTTTATTTTACGTGCTACACATTTTGGTGTGCCATTTTCAATATCAAGTTTAGCGCAACCGCAGATTGCAGAGACAATTAATAATATCATGGCTAGTCTTTTCATTCTATTGGTTTATTTTAATTAAAACAAAAAATTTCGCATTGGTATTGCGCATGCTGTCAAATTTAATAATTATCGACTAGAAGTATGAAAGTTAGTGTAGTTTTCTATCAACTTGCCAACTGCGCCAAGCGGGTCTTTGACATACCCAAGAGACCTTGAATTTACTTCCCTCTTGCTTGATAAGATTATCCTTATTGAAATTTCCTCATATGTCATTCTGAGAAATTCCGATGACAGGTTTAGCTTATTTGCAGCCTGAGGGTGGGAATGTTGGTTATTTGCATAAACGCCTAAATTCATAAGATTTGCATGCCTGAATAAGGAAACGAGTGAATCCACATAAACATCAAAAGCACCTCCAAATTCCTTTACAAACGCGCGATAATATGCTATTCTGACCAAACCATATACAGTCCAAAGTCCTTGTCTTCCGCTCCAAATGGAGTTGCACCATAAAATAAATTTTGAATAGCACTTGATTTGTTTTCAATCAAATCGTTGTACAGATAACTTTCCTTTTTTAAGTAAAGTTGTTTTTCATTTATTGTTCCATCATAAGGTTGTGAAACATAAATGTTTTCTCCGTTTTCAATTCTAACCCTGATTTTCGTTTTGTAGTTTCCAGAATATTTTGGAAACAAAACCGTAATGAATTCTTGCGGGTGCACTTTAAGTCCCCAATATCCATTGCCGCAAAAATCAAAACCCCGCCCTTCAATTGGCCGCCAATTTCCATTCGTGTCAAGTGCCTCTTGCAATCCAAATACATGACTATCTTTTCCGATAAAAGATTTTACAGTTGGGGTTTGATTAACTATGTAGACAGGATAATAATAGTTCGCATATTCATTTTCAAAATCGTTTCGATACACATTGGTAGAATAGTCCGGTATTAATTCAAAGCCATCGGCCCTTATGGAGTCTTCATCCCAAATCACTCTTGGGTCTATGAAGTCATTATGATATGTGGAATCTAAATAACGTTTTTCGGGAATGAATAAAGTGTCGGTGAATTTATGCTTACCGGCAAAACGAGGATAACATTCAGACACGTAATCAATATAAAAATATCCTATAATGCCCTCCGTGTAAGGTTGAATAATTCGAGGCTTTGTAAAAATTGAACTAGCCCTTTGCGTTTTGTCAGTTCTATTGCAAGATAGAATAATCGTTAGTAATATTATTGTTGCAATGGTTTTCATTTGTAAGCATACAACGATAATTTACTTCACTTTAGTGCGCAATACCATGGCATAAAAATGTAAATATTAACTCCACCTGAATTGAAAGAAAGCAAAAGGCGTTTGAATTCAATCGCTTTATTTTAAAAAATAAGATAATGTTGGCAGATATACTATTTCTTTTCCATAAACAAAGGCTCCATAATTGTGGGCGCCATTATGTATCCTTTTTCAATAGGCTTTTGTATCAATAGCCTATGACACTCTTCCGGTGTAGTGGCCCACATTTTTGTTCTTTCCAATTCCTTGTCTAACTCATTTCGCCATTTTTCAAATGCCCCTTCTGCTTTATCAATAAACACTTCTTTGAAGTATGCACGAAACATCGAAATTCTATTCTTATTCATATCCTCTTTTACGGTCATATAAAATATACTCAAAGTTCCTGCAGCATTTGTTGTGTCTTGCAATGTCTTTAATTCCTTCCTTGCCCATCTGGCCCAAAGTTCACAAATGTCAAAATACAGATTTTGCATTTCAATTTGTATAGAGTCATTGGTTCGTATGTAAGAAGTTGTTTTTTCAAAAGCCGGAGCGAAGTAAACTTTCTCAAACTTTTTTATTCTTTCTCTTTTCTTTTTTGGTATATCTAATACACTCCAAATACCCACAGATGCGGACGCAGTAAATCCATATTCATCCATCATCTTATCCACCTGGCTTGTAGGCTGTCCTTGATAGTCGTCCTTTGTAATCTTAGTGCTAGGTTGCCAAAAAATGTGTATCGAATCGCTGGTAGAATAAATAGTTTGTGCTCCACACATCAAGGAACAAAGAGCCAAAAACGTGGTAATAATTGTTTGTTTCATCTAGCTGATGTGTATGTGTTAGTTAAACTATCCAATATTGTTTTGTAGGTTTGAAATTGTGTTTCTGTCGCGAAATATATTTACACGTAGTGCTAAGGCTATTCTTCTGCTATAGTAAACATAGCTTCTCACAAGCACTTTAGCAATATAGTCCAATGGAATAAATTCCTTCCCTCCTAATTTATCACCAGTATTTTTTGGGTCACTCTTTCGCCATTGTTCATACCCACTATTATATACAATCCGCTTGTGAGATTGGTGATGATGGTTTTGTTTTCGTGGTAGGTACCCATATCAAAACTGCGCACTATTTGCCCCATTTCATTTTCTATAATAAAATGTCCGCTAAAGGACGACTGTATGGTAAAGTGGCCACTGCTGGGGTTTGGAAATATATTTAGTTGGTTAGTTGATGCTATTTCCACCTCATTGGTGGTGTCGCTTTGCATGCATGTAAGCAATGTAATAGCTAACGTTTTATTAGCCGATGCACCACACGCATTGTTGGCTTTTACACTTATGCTACCAGCTGCATTGCCCCAATTTACCGATACGGTATTAGTACCCTGACCACTCGCTATAGTGCAGCCAGCAGGCACTGTCCATGTGTAAGTGTAGTTGTTTATTTGTGGGGTGCTGTACACCAAATTTTGTGCGCCTGCACAAACTGCTGTGCTGCCTGCAATGGTTGTAGGTGTTGCAGGTTTGTTGGTGACAGAGGCGCAGCGCGACACACTGGTGCCACATGCATTGGTAACTGTGTAGCACAAAATGCCCGATACAAAAGTGGACGGATAAGAACATGTAACGCTTGTGCCGGTATTGGCTGTAATGGTGCATCCTGCGGGTGCTGTCCAGTTATAAGATGTAGCACCCACTACCTCTGGCACTGTGTAGGTGAGCGACATGGCTCCACATATGTTGCTGCTTTGACCTGTAATAGATGCAGGCAATGTGGGCACCGAATTGATGGTGATAGTGCGCAATGTACTAACTCCACATGAACTGCTAGCGGCTACACTTATGCTGCCCGAAGTATAGTTAGCCGGAAATTGAACCTGAATGGCCACAGTGCCCTGGCCGCTGAGTAGTGTGGCTCCTGCAGGCACTGTCCATACATAACTGGTAGCTCCACTTACTGCTGCTATGCTATAACTCTGTATACTGCCACCGCACACTGCTGCTGCAGGACCTGTTATAAGGCCAGGTGTGCCGGGCTTTCCATACACAGTTATTGTTTTAGCTGCACTGTTGCCTTTGCAGTTAGTAGCCCTTACAGAGAGTGTTCCGCTTGCACCAAAATTTGTTGCATAGGTTATGCTCACATTGGTAGTACCCTGACCTGCTGTTATGGTAGCATTGGTAGGCGCTGTCCATAAAAAAGATGTAGCATTGGGCACTGCATTTATATAATAGCTTACAGTGGTGCCTGCGCAGGCATTTACATTGCTACCCAATATAGCTGCTGGTGCAGCAGGCACTACAGTATACTCTGCAATGCTTCTGCAATAACCGAGGCCTTGGCCGCACGCGTTGTTAGCACTCACACAAAGATTGCCACCTACAAATGCGTTGGAAAAATTTAGCGATATGCTATTAGAAGTTGATACACCTGTAACACCCGCAGGCAGTGTCCATGCATAACTTGTAGCTCCTGCTATAGGGTCTATACTGAATACAACCGCTGTTTGATTTTTGCAAGCACCAGCTGGCCCATTTATAGCAGCGGCTGCGCCTGGCAACGATGTAATTTGGCTCTGCACTGTAGCCACAGCATTAGCAGTGCATCCATTAGCATCTGTAATGGCAACGGTGTAAGTGCCTGCACTAATATTAATAATATCTTCAGTAGTGGCACCATTGTTCCATGCAAAATTTACAGGTGCCGTTGCATTTATTACAGTGAGGTTTACACTGCCATTAGCAGAGTTGAAACACGAAGAATTTGCAACCACAACACTTGCTGTTATGTTGCAACAACCTTCATTAATTCCTCCTGCGCAATTGTCATCTATTCCATTGCCACATATTTCTGTTGCTCCAGGATTTACTGCTGCATTGTTATCGTTGCAATCGGTATTGTTTGCCACATACCCTATTGGTTGTTCGCATGCGGTTTGTGTGATAGCATTATTTCCAAAACCATCTACATCAAAATCGCGATACCATGTGGTAGGCTGAATGAATGATGCTGCGATAGCATTGCTCAACACTGCGGCATTGCCCGTGGCTGTATTGCGTTGCCATACACGCACATAATCCACATCCATAGACACCGGAAAAACAGTGGATGCATCGGGATAACCAGGCCAGTTGCCACCCACAGCCACATTCAACAACAAGAAAAATGGTTTTGTAAACTCATCCATACTGCCATTGGCAGAAGAAATTATGTGCTCGTGATACATTGCACCATCCATTAAAAAACGAATGGAGAGTGAATCCCACTCCACGGTATAATCATGATAGCCACTCACACTTGTAACAATGTTTCCGCTGTTAGAATTTAAACCTCCATTGTTCCAGTGTGCGGTGCCATATATTTTATTTTCATTGTTTACATGCTCCATTATATCTATCTCGCCACTGCCCGGCCACGTCACCTGATCTATGTTGGCACCCAACATCCAGAAGGCAGGCCATATGCCCTGGCCCGTGGGTATCTGCATTCTTCCTGTTACTCTGCCATACTTAAAACTAAATAAATTTTTGGTAATAAGGCGTGCCGATGAATACTGCTGACCTTGTGGCCCATCATTGCGTGCTACTATATGTAGTTGTCCGTTGTTGAATTGTATGTTGTTAGGCGAGGCGGTATAATACTGCCACTCATTGTTGCCCCAACCTCCTGCTCCTATTTCAGGATTCCATTTGGCAGCATCCAGTGTGGTTCCGTTAAACTCATCGCTCCATATCATATTCCATGGCGAAGATTGGCAAGCTGCATTGGACACCATGGTGCATGCCACCACATCGCCTTGTTGCAAAGTAGCAGTATTAAATGTGCCTACATTGGTGCCCACATTTATTCCATTCACCTTCCATTGGTACACAGGACTGGTGCCGCCATTGGTAGGGTTTGCCACAAAGGTGACTTGCTGCCCAGCACACCATGGTGCATTGGCCGATGCACTTATGCTCACTGCAGGAGCCACTGGGGCCTGGCGCTGCACAGTAATGGCATTGGATACAACAGGACCACTTGTGCTGCATCCTGCACCACCTATAAGTGCGCAGGTTACTATTTGTCCGTTGGTCAAATCGCTGGTGGTAAATGTGTTTGTATTGGTGCTGGTTGCTACACCATTTACACGCCATTGGTACACCGGTGTAGACTGTAAGTTAGATGCACTGGCGGTAAAAATTAATTCAGACCATTCGCAACCGGGATTGTTGCCTGATGATAAAACAATTTGAACTTGAGCAACAGGACCACCCGCCACAGGTGTGTCGCACGTGCCCCAACACACAGCAGGAAGCACCGTGTTTTGTGTGGCATTTAAATACCTGTTGGTATATCCAAAATTGGTAATGGTGCATGGTGCACCGGGTGTTAAATTTTCGGCACCTGCCCAGTTGTCGTAAGAAAATTTGTACTCATACGTGCCTGGTGCCAATGACAAAGTAGTGGTCCATATTTGGTCGCCATCTATGTCTTCCATAGTGTTGCAACTGCCACACCAATCGTTAAAAGTACCGCTTACGAAGGGCGTGGTAAATGCACCTGCGCCAGCCATATTTACTTGGAAGGTGACATTGTAAGTAACACACGCATTGCACGAACCCCAGCATACTACAGGTAGCACCATGTCGGCATTTACATTCAATGTGCGATTGGTAAACTGGCCGCTGGTGGCAGTGCATGATGCACCCACCTGCAATGTCTCTTGCTGTGTCCAGTTATCAGCCGAATATTTATATTCGAAATAACCAGCAGGCAGCGATACGGTAGTTTCCCAAATGCCATCGGCATTGGCATCGGTCATGTTGTTGCATGCGCCACACCAACCATTGAAGGTGCTGCTTACGGCTGGTGTAGTATAGCCACTAACGCCAGTCATTTGCAACCTGAAGGTAACATTGTAGGCATGGCCATTCACTACAAATAATAATGCAAAGAGAAAAAGTACTAACCTTATTTTCATGCTTGAGCGGTGTTTATTGTCAAAAATACAATAACCCATGTATGCAACGGCAATTAAGATTTATAAGCATATTGGAATACTATCGCCACTGCTGGCTGTGTAAGGTTATATTGCCTTAAAAGACTGGTGAAGACTAGGGGTTGGCTTTAGAGTTTAGCCAAAACAGAGGAACGCAGTTGTTAGCAGTTCTGCAATATTAATTGTCCTTCATTTCCTGGGTTTGTTTTGAAATGGATTTACTAAAAATGTCATAGTAAAAGCCTATAACAAGAAAATCGCGCCCTGTTTCGTCATTTATTTTATAGTCAAATTGGTGTATATAACCACTCTGCAAAGTTGTTGCCTTACTTGGTTTAAAGTTGAAGGCAAATAGCAATCTGTTTCTCTCAAAGTAAGGTTCTTTGTTTGTAAAAAAAATTTCGTTGCTTGCGCTTAATTGACAAGGTTTGTAATCGTCTCGCTCCTTACCAAATGCATAAGACACTCCAAGTCTGTAACGAAAGCGGTTACGGTAGCCATTGCTTGTAAATCTCATCTCGGCCCGATAACGTTGTTCTATTTTCAACTTACCGAGTGATTGAAAAAGAGTGACCTGAGGCCAAATTCTAAATTCATCGTTGTTTTTTGGCAAAACAAAATCTCCCCCTTCATTATACGTTTGGTAACTACCGGCACCTAAAGTCAACGTTGTGTTTTCATACACCCGGTAGTTAATGCCGCCCTTTGTTTCATAATAATGAAAGTGGTTGTAAAATTTTAATGAGCGCAATTGCGCTTCGCCAAAAACACTCCATTTAGCATTATGGCTGTATTTCAAATTAAGAATGTTCCAACTGCCCAAATCTAAGTTTTGTGCAACAGACGCAATTGGCATAACAACCCAAACCAGTATCCAAAATTTAATCATTCTTTTTTTGTACTGTTTTCATTTGAATAATATCTACCAAAAAAGCAAATGCCATTGAAAAATAAATATATCCTTTTGGAATTTCAAAATGGAATCCTTCTGCTAATAGCGCCACGCCTATCATCATTAAAAAGCAAAGTGCCAATATTTTAAAAGATGGATGTTTGGTTATAAATTGACTAATAGGCTTAGAAGCAAAAAGCATGATAATAACCGTTACAATAACTGCAGTGTACATTACCCACAGTTCTTGCACCATGCCTACTGCAGTAATAATTGAATCAATGGAAAAAACTAAATCCAATATTATTACTTCGGAAAGTAATCTTTTAAAGCTGCTGTTTTTCGGAACTATGGGTGTTGATTCTTTGGCTATTTCAGATTTGAGGTATATTTCTTTTGTGCTTTTATAAATCAAGAATAGTCCTCCTAAGATGAGTATTAAGCCTTTGCCTGAAAAATCAATTTCAAAAAGTGTAAAGAGTGTTTGGTCTAGTTTTAAAATCCAGGAAATAAAAGCCAAAAGACCTAAGCGCATAACCATGGCCAAGCCAATGCCCCACAGTCTTAATTTACCGCGTTGATGTTCGGGCAGTTTGTCTGCCAAAATAGAAATGAAAATTATATTGTCGATGCCCAGAATGACTTCTAAGGCTATAAGAGAAAGTAATGAAATTATTGCTTCTGTCATTTTTTAAATTCTTCTGTTTGTTCATGGTAATGGCGCCTCATTGGCTTGCACCACACCGAATATTAGGGTTAAACTTTTGTCGTTAGCCACCCTAACTTAGTTGGGCAAATGCAGTTTTAGTGTTCCTTTATTCAAAGGCGAAAATACTTATTCCTTTATTATCCTGTAAATATCATTGAAATTTTCAATAGCAAAGTATGTCGCAAAAGGTGTCTAAATCTTTTTGAAGAAATTGCAATAAAAAAATTCATCTAAGCATGAAAAAATTGCGCACATAAAGCGTTTAGAATGCCATACAGAGGCAACTTAAAATTTTGCAGAATAATTAAACTTCGTTTTTACTTACAACGGTATCAACTACTATTTCAGAATAATAATTTTTTGAGATGTAACTGTTGTACCACTTTCAAATTTTAAAATGTACATGCCGGGCGAAAGATTTGCTGTTTCCATTTTAATCGAATGTTGCCCTATGTTTTGTGTGCCTATGTTGTTCGTTAGCACTTCTTCTCCCAAATAATTATACAGGTGTACAGATACATTCATTGCTTGTGGCAATGAATAGTCAATCATAAAATAGTCGTTGGCAGGACTGGGATAACAATTCAACACGTTGGTCAAACTGGTTTCGGTTATACCTGTTGCATTGCAGAGCCCTGGAATATTGGCATCGAGCCATTGCAACCTGGTGCTAATCCAACTTTTAAGCGAATCTATTTCGCCATAGTATGTAGTGGCCAGCGGACCATAATCCGGTGCCGGACCACTCAAACCTAATATGGGCCATTTTTGAAAATGACGTGCCTGTGCATTTTGAACCAACGTGCGCATACTATCTATGTATGCAAAAAGATTGGTAGTATCCAGCATGGTTTGTCTATACCCTTCGTAAGTGCAACGCAGCTCTTCAGTAAATGCTTCGTCTTGCAACAAACGGACATACCAACCTGTGGAATAGTTATCGGTAAAACAATCGTTTACGAGGTGCGCCCATCCTGCACCTGTATATCCTTCAAAGTAAGTACACACGCCTTCCATGTTTTTCCAGGCCCAGTCAAAATCCCAAACAGGTCCTGCTTTCAGTTTGCCACCGTTTGAATTTTTATCTTTATGAAAAAATACACTCTTCTTAAAACCATCGGCACTTCTGGCTACCTCATTCACAATAAAATAATCTATAAACGAATTTACATCCATGTATTTGCGGTAGCCTGCTGCAGTGTCAGTAAAATTGGGACTGTAAAGTGCCGTTTCTAAACTGTCTATAAAAGAAGCTATGTATGTTTTTTGTGCTTGATTGATGGCATCTGCATCAGGATATTCGTACACAAAATGCACATCGAAACCGGGATGGTCGATGGGCGAAAAATTAGATTGAAAACTGTTGTTGTCGTTCCAATAGTTTTGCTGAAGGATGTAGCCACCTGTTACATTATCGCCCGCTATATCAGCTTCTGTTAGTTTAGCAATGTTTACACGATTGGGATCGCGTTTTATTTTTTCGCCTATTACATATATGCCCTGGTATGAGCTATCTACAAGCACCTCGCACAGCTGAGCACGCGCGCTGTAATTTCCCATTTGTGCAAAAAGATTAAGCGACATTACATTCTTGATAAGCGTGCGGTCGTTGTAATTAGACAACAACACCCAATCATTTTCATCGGGCATTCCTAAAATGGAAACATTGTTGTTTTCGCCCAACGTATCGCGAGTTTCCACACTGTATGGGCGCTGCGGATAACCGGCCGATGTAAGCCCGCGAATGGAGATGCCTATATTTCCGCTATACACATTGGCACTGTCGGTAACGTATGTAAGGTTGTCCTCACCGTTGTATTTAATATCCATAAGGCCATTCACCTTCGTGTTTTCAACTATGGTTTGGCCCAGAGTGTTAATCATTACAATAGGAATTTCTGAACTCTCCAGCACCACAGTTCCTATATCGTTTACACAAAGTTCAAACGAACCTGCACCTCCACCGTATCTCCATATTTGTATATAAATAGTTTGGCCCGGTACCAGGTCGTACACCAGCAGAAAGGAATAATAGCCGCTGCCACCATCATCATCGCAAGCAATTAATTGCGGAGTGGCGCATTCATTGCCCGTCCAAATGGCTATGCCCGTATCGTTTATAGTACCTTCTGATGTTTCGAAACTTAAATTGCCCGAAGCAGGCACTTGCATGGTAAACCACATATCGCCTCCATTGTAGTTAGCACAATTGGGAATGAGCCCCGTGCCCGGAAAACCAATGTTGTCGGTAAAAACACACTCTGCAGTATCTATAGGAAGGGCAGTGCATGGATGACTACCTTGCAGCAAAGGCGTGTTGCAATCTGCCACAAAAGAGAATACCATACCGGTGGCAGGATTGGGACCATCTTGAAAAACAATATTCCACGAGGCATCTTGCATGGCATACGAATTTTCTTCTTCGTATTGGCCAGGAGTATATATTAAATCCAGCCCATCACCATCGCACACCTCAAAGGTGATGGTGCTGCCAAATTCGATGGCGCTGTAGGTGCCAACAG
>JANOXJ010000184.1:0-14021 GCA_031418455.1 Flavobacteriales bacterium | reverse complement strand
TTTTTTCGCAATTCGTTGCACATTTTTCCAAAGCCTTTTGCAATATTCATACTAGAACAATTTAATGAACTTTTAACCACGGGGTGGTTGCGCAAGAATAACAGTGGGTACTACCCACCGTAAATCATGCTTATGCATACCCCCATCGCGCAAGTTTAGTGCAGCGTAACTTGTGTGGACAATGCTAGCGGTTTGCAACCGCTATGCGAAGCATCATCATCTCGCAACCACAATTTTCTCACTCTGCACCATAACACCCTCTCTCACCAAACTAACCACATACTGCCCTGCAGCAAGCCCTGTGGTGTCCACTATATATGTAGTATCGCCACGGTGAGGCGCAAAGGATTTTACAATATTACCCGCGAGGTCATGCACTTGGATATTGAGACTTGAATGTTGGACATTGGATATTTTATTGAGGTAGATATTGATGTAGTCCCTTGCTGGATTAGGCCCAATTTTGAATTTTGTCTCGGCTGAGCCGAGATGAAATTCCTGTTGACCAACAACGCAGTTCTCATCACACCCCGGCACAAGGCATCCACACGCATCTAGTTTTACAATCCAGCCTTGTTGTGCTGGCAGTTCTAGGTTGGGGTTTTGGCTCCATGTATCGCTGGCATCTCCGCAAAATACAACACCGCCATCGGGGGTTGCTTTTAAATCAATTGCATGGTGCATATCACTTTGACTTTCTACAAAGTGGTAATATCGTTCCCACATCATGCTGCCGTCTGAACTGTCCGCTTTAATTAGTTTAATATCCATGTGGGAATCGTTAGAATAATAGTAAAAATCACAAGTAACAACATAGTTGCCATCAATAGTTTTTACAAGATTCCTTAAATAATAAGAATTAGTAATTGCCGTAGGATAGTCACCAATTGGACTATTCCAAATAAGCTGACCATCGGAGTCTAGTTTCCAAATGCCCAATTTAGAATTGTAATCAGGTGAATCCGCAATACCGCCTGCACAAATGATATAATCATTTTCTAAGAGCATTGCCAGTATGCCCGAACTTCCATTGTCCCAAACAGACTCATCAATTGTTCCACCATCATTACCATTGGCATCAATTATTTGTAATACTCCTCCTCCCCCGTATTCAGTGCCGTCTAATCCTAAATATATCGCAGCCATCACTCCCCCTTGCCACGGTATCATAGCAAAACACGTTTCGGGGTCGGCTTCGGTGGCGTAGATATAGTGCCATAGCTCGTTGCCATATTTGTCTAAGTGCCAAATGCAGACATCGTTGAAGGTTACAGGGGCGGCTATTCCTGCAGTAAAGTAAATCGTACTGTCGGGCATGAGCATGGAATAAAGAGGGCGTATGTAGTCCATTCCATTTTGCTCCAAATAATATGGTGAAAAGTAATCTCTGGTTTTTAACGTGTCGCCCATATTGTTGTACCAAATGAGTCTAGTAAAATCTATTGGTTGTCCGTCAAACGCTGATGCTTGTTGAATATACAAATTTTCTAAAGCTGAATAACTATTCTCTTGTGTGAATGATTGAAAACTTGAATCTCCATAATGAAATTCTTCTATGTTGGCTCCGGCCAAATTAAATTTGGTTAGCAGTATGTCGCGATTAATATTAGGAACGGTATCATAGGTCCATCCGCATGTTAGGTAGCCGTCTTCTAAAACTTGTACTGAGTTATATACTGTGTTTATTACTCCATAAGATCGTGTACTAAAAGTAATTTGAGCATTGCAATAAAACGAAATAAAGAAGCAGAGCCATAAGATGACTCTGCTTCTTTTCTGTTTTGTTTTAGTGAACCACATTGAATGATATTCTTTCTAATTCTACATTGCCATGTGCAAGTATAACATGATACTGACCGCTTGCATATTGTCTAGTATCTATTACAAATTGTTGCGTGCCATCTTTTGCTTGCAAAGTTTCTATTACTCTCCCTTGTGCATCCAAAATACTTAGCATTTCGTCCGTAATGTTTCTTTGCCCTAGTTGCAACCAAAGTTGTAAAAGTCCATCCGTTGGATTTGGAAATGCTTTGAGCAAATGTATCTCAGTTTGTTCAGTTTTGTTATGCATTGCTCTAACAGATGAACTTCCTACTCCATAGTATGCAGGTATAAAATGGTCTTCGTGATAGTAATGGTTCAATACCGCGCTTGCTTTTTTACCTGCAGTGGTGTAGTAATAATCCACAGCCAAGTCACGCAATTTGTTTTGGTCTGCAGTACTCAGATTTTCTAATGAAGTATTGTCCGTTACCACTTCTATCCATTCGTACATGGTGTCTTGTTCACGTTTTACTCGGGTGGCAAATTCAAACTGAGGCAGCAGAGAATCACAACGTTCTAGTGCATCCGCGTAGTTTCCTTCTGCAAGCAGCAAGTCTATAGCTTGCAGCGAGGCTGTTACCGTTTGCAATGAATCAAGATGCGCAATCTTTTCAGTTGTACTCATGTTTTCTCTACGCATTTTATATCGCAACAACTTTGATTTATCTTCTATGTATGACATGTGAGCCTTCGCAAGGTCTTCCTCTATCTCATCTCTGTAGTTGGTCTGTCCGGTATTGTTAGCCACCATGTCTATCATGTATTCAAGTGTTGGGTTTGTTTTTTCTTCCAAATGTAACATGAATTAAGTATCGTTGAGCTTATCTGGATTGCCCATAAAAAAAAACCGCCTTTCAAATTAACTTGAAAGGCGGTTTTAAAAGTTTATAATATTTTTTAAAACGAAAAGTAAAAACTATAGCTTTACAAAACGCTCGGTGCTAACTGCACCGCTTGTGTCTTGGCCTGTAAGGGTGTAAACACCAGCGCTAAGTGTGCTAAAGTCTACTTCGAAATACTTATTCATTCTTTCTACTGATATGGTTTGCACAAGGCGCCCCATTCCATCGTGCACCAATAGTGTTTTCATAGCATTGCGATCGCCCACTACTTGCACAAATGCACTGCCTGCTATTGGGTTGGGTTGTATTACAAGGTGCGAGCTTTGGCTCATTGTTATTTCATTTACTCCCACAGTCATGCATCCATTGTATATAAAGTTAGCAGTTAGTTCTGCATTTTTATTTACTATATCTACTATAGGGTTTATGCAAATTTCCTCGCCTGTAAGTTCACTAAAGTACACGCGGCACACCGCATGTGCAAGGTTTTGGCGCAGTATCACAGAGTCTACAGCCGATATTACAAATACATCATTCGTAAAATCGTTGAAGACTGTTAGTGCAGGATATTCAACCGCATTTACCACACTTACTACGCTGCTTATGTTGAGTCCGGTAATTTTAAATTGGTAAGCCAACACATCGGCATTTGTGTTCATCATTTCTATTTCCACATAGTTGTTTTCCATGTTTAATTCAGAAATGGCAAGCCCTACTGTTTGGTTAGGATTTTCTATATTGCGTGGGAAAGCGCATTGGTCCAGCACCACACCATTTATATCATGTATATGCGCCTGGTGGTCGCACCATACTGCCAGTGCTGCATCGTATATAGACACTGCATCGTTACCACTAAGGTCGTTGCAGGTGGTGGCCACTATGTTTTCTTCGGCCATTAGGTTCATGTAGGTTATTATATCATCACTGTCTATTTGCGAGTCGGTATATAAGTCGCCAAACAGAGCAGGACCACCGCACACGCCTTGGCAGTCGTATAGCGCAGCACCACCTGGCACTCCTTCACAATCCACATAAGGTTCGCAACCGTTAGTTATAATTTGGTAGCTAGGCACACCGTTAGCATCATGTTGTATATGTATACAAATCTGAGTAGCGTTGTTCAGGAAGTTTTCTTCTATACGGCCAAGCGCATCTGGCATGTGGTAAGGATTTATCATTACCACAAATTGGTAGTCGCCATCTGGCACATCGGTTATATCTATCCACTGGCACTGAGTGCCTGCGCCATACACATCGTAGCAGCCGGCACTTATGCCCATATCGCCACAGTTGTATTGGCCAAAGCCGCACAAGTCCATTACGCAAAATCCATTTTTATGTCCGGCAGGTATCAAGTTGCCATACATGTCAAACAGGCGGTAGTCGCCATAGGCATTGTAGTGCGTATGGCCGTGGCAGTTTTGGGTATTAAACATTTCCGGATTGTCAGTAGGATTGCCTATGTAATAGTCTTGCTCGCCTATGTTGTTCACTTTAGAGGAGAATGAAATAACGTAGCGTGTGCCATATCCAAGCACACAACCTTCCACTATGTCGCAGCTTGCCGTTTGGTGGGTAAGCATATTAAGCGATGTTACAAAAGCAAGCGAGTCTATTTGCAAATCGGGGCCAGAGCAAAGTGGGTTAGGATAATATATACAGCTACCGTCATCGTCTTCGGCTATAGGGTTGTAGTTGCAGGCAGTTATATCTGTGCAGCCTGCAGGTGGTCCTAAGTACGATATGCTAAAGTTGATATCGCCTGCGCAGTCATTATTAGTATCGCCTATGCGTATATAATAAATGTTGTTAGCTATGAGTATAGTGTTTATCTCTGCCTGTTCGCCACAGTCTGCCACATCGTTATAGGCAAAAGTGCCTTCTGGTCCTTCTGTATTTATATCATTGCCACAGGCAGAATAAATATACACACGTGTGTCGCATGTGCTAAGTCCGCAGGTAGAAATGGAATATGTACCAGTACTAGTTGGAGTAAACACGAACCAAGAATTATCAAACGTGGCGGTATATGAGCCCATATCTAAAATTGGAGCAGCCGTGCTGCAAAAACTACCTACAGGACAGTTGAAATGTTGGGTAATGCCATCGCCAGTTACAGCGCCACTGCCTACTTCCACACCATTTACGGTTATGGAATATCCGCCAGGGTTAAATATGCCATCGCCATATGAATCGTATATAGCTAGGCTTAGGCATTCGTTGGGCAATACACACGCACTGGCTGAGTATTCCGTGCTGGCCGTGGAGTATGGGCCTCCACTTAGCACCAATTCATTGGCGGCATTAAATAGCTGCCAGCTGGTTTCGCCAGGCCAGGTATCAGTAAGAATGGTTACTTCGGCCGATACATAATTGCCGGTGCATTGGCTCATTGCAAATAGAGAAAACAATGCTAAACCGAAAGTGGTAAAAATTTTTTTCATGCAGATTTCAATTGGTTTTTATCTGTAGGTCAACAGAAAGGTTCATTAATAAAAAAAATGGGGCAGGTAGGTTCGTATGCGAATCCTTTTTTTCAAGAGGCCAATTAAAGGCAAAAAGTTGCATGTTTCAACTCAAAATCAAGTAATTATTGAAGTTTATGGGGTTATGTGTTTGCCACTCTACATTCGCGCACTCTTATATGAACCAGAATACTGAGAGATTTTTTTGAAAGAAAATGAGCGAAAGAAGAATAAGAACGCGATTTGCGCCTAGCCCAACTGGCCCGCTGCACATGGGCGGAGTACGCACCGCACTTTACAGTTACCTTTTTGCTAAAAAGCATGGAGGCGATTTTTTGTTGCGCATAGAAGACACTGACCAAAACAGATTTGTGCCGGGTGCAGAGGATTACATTATAGAAAGTTTGCAGTGGTGTGGCATAGCGCCCAATGAAGGCGTTGGTTTTGGCAACGGACCGCATGCGCCTTACCGCCAGAGCGAGCGCAAGGCCATGTACAAGCAATATGCCGATCAACTGGTGCAAAGTGGACATGCTTACCTGGCTTTTGATACTACCGAGGAAATGGAGGCCATTCGCAAAAATGCAGAGGCCAACAAATTAAATTTTGCCTATGATGGTGCCACGCGAATGAGCATGAAAAATTCTTTGTCACTGCCTGCCGATGAAGTAAAAGGCAGAATAGATGCAGGAGAGCCTTTTGTCATTCGATTAAAAGTACCGCATGACGAGACTATCACTTTCACCGATTTAATTCGTGGTCAAGTTTCATTTCAGTCAAACACCGTGGACGACAAAGTTTTGCTAAAAAGCGATGGCATGCCTACTTACCACTTAGCCCACATTGTAGATGATTATTTAATGCAAATAACCCACGCCATACGTGGCGAGGAGTGGTTGCCAAGCGCACCATCGCACATACTCATTTATCGTTATTTAGGATGGGAACATGCCATGCCGCAGTATGCACATTTGCCCTTGTTGCTCAAGCCCGATGGCAATGGCAAACTAAGCAAACGCGATGGCGACCGTTTAGGATTTCCTGTTTTTCCGTTGGACTGGACAGACCCAGCCACGGCCGAAAAATCGAGCGGCTACCGCGAGCGCGGTTATTATCCTGAAGCGTTTGTAAACATGCTTGCTTTTTTAGGATGGAACCCCGGCACAGAGCAAGAAATATTTTCGTTAGAGCAATTGTGTCACGCTTTTTCTTTTGAAAACATACACAAGGCAGGAGCCAAGTTTGATCCTGAAAAAGCTAAGTGGTTCAATCAGGAATACCTGCGCGCCAAGCCGGCTACAGAAATTGCGCAAAGCATAAAATCAGATATTCAACATCATTTTGACTTGCAAGATGGCGACACGCGCTTGAGCAATTCATTTTTAATAAGTGCAGTAGAATTATTAAAACCGCGCGTGCAATTTGAAAATGAAATGCACACAGTAGGTAGCTATTTATTTACAGCACCAACAACCTTTGACCAAAGCGTAATAGATAAAAAATGGAAAGATGGCTGCAAAGAATTTTTTGTTGCATTGAAAAATGAATTGGATCAATTAGAAAATTTTTCTGCTGAAAGCACCAAACAATTGTTTGAAGAAGTAGCTGCAAAAAACAATTTGAAACCAGGCGAAGTACTACAGCTTTTTAGAGTGCTGCTAAGCGGCCAGGCAGGTGGTGTAGACTTGTTTGGTATGATAGCTCTGCTAGGCAAAACAGAAGTGTGCAGCAGAATAGAAAAAGCACTTGTGGCAATAGCCAAATAAAAAAAATAATTAGTTTTGAAGCTCTGCTGTAAACTTGAAAAAGATGCAGCAATAAAATGGAGATTAATATACGAGAAGCAAAAAAATGGAAATAGAAAAGGCCCCTAATTTTTTAGAAGAAATAATAGCCGAGGATATAAAAAATGGTAAACATGGTGGACGTGTTCTTACACGTTTTCCGCCTGAGCCTAATGGGTATTTGCACATGGGCCATGCCACATCTATTTGTCTCAATTTTGGGTTGGGAATAAAGTTTGGCGGCAAAACCAATCTGCGTTTTGACGATACTAACCCTGTAACCGAAGACACAGAATATGTGGAAAGCATAAAAGAAGATATTAAGTGGTTGGGTTTTGAATGGGCAGGTGAATTTTATGCCAGCGACTATTTTGAACAGATGTATGAATTTGCCATAACACTTATCAAAAAAGGTGTGGCGTATGTAGACGATTCATCGGCTGAGGAAATAGCTGCCATGAAGGGCACACCTACTGAGCCGGGCAAGAACTCTCCTTTTAGAAACAGAACAGTGGAAGAAAATTTAAATTTGTTTGCACGCATGCGCGCAGGTGAATTTAAAGAAGGCGAAAAAACACTGCGTGCAAAAATTGATATGGCTTCGCCCAACATGCACCTGCGCGATCCGCTTATGTACCGCATCAAATTTGCGCATCACCACCGCACAGGCGACAAGTGGTGCATATATCCTATGTACGATTTTGCACATGGCCAAAGCGATTCCATAGAGCAAATAACACATAGCATTTGCACACTGGAGTTTGAAGTGCACAAGCCACTTTACAACTGGTTCATAGAGCAACTTGGTATTTTTCCAAGTCAGCAATATGAGTTTGCAAGACGCAACCTTAATTACACGGTAATGAGCAAGCGCAAGCTGCTGCAATTGGTCAACGAAAAACATGTGAACGGTTGGGACGACCCGCGCATGCCAACCATAAGTGGCATGCGCAGAAGAGGATATACTGCCCAAAGCATTCGTCACTTTTGCGACCTTACTGGCATAGCCCGCAGAGAAAATGTGATAGATGTGAGCTTGCTGGAATTTTGCATACGCGAGGAAATGAATAAAACTGCCACGCGCAGAATGGTAGTGTTGAATCCCGTAAAACTTATAATAGACAACTATGAGGAAGGCAAAGTAGAATTGCTGCCTGGCGACAACAACCCTGAGGTAGAAGGTGGTGGCGGCACACGCGACATTCCTTTTAGCAAAGAGTTGTGGATAGAGCGCGAAGATTTTATGGAAGAACCACCAAAGAAGTTTTTCAGACTAGGGCCCGGCCTGATGGTGCGCCTAAAGCATGCGTATATTATAAAATGCGAATCGTTTAAAAAGGACGAAGCAGGCAATGTGACAGAGATTCACTGCACCTATGTGCCAGAGAGCAAGAGCGGCCACGACACCAGCGGAATAAATGTAAAAGGAACCATGCACTTTGTGTGCGCAAAACATGCTGTGCCAGTGCAAGTAAACTTATACGATAGATTGTTTAAAGTAGAAAATCCATCTTCGGAAGAAGGCGATTTTAAGACGTATATAAATGAAAACAGCTTGCAGGTGATTCCAAATGCCTTTGCAGAAGCCGATTTGAAAAATGCAAAATTTGGCGACAAGTACCAATTCATAAGACTTGGATATTTCTGCGTTGATAAAGATACCACTGCCGATAAAATAATTTTTAACCGCACTGTGGGTCTTAAAGACAGCTGGGCAAAAGAAGAGAAAAAGTAATTTGAAAATTTGAAAATGAGCCAATTTGAAAATTTATTAAACAGTTTTCAATTGACGCATGATTTCATTTAACATAGGAAATAGCAGTAAGAATTACTCTTTTTTTCAATTTTCAAATTCTCAAATTAACTCATTTTCAAATTAAAGAAATTGAATAAGATCAAAATAAATAACATTGCCATACGAGCCAACCACGGTTGCTGGCCGGAGGAGGAAGTAATAGGTGGCGACTACATAGTAGATGTAGCATTGGATGTAGATTTTAAAGCTGCTGCCGATGGCGATGATCTTTCTAAAACCATAGACTATGTGCGCGTGAGCGAAATAGTACATGAGCAAATGGCTATTCGCGCTAAGTTGATAGAAACTGTTTGCTATAAAATACATGATTCATTGACAGCTGAGTTTTCGAACGCCACAAATGTTTGGGTGCGCATTACTAAAATTGCTGCACCTATACCCGGTCAGGTAGAAAGTGTGAGTGTGGAAGTAGGATAGAATTTATTTTTTTCTGTACACACTGCGCTCCTCTTCATCGTTAAACATACTTATGTAACTGTTGTAGCGAGTTTTGGCCACAGCCCCAGTTTCTACTGCCGCTCGCACAGCGCAGCCTGGCTCGTTCAGGTGTGTGCAGTTGTGGTATTTGCAATGAGGCAGCAGTGCAAAAAATTCTTTGAAGTGATGGTGCAATTCATGCTTTTCAATGTCTACCATTCCAAATCCTTTTATGCCGGGCGTGTCCACTATGTAGCCGCCACTGGGCAGTGCATGCATTTCAGAAAAGGTGGTGGTGTGTTGGCCTTTATTGCTTGCATCAGATATTTCGCCTATGCGCAAATCCTTGCCAGGTATTACATAATTCACTAATGATGATTTGCCAGTGCCGCTATGGCCGCTTATCAAGCTCACTTTGTTTTGCAACATGTGTGCAAAAGGAACCAAAGAAGTCTCATCTTCCAACGTAGTTTTTATACAAGGATATCCAATGGACGAATAGGTTTCAATATAATCCTGCACTTCGTCTAACTCCTCTTGGTCGTACTGATCCATTTTATGAAACACTATTACCACAGGTATTTGGTAAGCATCTGCAGTGGCTAAAAATCGATCAATAAATCCGGGAGTGGTTTGTGGCCTTGTAATGGTCACTATTAAAAATGCCTGATCCAGATTGGCGGCTATTATTTGGGCTTCTTTACTAAGGTTTACCGATTTGCGAATGATGTAATTTTTTCGCTCGTGTATATGAGTTATGTTTCCTTCGTGCTCATTTTCCACATCAAAGTTTACATGGTCGCCTGCAGCTACGGGGTTGGTGGTAGAGCGCTCGTCCAGTCGCACTTTGCCACGCACCTGGCATTGGTACACCATGCCATCTTCTCCCTTTACATCATACCATTTGCCGGTGGATTTTAAAACAAGGCCTTTCATTATTTTTTATTAAAGCGAAGCAGCTATGGATTGCAATTCACTTTTTATGCGTAGCAGTTTGTTCAGCATTTGGTCGCCTTCTTCTTGTGGCGATTTTTTGCGCAGCGCATTTTTTGCGCCTTCCAGTGTAAAGCCTTTGTCTTTTACAAGGTCGTGTATTTTTTCAAACAGCTCCACATCTTTTTTAGAGTACACTCTGTTGCCGCGTGCATTTTTGCGCGGCTGCAGTTGCGGAAATTCTTTTTCCCAAAAACGAATGAGTGAAGTATTCACATCAAACATTTCCGCTACCTCGCCAATGCTGAAGTAAACTTTTTCTATAGGTCGATGCACAAGAGGCATAATGAAAAATAAAAAATGATTTATCGTTTCGTTAGGTATAAAAAAGTGAGAGGTCTAAAATATTTGCAACCTCGGAATATTTATCATTTTATTTAAAAAAAATTATGACCCTGAAAATTGTCATATCATCCCTACTTACATGGACAGTGTTTTTGCCTGCCATGCTTGCTCAAAAGCCCGATTCGCTGCAAATAGATAGTTCTTCGGTTGCTTTAGATACGGTGGTTTTGGCCAGTATGGACACTAGTCTGGCCGACAGTATGGTGTTTTTTGCCCGCACTTTTATAGGCAAGCCCTATGTTTATGGCAGCACCTCGGGCAAAAGTTTCGACTGTAGCGGCTATACCCAGCATGTATTTGGCAAGCACAAAATAGACCTTCCCCATAGCAGTGGTGGTCAGGCCCAAATGTGCGACAAGATAAAACCGCAACATGCCCAAAAGGGCGACCTCGTATTTTTTACAGGGCGCAATGCAGGCAGCAAAGCAGTGGGCCATGTGGCCATGGTAACAGATGTGGATGGCAAGCGCATAAAAATGATACACGCCACTGTGCACGGGGGAGTTATGGAAGAGTGGTACAACGAGTCGGCCTATTTTAGCAAGCGGTTTTTATTTGTAGGTAGATTAAAATCGCATAAGAAAGATTGAACAACTGCCCGTGTGCATAGTTTTGACAAAGAATGAAGAAGTTTGAAATACCCCAGCACTACCGCTCCGGCATAGTGGGTGCAGTAAAAGAAAGGCGCAAAATTCAAGACCCTCGCAAGAAGGATTTTTCGCCTGCGGTGTTGTCGTTTGGCAGCGTAACTTTTCTGTTGCCTCGCCATTTTGGATTTTGTTATGGGGTGGAAAATGCTATTGAAATTTCTTATAAGGCCATAAAAGAAAATCCTGGCAAGCGCATATTTCTGCTTAGCCAAATGATACATAACCCTGCTGTAAATGATGATTTGCAAGCGCATGGTATAGAATTTATAATGGATACTGAGGGCCACCAACTATTGCCGTGGGATACTATTACAAAAGACGATGTGGTAATAACACCCGCCTTTGGCACCACGGTAGAAATAGAAAAAATGCTGCAGGCAAAAGGGATAAAAACAGAACTTTACAATACCACTTGCCCCTTTGTAGAAAAAGTGTGGAAGCGCAGCAATGAGATAGGTACCAAGGGTTTTACCATCATCATACATGGCAAACACAAGCACGAGGAAACACGCGCTACATTTTCGCACAGTTACCAAAATGCACCAAGCATTATAATTCGCGATATGAAGGAAGCTGAGCTACTTGCAAAGTTTATAAAAAAGGAATTGCCAATCGAAGAATTTAATATTGCATTTGCAGGCAAATTTTCAGAAGGATTTGATCCGGAAAAAGATTTGCAGCATGTAGGAGTGGTAAACCAAACTACCATGCTGGCCACCGAGACACAAGGCATTGCAGATTATTTTAAAGGCATTATGCAGCAGCTGCATGGTGAAGAAAATTTGAAACAACACTTTGCTGATACGCGCGACACATTGTGCTACGCCACCAACGACAATCAGCAAAGCACACTGGAAGTTTTAAAGCATGATGCAGATTTGGCCATAGTAATAGGAGGATACAACAGTTCCAATACATCGCAACTCGTTACTATACTTTCTAAAAAAATGCCTGCCTATTTCATAAAGGATGAAAGTGAAATAAAATCTAAAAACGAAATTCATCATTTCGATTATGCCTCACAAAAGTTATTAGAGAAAAAAGATTGGCTGCCGCAAAAGGATAAAATAAGCATAGTACTCACCAGCGGAGCCTCCTGCCCCGATGCAGTGGTGGAAGCTGTAATGGAAAAAATACTTTCTTATTTTGAGTTGGATAAAAGCATAGAGCAGGTGATGGAAGAAGTGGGGTAGTTCAATACGATTAATTCAGAGCGTAATGATTTTATTAACCATGTTAACTGAAAAAGTTTGGGTGCGGCATTTACTGCTTCACTATTCTCTCACTCATTGTTATTCCGTTTTCTAATTGCACACTCATCACATAAACTCCATCACTCAACCAACTTAAATTCCAAGTTTGATTTGGGTAAAAAACTTTTTCTTCTAATACAATTCTACCTGTTGCATCACAAACAAAAAAACGGATTGCGTTTTGGGGTAGCACTGCTTTTAATGTTGAAGTGAAGGGGTTTGGCCATAGTTGCATGGTGGGCTGTGGTTGTTGCTCACCAACACCCACTACCGGTGGGCAGCCGCTAGGCTGCTCGTAGCCGCAAGCGTCAATTTTAATTATCCACTGCTTCTGATCAGAATTACTTGATTGGGTTTGGCCCGTGGCCACATATCCACCATCAGATGCTTCGATAATTGCATCAAGCCAAGAATCCCAAAATTCGCCTCCCATAGGATAATACAAATTACACCACTCTAAAATACCTTGATCATTCAGCTTCATAATACCTCCGAAATTCTCACCTTGTAGGCCTGTAGAAAACGTGGCCACATATTTATTGTCACTTGTTACCAATGCATCGTTATATTTAGCACCCACCGCATCTATATCAGTGAACAATGGAGTATCTAATGTGTGCTCCCAAATAACAGATAGGTCTGATAAATCAATAAGTGCTGCACGTGGTTCTGTTTCTCTTATCCACTGCGGAAAGCCCGAATCATAAATCGTATATTGATAGAACATGATTGCTTTATTATCTGGCAATAATTCTAGTGTTGCACCTTGTTCATTGTAGTTAGGATTGCCAAAATGCAAGGAGTCAATTATGTTTCCTTCCAAGTCTGTTTTCATGACTAATATTTCCTCTTGGTAGTCATACAACTTTCCAGGCAACAATGGCCGGGCCATACCCCATTGCAGCAATTCATTTTCGCCCAAGTACCTCATTCCATCAAACCAATAAAGTGGAGGATCATCAGCACCAGTCATGTGTGTTTCTAAGTAATTGAGCACATTACCATCTTGGTCAAAATGGATATATGCTATAGCGGTGCTGTCAGGTATCTGAAATGTACCATACACCGCCAAGCCAACAGACATAAAGGAGTTGTCAGGGAGCGCTGTCGACCCAAATATTCCAAGTTGCCGCACATCATCGCAGTTTGAAGGTAATAAATTATCGTAGCGTTTGTGCCATATAGTATCAAGAAGAGCATTGAATTTGATCATTGAAAAAAGTGAACGCCCGCATTGATCAATTGGGGATTCTGTCAATATATAAGTACCATCGGTCTCAAGTAAACTCTCATTTTTATTGCCAACATGACCAATATAAAAAGCATATGGTAAATCAAAAATAGATGTATTAAAGATTTGCCCCTCTTGATTTGTAGAGCGTGCGAATACTCCCGATGAGTGATACCCAAAGCTGATGAAAACAGAATCTTCATTAATGATTGATTGCGCAGCACACCCAATAGCGCTGTTGCCAAGTTCATACGTCTCATTCCAATAAAGATATTGAGTGCAGCCCACATGGGCTGCACTCAATAACATAAATGTCATTGCATGTTTTTTCATGATGCTATTCTATAATAAGTGGAATAGAAAGAACGAATTCTCCACTCGGCTTGTGAAAGGTGATATGA
>JANOXJ010000183.1:0-7024 GCA_031418455.1 Flavobacteriales bacterium | reverse complement strand
TACCGCGAAAACGAAACAGACATAGACGATGTGGATTTGGAAGAATTCTCAGACGAAATAGATGCTTGGATTATACAAGAACTAAAATCTATTGGTTGCGACACAGCCCGCGCTGTGCTTGACATACCTAAAGAGGATTTAGTAAAACGCACCGACCTGGAAGAAGAAACAGTAGACGAGGTTATACGCATTCTGAAAACAGAATTCGAATAACACTCCATTTGAATATTTAACACCTCACAGAAAGCCTTCAAAAAAGGACATTTGAACAAGCCTTGTTGGCTTTCTGTGTGGTTTTAAGCAATGTAAATTTTTTAAGCTACGCTTAAAAGACTACCTTGCACCCGTTTTAATAACACAAAATCAAACAAAGGCAAAACACAATTCCAACTCCATGAAGCAGTAAGCATAGGCATACATATAGCCCTTAACGCCAACTACTGCGCATGGCTTGTTGATTTGTGACAAATAACACATTATGTCAGAAACAAAGGCATCACGATTAGGTAAAGCAGCTAAAGAACTTGGCGTTAGTACGGGTACTATCATTGATTTTTTGTCCAAAAAAGGACATAAAATAGATGACAACCCAATGGCTAAAATTGAATCCAACCAATATGAACTGCTACTGGGAGAATTTGCCAGCGACAAAGCCGCTCAGGAAAAATCGCATGCCGGTATAGCCAAAGCCCGCGAGTCGCGCACTACAATTACCCTGGAAGAAGCTAAGAAAACCAAAACGGTAGACAAGGTAGAAACCGAGCCGGAAATAGACTACACTCAGTTTAAGCGCAAAGTAGAAGTAAAGGATAAGCCTGCCCCAGTGGCAGAAAAACCCGCGCCTAAGCCTGCACCTAAACCCACTGAGCCGGAAGTAAAAACGGAAGAAAAAACCGCAGCATCTGAGGAAAAACCTGAGGCTCCTAAAAAATCTACCAAGAAAAAATCGGAAGAAATAACCGCAGCAGACTCTGCTGAAGATATTTCCAACGAAGTAAAAATAATAGGCAAAATAGACTTAGACGCTTTAGACTCTACCAAAGCAAAAGGACGTAAGAAGAAAAAAGAAGAAGACGAAGAGGAGGAAGCCAAAAAAACTGCACGTGGCAAAAAGAAAAAAGAAGATGACGATGCAGCAGCCGCTGCCACATCAGCAGCTGAATTAGCCGCTGCAGCGGCAAAGACATCAGCACCTCCTGTGCCGGAAGAAAAAGAACTGATTCGAGTAAACGTAGCCAAATTAACTGGACCCAAACTAATGGGCCACATAGTGCTGCCTACAGAACCTGAGAAGAAAAAGCAGGAGCCGCAAAAACCTAACGACAATGCCGAAAAGCGCAAACGCAAGCGCGTGTCGAAGGTAGATGTAGCCCGCCAGCAGGAAATAGACCGCAAAACACAACGCGCCAAACCAGCTGAAGCTCCTAAAGTGGGTCTTAGCGAAGCAGACATACAGCGCAAGGTAAATGAAACCCTGGCCCGCCTTGGTGGCAGTGGTAAGTCTAAAACTTCTAAATTCAGAAGAGATAAAAGAGAATTCGTAGCAAGGCGCAACGAAGAGGAAATGGCACGCCAACAAGCGGAAAACACAGTACTTAAACTTACTGAATTTGTTACCGTGAGCGAGCTGGCCAGCATGATGAATAAGCAGCCCACCGAAATTATAAAGGTGTGTATGCAGCTGGGCATTTTTGCCTCCCTCAACCAGCGTATAGATGCTGAAACAATACACATTATAGCCGAAGAGTTTGGCTATGAAGTAGAATTTGTAAGCTCAGAGGTGAGTGATGCTATAGAAGACGAAACAGACCGCCCAGAAGACATGGTGCCTCGCCCACCGGTAGTAACCGTAATGGGACACGTAGACCATGGTAAAACCTCTTTGCTTGACTTTGTGCGCAAAGCCAATGTAATAGCCGGTGAAGCAGGCGGTATAACACAGCACATAGGTGCATACAGTGTAAGCTTGCCCGATGGCAGAAAAATTACTTTCCTGGATACTCCCGGCCACGAGGCATTTACTGCCATGCGTGCACGCGGTGCACAAGTAACCGACCTGGCCATAATAGTGGTAGCAGCTGACGACAGTGTGATGCCGCAAACCAAAGAGGCTATTTCCCACGCGCAAGCTGCAGGAGTGCCTATGATTTTTGCCATAAACAAAATGGACAAAGTAGGCGCACAACCTGATAAAATACGCGAACAGCTTTCTGCCATGAATATATTGGTAGAAGAATGGGGCGGTAAATTCCAAAGTCAGGAAATATCTGCCAAGCAAGGGTTGAATGTGGATGCACTGCTTGAGAAAGTATTGCTTGAATCAGAATTGCTTGACCTAAAAGCCAATCCTAAAAAACGCGCAGTAGGCACTGTAATAGAATCATCGCTGGACAAAGGCCGCGGCTACGTAACTACCCTGCTGGTAGAAGGTGGCACACTGAATGTAGGCGACCCAATTATAGCCGGCCAATGGAGCGGTAGAGTAAAAGCCATGTTCAACGAACGTGGACAAAAAATAAATGAAGCAGGCCCTGCCACACCTGTATCACTCCTTGGTTTCGAAGGTGCACCGGGTGCAGGCGACAAATTCCACGTAATGGAAGATGAGCGTGAGGCAAGAAATATTTCATTGAAACGTCAGCAGTTGCAACGCGAACAAAGCCTGCGTACTAAGAAACACTTGACTATAGAAGAAATAGGCAGACGTATAGCGCTGGGCGACTTCAAAGAGCTTAGCTTGATTGTAAAAGGTGACGTGGATGGCTCTGTTGAAGCACTTTGCGACTCATTGCAAAAACTATCTACCGAAAAAATTCAGGTGCGCATAATACACAAAGGCGTAGGTCAAATATCTGAAAGCGATGTGCTTTTGGCTTCTGCATCAGACGCTATCGTTATTGGTTTCCAGGTGCGCCCAAGTGCAAGTGCACGCAAGCTGGCCGAGCAGGAAGAGATACAGATAAAACTATACTCTATCATATACAAAGCTATAGAGGAAGTAAAAGAAGCCATGGAAGGCCTCTTGAGCATGAAGATAGAAGAGCGCATAGTAGGTACTGCCGAAATACGCGAAGTGTTCAAGATAACCAAAGTGGGCACTATAGCCGGTTGTATGATGCTAGACGGAAAAATAACACGCAACAACAAGGTGCGTGTAATACGCGATGGCATTGTTATATACACAGGCACACTTGGCTCGCTCAAGCGATTTAAAGATGATGTGAAAGAGGTAGTGAAAGGCTACGAGTGTGGTTTGAACGTAGATAAGTTTAACAACATAGAAGTAAACGATATAATAGAAGCATTTGAAGAAGTAGAAGTGAAACAGACGCTTTAATTCCATTGCTTTTATTAAAACAAATTTTTGAAAAGCGACCTAGCAAGGTCGCTTTTTATTTTTATAAATCACCCCAATAAATTGCCATAGTTTATTATTGCACCATGTCTTTTCGCAAACACATCCCCAATTTATTCACCATTGGCAACCTTGCATGTGGTGCTGTGGCCATTATACATGTGTTGCAATTTGGTTATGATACGTGGGCTGTACTGCTCATTTTTGTAGCAGGCATATTGGATGTTTTTGATGGAGCAGTGGCGCGCGCATTGGGGGTTTCCAATCCTATAGGTAAAGAGTTAGACTCACTGGCCGATGTTATTTCTTTTGGTCTTGCGCCTTCAGTAATTGCATTTAGTATGCTGGAATCAATGTTGCCCACACCGTGGCAATGGGTAAAATATCTGGCCCTTATAAATGTAATATGTGCTGCTATCAGATTAGCTCGTTTTAATATTTCCACCACACAAACTACCGACTTTAGTGGTATGCCATCGCCTGCCAATGGTATATTCTGGGCCAGCATTGCTGCCACAGCATGGGAAATGAGCACACGCTCTCATGAGTTAATTACTCTGCCCGATAATAGAATGTTGTTGCTATTGCTCGCTGCTACATCGCTACTAATGGTGGCACCTATGCGCATGTTTGCTTTTAAATTTAAGCCCGGTGGTTTTGCAACCAATAAAATTCCATTTATCTTTTTAGCCACCGTAGCGTTTTTTCCATTCATTACCTGGTGGTTGTTTCAGTCTTTCTTTTTGTGCATTACCGTTGGGTTTTTGTGGTACATAGCATTGTCTGTTATATACCACTTTACCTCTTCTACAAAGTAAGCAGCAGTTATTCTGTCACAAAAAAATCTGATGCTATAAGGTCTGCTTTTAGCAAACCTTCTAAGGTTAGAGTTAGCACTGTGTTGTTGCGCTGCATTTTTCCTGTGTGTATAAGCGTGCCTATTTCATCAGCATATTCCTTTTCAAAATCAAACGAATATTCTGAATACATTATTTGTGTATCTATTCCCCACTTCGTTCTTAAGCCTGTCATAAGGTATTCGTTTAGTCGCATGTGCCATGTAAGTTCTTCTATTTGAGCATTGGGCTTATTGCTCATTATTTGTTGGGTATACACATTATTGTTGGCCACATTCCACTGCCTGCTATGCCCGTTGTAGGAGTGGGCCGAGGGGCCTAAGCCCAAATACCACGCACCTTTCCAGTAGGCAGAGTTGTGCTTAGACTCGAAACCTTCTTTACAAAAATTAGACACTTCATATTGCTCAAATCCCTGTTGCTTCATTTCATCTACCATTACCAAAAACTGTTCGCTGCTTTCCTCCTGCCCTGCCTCTTGGAGCAAGCCGCGCTTGTGTTGTATACCAAAATAAGTTTTGGGTTCTATAGTGAGACCATAAGCACTTATGTGCTGCACATTTAGCGCAAAAGCTGTTTCTAAATTTTTCTTCCAGTCCAACATTTTCATGCCGGGTATGGAATAAATTAAATCTATAGTAATGTTTTCGAATCCGTGGTCTTGTGCGGCCTTTACGGAATAGTCGGCCTCCTGCGCGGTATGTGCACGGTTCATCCATTTTAAATCTTCCTCCCTAAAACTTTGTATGCCTATGCTCAACCTGTTTACACCTGTGCTGCTAAGTGCTTTTACTTTTGAAAGAACTAGATCGTCAGGGTTTGCTTCCAGTGTTATTTCTGCATTGGTAGCCACATCATGCGCCAGGTGTATGGCATCTAACATTCTATTTATCTCATCGGTGTCTAACAAGGAGGGCGTGCCTCCTCCAAAATAGATGGTCTCAATTTTTTGGCCTTGCAAATAATTTTTTTGCAACACAATTTCATGGTGCATGGCCTCAAGCAAATCTGCTTTGTTTTTTAGCAAGGTAGAAAAATGAAAATCGCAATAGTGACATGCTTGCTTGCAAAATGGTATGTGAAGGTATATGCCGGCCAACTAATTTATTTTTTTTACCGCGAAAATTCTAGTTTAAAAATAAGAAATTTTGTCCATTGGAAAATGATGCTCTGTGTGAAACAAAGGCTACGTAAAGTCCGGGCTAAATCTACAAATCTACAAATCAACAAATCATTAAGTTAGCACGCGGACAAATCTCAAATAGGCATTAATTTCATCGCCTCAAATTAAACAACAACTTGCATGCTTCACGCTACTGTAAACGGTAAAAAAACAATGGACCTAAATTGGGATGGCCAAAGCACTGAGGGTAAACTGAATGATGTGGCCTTTGTGTGGGACGCATTGCACAGCTCGCCTGAGCATATGCATGTGCTCCACCAAAACAAGTCGTACAACGTGGAGGTAGTGCAGCTAAATGCTGAAAGCAAAGAAGCCATTATAAAAGTGAATGGCAACAAATACACAGTTCAGCTGAAAGATCGTTTTGACGATTTGCTAAAAAGCCTTGGTATGGAATCCGTTGGCGACAAAAAACTAAAAGACCTGAAAGCGCCTATGCCTGGCCTGGTGCTGGATATATTGGTAGCAGAAGGCACTGTGGTAGAAAAAGATACTCCGCTACTAATACTGGAAGCCATGAAAATGGAGAACGTAATAAAAAGCCCCGCTGCAGGCACAGTGAAAAAAGTGAATGCTATAAAAGGCAATGCCGTTGAAAAAAATGCGGTGCTTTTGGAATTTGTGTAATCCCATTATTTAAACTCCGCAGGAATAAGGCACACCGGTATAGGATCCATTTTGTGTTTGTTTGCTCGGTTTCGTTTGGTGTAAATTTTCATGACGTGTTTTTCCCTTTCAGAAAAATTTAATTTTTCAATTAATTCGTCATTCCATTTACCGTTTTCTGCAGAATATTTTTCTATAAACTCCATAGCCCACTCTAACTCGGGGTATGAAGCGCCTATTTGCTCCTCATCAGTGCGGCTATCGCCAAACAATCCATCGGTAGGTGCTGCACTTTGAATACTGCTTATTACACCAAGTGCCTTAGCTAAAGCGTACACCTCTGTCTTTTTAAGGTCGGCTATGGGCGAAAGGTCTACACCTCCATCGCCATATTTGGTATAAAAACCAATACCAAAATCTTCCACCTTATTACCTGTGCCAGCTACCAACATACCGTGCAAGCCTGCATAATAATACAGCGTAAGCATGCGCAGCCGAGCGCGTGTGTTGGCTAAAGACAAATCCAAATTAGGGCCCGCAGCATGCGAATGCACAGCTGACTTGAATGAATCGAACGTGGCAGTTAGTTCCACCCTTACTTCCGACACATTAGGATAGCTAGCCTTGAGCCATGCAATGTGCTCTTGCGCACGTGTTACCTGAGCCTGCGCCTGATAAATGGGCAGTTCCAAACAAAGCACATCCTTGCCTGTCATGGCGCACAGAGTAGATGTAACTGCACTGTCTATACCACCGCTTACTCCTATTACAAATCCGTTGGTTCTGCTATTTTCAGCATATGTTTTTAACCACTCGGTTATATGTTCTATTACTTTTTGTGTATTCATTTTTATTGCTCTCAAATCATACTTTATGCTACAATGGGTCAAAAATACTCGCTTATAAACATAAAAAAAGTCCTGCCTTATTCATAGACAGGACTTTTTAAATGCTAGTATTATTATTCTATTCTAAACTATGGTTTAGAACAATAAGCCAATGTTGAATTCAATAAAATTGGTT
>JANOXJ010000182.1:0-2407 GCA_031418455.1 Flavobacteriales bacterium | reverse complement strand
GATGGAGGAACTCATTACGAAGCTCAAGTAATAAAATGTGACAGCACAGATGGCAGCATGATGTGGGAACGATACTACCACTTTGTAGAAAGTCAAAGTGATATGCACCATGCAATAGATTTGAAGGCTACACCAGACGGTAGTGTTGTATTTTGCGGAGATGCCAGCGATACATGGAGCCAAAACCCCAACCTAGAACTGCCAGCACAACAAGGCTGGATTGTAAAACTAGATGCATGTGGTTGCCTTGTGCCGGGGTGTGATGAGGGTTGTACAGTTGGTGTAGAGGATGCGGGTGGTCACCCCGAACTCGATTCGGGGTCTCTGTTTATAATTGGGCCTAATCCAGCAAGGGATTACATCAATATCTATATTAATAAAATATCCAACATTAAACTTTCAACTTTCAATATCCAAGTGCATGACCTCGCGGGTAATATGGTAAAATCCTTTACTCCCCACCGTGGAGATACTACTTACATAGTGGATACCACAGGGCTTGCTGCAGGGCAGTATGTGGTAAGTTTGGTGAGTGAGGGTGCTGTGTTGCAGAGTGAGAAAATTATGGTAGTGAGATGATGATGCTTCGCATAGCGGTTGCAAACCGCTAGCATAATCCACACAAGTTACGCTGCGCTAAACTTGCGCGATGGGGGTTTAACGTGAATAACCTTGGGTGCATCACCCACGGTATATGAAGCACAAAATCTCCAACCACGAAGTTGATGAATGTCTAAATAGTAAATGACATAAGTCCTTATCAATTTATTTGAGTTTAGTTCAACCCCTAC
This sequence comes from Flavobacteriales bacterium, assembly GCA_031418455.1. Lineage (GTDB taxonomy): Bacteria > Bacteroidota > Bacteroidia > Flavobacteriales_D > Sanyastnellaceae > JANNVZ01. The sequence continues at coordinate 1,616 of JANOXJ010000182.1, read as the reverse complement.
AGGGTTGAGTATGCATATGCATGATTTACGGTGGGTTGCACCCACCGTTATTCACGTTCAACCACTCTGTGGTTTGGTTATGCGCAAGCATCTGCGGTGGGTGGTGCAACCAACGCTATATACATTTAACTACTTCATGGTTATCATTGCAACCCAACCAACACAGGAAAAAGAAATAGCGTGAAGCTCACCATCATTATAGTCAACTACAATGTTCAGTACTTTCTGGAGCAATGCCTGCTTTCTGTAGAGAAAGCCATAAAAGGCATGGCCGCAGAGGTGTATGTGGTAGACAACAATAGTGTAGATGGCAGTGTGGCCATGGTGCAGCAAAAATTTGGGTGGGTACATCTTATAGCCAACAAAGACAATCCCGGTTTTAGCAAGGCAAATAACCAAGCCATGCGCATAGCCAAAGGTGAGTATGTGCTGCTGCTAAACCCTGACACCATAGTGCAGGAAGACACCTTTGCGCAGGTAATAAATTTTATGGACCAACACCCTGATGCAGGCGGGCTGGGAGTAAAAATGGTGGATGGCCGCGGCAACTATTTGCCTGAAAGCAAGCGCGGATTGCCTACACCTGAAACGGCATTTTATAAAATATTTGGCCTTAGTGCCATCTTTTCTAAATCCAAAAAATTTAATAGATACTACCTGGGGCATTTGTCTATCAACGAGGTACACGAAATAGAAATACTGAGTGGGGCATTTATGCTCATGCGCAAAACTGCTTTGGACAAAGTGGGCCTGTTAGATGAAGCATTTTTTATGTATGGCGAGGATATAGACCTTAGCTGGCGCATTATACAAGGTGGTTACAAAAACTATTATTATCCGCACACGGGCATTATTCACTACAAAGGCGAAAGCACTAAAAAGGGAAGTTTGAACTATGTGTTTGTGTTTTACAATGCCATGGTCATTTTCGCTCAAAAGCATTTTTCAGAAAAAAATGCCAAACTATTTTCGTTCTTCATCAACGTTGCTATTTGGCTAAGAGCTTCGGTGGCTGTTGTAATGCGATTTTTGCGCGCAGCGCTGCTACCCGCTACCGATGCTGTTTTTACGCTGGGTGGTATGTTGGCTACCAAAAATATTTACGCCTCGCAGTTTCATAAAATATACGACCCACAAATGGTGTATGCCGGTTTTGCTACTGCCATTGCTGTGTGGGTAAGCTCTGTGTGGTTAGATGGTGGATACGACAAACCTCTGAAACCATTGCGCGTGTTTAAGCCTCTTATAATAGGCACTGCACTCATATTTATTGCTTATTCATTATTGCCTGAGTCGTTGCGTTTTTCGCGCGCGCTGCTGCTTATGGGTGCCGCTATAGCGTGTCTGGTATTCTTTGCCAGCCGTGCTATTTATAATTGGTTAAGTACAGGCAACGCTGGTATAAAAAAACAAGTAAGCAAACGTTTAGCGGTAATAGGTGAAGAGGACGAAGTAAACAGAGTAAAAAATATTTTATCGCAATCGAACCTTGTGTTGGGCGAAGTTCTGCAGCTATCGCCTAAAAGCTATGCGGCACAAGAAAAGAAAATAGAGCTGGATGATGTAGTGCGTGTGCACCACATAGACCAAGTAGTGTTTTGCGCGCGCGACATAAG
>JANOXJ010000181.1:0-5676 GCA_031418455.1 Flavobacteriales bacterium | reverse complement strand
AGCCAATGGGAAGCCATAGGCCGTGTGCATGGCAGGTACTTTAGCACTATAAAACCAGCTACTACCATGGTGGAAGTAAGCAACCTGATTGACAAAGACATGCTTGTGGAAATAGAAGTGACCGCCATAGTACAACCCTAGTCCATTTTGCTTCATATTTGAAGCATGAAAACAATCAAAATCTTTTTCCTTCTATTAACTATGGTAGGCCTTTTAAACTCCTGCACCATAGAAAAAAGAAAATACCTGGATGGCTACCATGTGGAATGGAACGGCAAAGCAAAAAGCACACAAACAACAGCTACTACAGAACCTGATGCTGAGGTACAACAAACCCCACCTGTGGAATTAAATTCTACCACTGACCAAGCCACTAACGAAAGCAACGCTCAAACTTTTTCAGATCAAAAAAACGTGGCCGCAGTGCAGGAGGAAACTACTGCTGCTTTAGCTGAAAATGTGGAAGCACAGTCGAACGAAAAAAAACCTGCGAAGAACCTCATAAAAGCCAAAGCGGCCAAAAAGGTAAAAGCCATTTACGAAAGCAAAATCTCCTCATTTTTACCCAATGTAGAAAATGAAGGTTCCGAAGCGGGAACAATACTTGCCAAAATTGCTTTTGGATTGCTCCTACTCACACTCATTATTGGCATTATAGCATCGCTGGTAGTGGAAGGCTGGACAGCACTTGGCTATTTTATTATAGCCATGCTCACTTTTGGATTAGCTGCATTGTTTGCCATTATAGCCAAAGTGGTGCTCGATGCTAATGACCAGGAAACTCCGTGGTACTTATGGACTACCCTCATTGCAGCGCTTTTAGCCGGTATATGGATTTTGATAAAGTTAATTTCATAATATTTTACACTATCCGCCCAGCGCAATTATTTTTTTTTAAAATTTCATTTTCACAAAGCACATGTCCAACTATTTCATACAAAAAACATTTTTAATAATTCTGGTGCTGCTAAGCAGCTGCGCTGCCATGCCCACCATAATGGCTCCGGTGCAAAGTGCTGCCAATGGCAAAAAACCAAAACTTATAGTAGGCATTACAGTAGATCAAATGCGCTATGATTATCTGGAGCGCTATTGGGACGACTTTGGCAACGATGGTTTTAAGCGCCTGCTTGGCGAAGGTTTTATATGCAGAAATATGCAATACAACTACATGCCTACATACACTGGCCCAGGCCATGCAAGTATTTTCACAGGCACTACACCTGCATATCATGGCATTATTCAAAACGATTGGTACGAGCGCAGCTCGGGCAAAATAATTTATTGCAGTAGCGACAGCACTGTGAATGGTGTAGGCACCAACTCTGGTGCAGGCAAAATGTCGCCTCAATATTTACTGGCCACTACCCTTGGCGATGAATTAAAAATGTTTAGCAACAACCGCTCTAAAGTAATAGGCATAGCCATGAAGGACCGCGGTGCCATATTGCCTGCAGGCCGCATGGCCGATGCTGCTTATTGGTTTGTAGGTGCGCAGGAAGGTGTGTGGTCTACCAGCTCGTGGTACATGACCGAATTGCCACAGTGGGTAAAAAACTTTAATGCAAGCGGACTTGCAGAAAGTTATATGCAAAAAACATGGACACTGGAAAAGCCTGACTCATGCTATGATGAAAGCATGGCAGACAACAATGCATTTGAATCACCTTTCAAAGGAACTCTTCGCCCAGTATTTCCCCATAACTTAAATGAGCTGCGCAGCGCCAACTCCAACTTCGATTTAATAAAAGCTACACCCTATGGCAACAACATGACTATAGATTTTGCCAAAGCCACTATAGAAAACGAACAGCTTGGTAAAGATGCCATAACAGATATGCTGTGCATGAGTTTTTCATCTACCGACTATATAGGCCATCAGTTTGGAATACACTCACGCGAAACACAAGACTGCTATATAAAGCTGGACAAACTCCTTGCAGAATTTTTAAATTATTTAGACAACACTGTAGGCAAAGGTGAATACACCATCTTCTTAAGTGCCGACCATGGTGGTGCTCCCACCCCAAGTTATTTGATGGAAGAAAAAGCAAGTGCCGGATATTGGAAAAGCGACAATCTGGAAATGGCCGTGGAGCAAATGCTTATAGACACTTATGGCGCAGGCGACTGGGTAATAAACGAGAGCAATCAAAACATTTTTCTCAATAGAAAATTGATAGCAGAAAAAAAATTAAACCTAAAACAAATGCAAATGGAAGTGGCACAATTTGTACAAGACCAACCCAATGTGGCTATGGCATTTAATGCATCAGATTTAGACCGCGAGGCTGGCAAAATTCCTATGGCCAATAATGTACAACTTGGATACAGCGCAAAAATGTCGGGCGATGTAATATATGTGCTGCACCCTGGCTATATTGAATACGGAATGACGGGCACCACGCATGGCTCTCCCTATGTGTATGACAGCCATGTGCCGGGCATATTCTTTGGTTGCGGCATAGCACATGGCGAAAGTTATAAGCGCACTAACATTACTGACATTGCTCCTACTATCAGTTCCATTTGCAACATGAGTTTTCCTAATGCATGCATAGGACTACCGATTATAGAAGCCATAGCCAAATAATATTTTTTTATCAGTCACCTGCTCAGAATGATTCACTATAAAATTTCTACTACAGCTTTTCCGCATAGGCACTTTATAAGCTTCGAAGCACGCATTCCCACCAATGGCAAAAGCATGCTCAACTTGCAATTGCCGGCATGGCGTCCGGGAAGATACGAACTCGGAAATTTTTCTAAAAACATTCGCGCGTGGCAAAGTTTTAATGCCAACAACGAAAAAATATATTTCGAAAAATTAAACAAAGACCTGTGGCAGGTGCACTGCGCTGGTCTTACTGAAGTAATTATACGCTACGAATATTATGCAGCTGAGCTCAATGCAGGTTCGTCTTTTTTAGACGAAGATTTACTGTATATAAATCCGGTAAATTGTTTTTTTTACAATGCAGACAAAGCAGATGAAAATTATGAATTGCATTTTGAATTAAAACAAGAAGTAGAAATTGCATGTGGACTAAAAAAGAAAAGTGCATATGTGCTAGTAGCCGATAATTTTGACCAACTAGCCGACTGTCCGCTAATAGCTAGCGCCAGTATGCTCCATTTGAAGTATACAGTAAACAGTGTGGTGTACCACTTGCATATACAAGGCGAAGTAAAACTAGACGAAGCAAGACTGCTGCGCGAGTTTGAAGCATTTACTAAAACACAAATAGCCATGTATGGCGACATACCTTGTGGCGAGTATCATTTTCTGTTTCACTTTTTGCCCTATTTTGTAAGGCATGGTGTGGAGCATCACAACAGCACCGTTATAGCCATGGGCCCCGCTGCCGATTTTCAAAACGATGCTTTGTTCAAAGATTTACTGGGCATAAGCTGCCACGAATTATTTCATACATGGAACATAAAAAACATACGGCCCATAGAAATGATGCCCTATGATTTTACAAAAGAAAACTACTCGCGCCTTGGCTATGTGTGCGAAGGTGTAACTACCTACTATGGCGATTTTTTATTATGGCGCAGTGGCGCTTTTAATGATATTGAGTGGTGCGATGTACTTTCAGAATCAATACAAACTTATTTAGACAACCCAGGCAGATTTAACCACAGCGTGGCCGACAGTAGTTTTGACACATGGCTGGATGGTTATGGTGCGGGCATACCGTGGCGCAAAATTTCTATTTACAACGAGGGCTTGCTCATCGCATTTATTTGCGACATTCAAATAAGGCAACTTTCTAACGGCAAATTTTCGTTGGACGATGTAATGAAAAATTTGTACGAAAAATTTGGAAAGAAAAACATTGGCTACACTGCGCAAGAATATTTGCAACTTATAAACGAAGCGGCTGGCGCAGATTTGAGCAGCCTGTTTAGCAACATAGTATATGGCAAAGAAGATTACATGCCATACATAACGCAATGTATGAATGCACTAGGTATGGAAATTACCGAGACACCATCTGCCAAATGGAACGAGGCATACCTTGGTTTGTATGTAGACGAGAATGTAACAAGGGCTGCAGTGCAGAGTGTAATGCCGGGCTCACCTGCCGACCAGGCTACGCTGTGGGTGGGCGATGATATAGTGGCTATAAATGGCATTGCTCCCTACAAAAATTTTCAACACCTTATGCGCATGTTTGAAAACGAAGTAGAAATTTCTTTTATGCGAAAAGGAAAATTAAAAACCACCACACTGAAATATGACAACAGTGTGTGGGCTTTAAAATATCGTGTTACGGTAAATGAAAATGCACCAGCCGAATGCGCAGCGCTGCGCAATAAATGGAAAACAGGAATAAAGGCGTAAGCCTAATTAATTACGACTCGTGTGGCTTGTAAATTTTTTCCATTCTGTCGCCCATGTAATCAAACAAATTCTTGAGCGGATTTACTACAATCATTTTTAAGAAAGGATTGATGTCGGCCTCGCACAATACTCCTGCATGTGTAGCGCCATCTTTGGCTACTACAGATGTGGTAAGTGTAAATGCAAATGGCGAACCTTGTGCACTTTGGTACACCACCTTGTCAGGCGTGGCATGGTCAAATACTAAACCTATGGTATAGGCATTCTGAATTTTAAAAGAGCATGATTTTTCATCGCTTTTCCACTCAGTAATTTTGTCGCGTGGTAGTAGCTTTTCTACATTATTCATGTCTGACAAAAACTCTACCAGTGTTGCTGTATCTGTATTTACTACTGCTGTTTTACTTTCTATATTGGTCATGCTGCTGCGTATTTTTTCTTTTTGTAATTGAACACTCTTTTGGTCACATGTGTATTTACACCTTCCATTTTTCAGGATTGGTGCGCCAGGCTTTTAACTCAGCCATTTGTTTTTCGTTTATATAATTGTCTTTTAAAGCTTGCTTTATAAGCGTGTCGTAGTCCGACAAGGTGTGCAGTTTGCACTTAGATGATTTAAAGGCATCTTTAGCCTTGTCGAAACCATATGTAAATATAGCAGCCATGCCATTTACAGTAGCTCCAGCCTCGCGCAGAGCATTCACCGCGTTGAGGCTGCTGCCTCCGGTGCTTATCAAATCTTCTATTACCACCACGGTTTGGCCGGTTTCCAAATTACCCTCTATCTGATTGCCTAAGCCGTGCTTTTTAGGCTCGCTGCGCACATATATAAAGGGCAAACCCAGCTCCTGCGCTACCAGTGCGCCCAGTGCAATGCCGCCAGTGGCTACGCCTGCTATTACATCTGGCTTGCCGTAGTATTTATCTATTGTCTCCACAAACTGCTGGCGCAAAAACGTTCTAATCTGCGGGTACGACAAGGTTTTGCGATTGTCGCAATAAATTGGCGACTTAATTCCGCTGGCCCATGTAAAGGGCTGATCGGGCTTTAATTCCACCGCTTTTATCTTTAAAAGAAATTCTGCTACCTTTAACGCGCTCTCTTTACTATCCATGGCCCAAAAATATAAAGTTTATTTTTTAAATCGCCCAGTGTTATTCACAACTGATGAATACTCAGGAAATCCACACCAGCATGGGGTTTCCATTATTCAGTCGCACTTAAAAATGGACACTATGCACATAGAAGCGGCCATAAAAAGCGGGGCCAAAGAGGTATTTGTGCAATGCAAAGACCTGGAAAAATCGTGGAAATCGTTTGCAGA
>JANOXJ010000180.1:0-17815 GCA_031418455.1 Flavobacteriales bacterium | reverse complement strand
TGTGTGTTCGGACCCCATTAAGCTAAGCCGCGATATGGCTAATGTGAGTGTGGCAGGCGCCAATGAAACAAACTTCTACACCATCGAAATTGCGAAGAAGGAGAAGTCCATAAATCTTGTATGCCGACAAACGAGTGATATGAAGGTAAAATGGACCAGAGCAGTACCCATGCCAAGTGGAACACTTGACCATGAGTTTGAATCATTGTTAAAACTCGATTCGGCTTTTTATCTTTTTACCAGTGGATTTAGTAAGGAGAGCGAGCAGTTTCAAGTGTATTGCACTAAACTTAACAACGAGGGTGAAAGAATGGGCGACCCAGCACTTGTGCACTACACACTGGCTGAGGGCAGGGATGATGCTCCTAAATTTGGTTATGCCCTGTCACCCGACAAATCGAAAATTCTGGTCTTTTTTGACCCACCATTTGAAAGGAAAAATACTGAACCAGTCGCTTTCAAAATGTATGGCACCGATTTGGAATTGATAATGGAAAAGGATTTAGTACTTCCATATAGGCCGGATATACTCCAAGTGCATAATTTTTTGGTAGACAATGATAGCAATATTTTTATGCTGAGCGGCCGCAACGAAAAAAAATCTGAACTGCCCACCGGGCACGCTCAGGGCGGCAAGTATGTGGTATTCTTTTATAATTATAAAGAAAATAAATTGAAAGAATATGACGTAAACCTGAAAGATAAAGAATTGGTTTCGGCCAAATTTCTGCTCACAAAAGATCAGGATATTATTGTTAGCGGTTATTATTCAGATGATTTTAAGCTAGTGGCAAATGGAACTTTTTTCTTCCTTATTTCAGCTAATGGAGGTGGTGTTAAAACTGGCGCATTCATGCCATTTACTCTTGAGTTTAATGCTAAATTTAGAAAGGAGAATGAATCGGACGTAAGCCAATCATTAAACGACTTTTATTTGGATGACATAATACTCAACGAAGATGGCAGTTTGCTGCTGGTAGGAGAGCAATATTATGTGAGTGAAGTTACCACACTGGACCCAATTACGGGGCGCATGCAAACCGATAAAACATACAATTGGGATAACGTGATGGTGACCAGAATAGAGGGTAATGGCAGACAAAGCTGGAGCGTGAAAATTCCAAAACGACAAACTAGTTTGCATAGGTTTTCGGAGAGTTCATACAAATGTTTTTTAAAAAATGGCGAGCTAACTTTTTTCTTTAACGACAACAAAGAAAATCAGGAGAAACTAATAGCCCTTCCGGACGGTGAGGCCACTGCATGGTCAGGCGGCAACAAAGGGGCGGTAACTATGGCAAGAGTTTCTAAAGAAGGCACTTATGCCAGAAGTATAGTACCAGACACTAAAACTATGGATGTAGGCTTGAGTTCGCATTACATTTTAGGGCCCAAGGTTTTAGCTCTGGCACAAGATAAAACCCATACTTTTTGCATTATAGAATAATACCAAATTTGAAAATCACCTTTGGACCCAAACGCAATGAGGTCAAGGAGATAAATAGTATAAATCGTTTATACAGTTTAAATTTTTAATTGCCGTGTCTTGGATACAAAGCGCATGAATTTGGTTGTAAGTCTTTCCCAATAATTTTTTTCAGAATTAACTACTGAGGCATCTATATTTGCGGCCCTCAAAAATTGATTTGAGTCACTTGCCTAGGTGGCGGAATTGGTAGACGCGCACGACTCAAAATCGTGTGTCTTCGGGCGTGTGGGTTCGATTCCCACCCTGGGTACAAAAACTAAAGAAGCGAGACGTGTTCTCGCTTTTTTTATTTCAATTAGGGATAATAAAAGGGAAGGGCGTGTGTGGTTCCCCCGATAATTCATCGGGGCACCCTGGGTACAAAAACTAAAGAAGCGAGACGTGTTCTCGCTTTTTTATTTCCATTAGGAATAATAAAAGAGAAGGGCGTGTGGGGGGGCACCCTGGGTACAAAAACTAAAGAAGCGAGACGTGTTCTCGCTTTTTTTTGTTTTACCACATATTAAAGAAAAGCAGTGGTTTGAGACTTAATTGCGAATTCTAAAAGAATCACTAAATGGTTCACTATAAATATGTGTGTTAGAATCTCGTTTTTTCAAAGAATTTTGTTATTTATATCTCAATCTAATTTATTTTTACCAACCCAAATCAGGCAACTGTTAGGGTACTTACCCAACTTCATTGCGAATTAACTCTTAACTTAATATGAAAACCCTTAAGTCTTCACTTCTCTCCATCGTTCTGTTATTTGCTGCTGTTTCTACGTTTGCAGCTTGGGACATTTATAAGTCAGGTGTCTCAATTAATGGCGGTTATTATGATTGCCTGTTAAATACTGTTGCACCTGATTTTCAGCACAGCTATTTTGGTCGTTACAGTACAGGTGGTTCTTTAACCATTGACTTTGCTGAAGTGCTAACTTACAAAAATGGTGCGTCAAATGTGTGCTCGGCAAACCTGCAATACCGCGTTTACCGCACTTGCGATGTTGCCCCTTCTTACACCACCTATTCATTGCCGTATTGTTGCGATTTTGGAGGAACTAACTGCACTGGTGGTGCTTGCGGACCTGATGTAAATAATCCTGGCGACCAAAAATGGAGAGGTGCTACATCTGTAAACTTGATGAGCGGGCTTACATTGCCTGGTGTTTATGTTATTGAATTGTATTATGATGCTACCGGTGACGATGCCGGTGGATGCTCACAAACAAAATATTCCAGCAATACAAGTAATAATTACAGAGCCTATTTTGAATTGAATATTAACGATAGTTTTACTGATGGTCAGTTTTCCACTAACCCTACCTGGAGTGGCGATACAGGTAATATGCAGGTTGTTAATAATAGCAATGTTTCTGGACTTATTGGTACAGAACAAACCCGCACGCATACGCTAAAACTTAATGTGGCTAGCGGAGCTGGTTCTCAGTATCTAAGCACTCCTATAAGTACTTGGGACGCCCAGCAAGAATGGCAGTTTTGGATTGGTCGTGACAATGGAAATGCAGCCACTAGCGCCAACCAAGTTATGGTATGGTTATTTGCTAATGAGGCTAATCTGGAGTCGGCCACGGTAGACGGCTATAGAATAGTATACGGTGACGACTCAGGCGGTGATGATGTAATATTACAATCTGTGACTAATGGTGTAGGAACTAATATAATTACATCATCAACTTCTACCGCAAATGGCTTAATAGACTATGGTATTGCAATAAGGTTGACCAGAAATCAAAATAATGGTTGGACACTTTATACATCCTTTCTACCCCAAAACTCTACACAAACTCAAGCCACCCCAACCCCGCTAAGCTGCATTGCAACCACAGCCACAATAAGTCAGGGCACAGCAACAAATGCTGACTATACCATTAGCGGAACTGGTTATGTTGGACCTGTATTCATTCACTCATCAGGAGTTGGCGAAAGATCAAGTGCTGAATTTGATAATTTGAAAGTAGTAGCTCTACCACCAAATACTGAAGTAAAAATTATTGGAGCAACAAGCGGCTCTGTGGCAGAAGATGCTGCCAATACGGGCAATTTAGAAATTCAAATTCAATTGGCGAATCCATCTAGCACATTAGCTACATCTGTAGATTTGGTGCTTACCTCCGGAGCCTCTGTTCGCGCAGGCCGCGGCACAGTTATCAATACTAACTATGCTGGTCCATATACTACCATTACGCTTACTTGGGCTGCGGGTACCAGCGGTGTGCAGTATGTATACATAGATCCTTCAGATAATGCACTCTGCGATGACATAGCCACATTAGTGTTCACGTTGCAAAATGTTGTTGGTGGCAATAGCGCTTATATAGGAACGCCCAACGCATACACAGCTACTATTGTAGATGACAACACGGGTTACGACACCATCATTACAGAAACATTTGAAACCGGCTCTATACCTGCTACCTGGATTACAACAGGTACTGCATGGGCGGCAAATAATGCCACACCAATTACAGGTGTTTTCAGTGCACGCCACAGCACCCAAGCCAGTGCCGGCACAAGCAGCCTTGCAGCACCTATTGATGATATGAGCTTGCCGGGAGTGAATACTACTTGGCGCTTCCAAATAAAATACACTAATGATGCTTCGGCAAATAACAATTTTCAGGTATTTCTATCTGCTAATGAGGCTAACTTCTATAGCGCCACGGTGGATGGATATGCCGTAGTGGTGGACCAAACCTCATTGCCATCTGCTGCTGCTAATGACTACATCAGACTTTACAGAGTAACTAATGGAGCATATGCTGCTACACCAATAGTTAACTCTGCCATAGATTGGGAGACCAACGTGAATGGTGGAAATAAAGTAGGTTTTGAAGTAAGTTTAAATGACAACGGAACTTGGACATTAAAAATTGATGATAATGGCGATTTTGACAATTTGGTTACGTTAGGCACAGGCGTGGACGCAGCAGGTGGTGATATTACTTATCCACTTATGCAATTCTTTGGCCCACGCTATAAATACACATCTGGGTTGTCTAACTTCTTAAGAATAGATGATATTCTGATAACGCAAAAAGGTTGTAAGGAAACTTGGTATAGCCAAACTACTGGCAATGCCAATGGTGTAGTTTGGGGTCCACAGCCTGTAAGCACAGCTCAAACAGTCGTTGGTGGTCGTTATAGGAGATTCACAGTTCAAAATGCACATACAGTTACCACTAGTGCTGATTGGGTAGTGAACGACTTGGCTATAGATGCAGGAGCCACTCTTGCAGCCGGCAGCGCCACCACCAGAGTATTTGGTAATTGGGTTAATTCAGGAACCTATACAGAAGGCACCGGTACAGTTGTTTTCAGAGGCACTGCGGCTCAATTGGTTTTAGGCGCGGGCACTACTTTTAACAATCTTACTATTGACAATGATGGCTTTAATGTTTCTTTACTAAGCCCTGCGAGCGTGAAGGGTGTAGTTCGCCCGGTAGAGGGTACATTGCAAACTTTAGGAAACTTAACGCTGCTTTCTTCTTCTACTGGTTCAGCATCAATAGGCGCTATACAAACGGCAGCTGCCGTGAGTGGCAACGTTACACTGCAGCGCTACATTCCTTCTATCCCATGGGTATATGGCAACTGGGTTAATCTGGGTTGTCCTATTCAAGGCCAGACTATTGCTGAATGGAATGATGACATGATTACCACCGGATTTTTAGGTTCTGATTATCCGCCACCATATCCTTTCAATAACATAAGAAAGTATGATGAGGATTCTATTGGTGTAATGAATAAGGGTTATGTGTTTGCTACCAACGTAACCAATACCCTGTCAAATTCAAAAGGGTACTTTGTTTGGTTGCAAGGTGGGGCTCAGAATATTGATAATACTGGTAACATTCAGGTAGGACCTTTCAATCAGGCGCTCTCTTATACCCCCGGTGGTGGTATACTCAATGATGGCTGGAACCTAATGACCAACCCATTCCCTAGCGAAGTGGACTGGAATTTAGTGACCTCTACATTTAGTGCATCTAATCCAAAGGTGTATTACGTATTTGACCATCAAACCAACGCTTACAAAAACTACAACGCTACTAGCGGCACAGGCACAGCATCGCGCTATATACCACATAGCCAATCATTCTTGGTAAAAGTAAATACGGGCTCACAAAATTTGGTCTACAACGAGTCGTATAAGACCAATGTAGGAACAGCATTTGAACGCGACAATACTGGCGAAGGGCAGTTTGTGGCTCTAAAACTTGAGCGCAATGGAATGAGCGATGAGAGCATTCTTTCATTCAATAGCACTGCCGATGCGGGTTATGAAGCATGGGATGTATTTGATTTGGAAAGTCCTAATGAAGATGCAGTGGAATTTTCATTAATGTCTGCTGATAATGTTAACCTCGCACAGGATTGCCGTCCATTAGTAGCTGATGTAAATATCCCAGTTTATCTGGACTTGCCTGAGGCAGGCACTTACACATTTAGCGTTGTGCAAACTCAAAACTTACCATTAGGTACTTGCCTTATGATTGAAGACTTGCTTACTGGTAATGCAATAAATCTGCAAGCCGGAGAACAAATGATCATAACAACTAGCGCGCCATACCAAGGCAACAGATTAGTAATACATGCGAGTGCTCCTGTTCAGGTTTTATCTTCAGATGCTACATGTACAGGAATTGCAAATGGTACTATTGATGTTACGGCACCTGCCGGCACTTGGAACATCGTGTTGGAAGGGCAAGGCAACAACAACGAATTTGTAGCTAACGGCAGCGCCACTTTTGACCACTTGCCTGCAGGCACTTATGTAATAAGTGTAAGCAATGGCAGCGAGTGTGGCACTTCTTCTCAAACAGTTGTTATCAATGAGCCTTTAGCTATTCAAACTAGTTTAATAGGAACAACTTATTCAAGTTGCAATACTCAGCAGAATGGTATAATAGAAATGGAAGTACAAAACGCAGAGTGGTTCAACTATGAGGTAGTGTCTAACAAAAACACTGTAGTAGCAAGTGGCTCGGTGGAAGGCAACGCATTAACAATAGCTGATTTGAAAGGCGATATTTACCATGTAAATATTTATACCAATTGCAGCACCGAGCACTTAGAAGTAAACTTGATGGATCCGGAAATGGTGAGTTTGTCAGCTATTGATGCACCCACTCAAGCTATATTAGAAAACGGAGTTGCTCAAATAACGTACTCTGCTGAGTCTAATACTGAAAGCATATTTTGGGTGTGTAACAATGGTGAGACAGGTATTGGAAACTCATTTACCGTAAATGCATCAGTCGAGGGTGCAATAGTGGTAACTGCAATAGCTATGAAAGGCGAATGCAGTGTGTTCAATACCGCTACAACGCAGGTTAAACTTGCAACTATAGCAACCGCAGAAAACAGCGCTCTAAGCATGCTTCAACTAGAAAATGCTTTACAAATAAGCGCAGGCAGTGCATTTGCAGAAAGTAGCCTGAACATAGAAGTGCTGGATGCGGCTGGCAGATTAATATTTGCTCAGACTAAATTGGTGCAAGGCGGGCAGGTAATAATGGTTCCAACCGATAAATTATCAAATGGCATCTACCATCTTCGCATTACCTCTAATGGGGAGAACATATTCACTAAGAAATTTGTGAAATAAACACGTAGAAAAGAAATTATTAATAAAAGGCTCGCCTGCAAGGCGAGCCTTTTTTCGTTAGTGCACAATTATGACCTAAGTATTTTACAATGCTGAAAATAGCACTTCAACATTCGCTCAGAAACTGGCCGTGTCTGCATCCAATTTTGAGCTGGATTTTGTTTATTTGTATTCCTTAAAAAAAACAGAGCTTCTGGTTCTGCTAATTACCAAAACATAATTCATTTTTCCAATTTCGATGAAACGTTTACTTCTACTAAGCACAGTATTGTTATTGTGCGTATGCCAAGCTTTTGCCCAGCCAGCCAATGATGTTTGTGCAAATGCCATATCACTACCACTTAGCTCCACATGGTATGCTACTACCAACGCAGGTACTCTTTCTGATGGGCCTAACCCTAGCTGTGGTGGCAGCACCGCCATAAAAGATGTGTGGTTTAAGTTTGTGTACACTGGTGGCACTGTCACTATTGAAACACAATTGGGCACTAATACAGATACTCGCATAGCCGTATTCACGGCCTGCAGCGGCACCCAACTCGGATGTAATGATGACATTACAGGTAGTTATGCCTCAAGGTTAGCATTTAGCTGCACGCAAATGACAGTGGGAAATACCTATTACATTCAGGCAGGCGGATACAATGCAGTAGTTGGCACATTTAGCATAAGAGTTACTGCCACTGGTGTGAGTGGTTGTACCAATCCTCAAGCGCTTAACTACAATGCTTGCGCTGCCGTTAATGATGGCTCTTGCACCTTTAACGTTCTCAATGCCAATTTCACTTATGCATCTTCAGGCACATCTTGCCTTACTAAACAGTACACTAGCACTAGCACTGGCAATATAACAGGCTATTCATGGAGTTTCCCCGGTGGTACACCTAGCACTAGTACTGCGCAAAACCCAGTGGTTACTTATCCATCTGCTGGCACTTACAGCGCTACACTTGTGGTATCGGATGCTACTCCTGCTTCCAGCACTTTAACCAATAATGCAATAAGTGTAGTAATTGGCAGTATAGTTACTATTGATATTACACCCGATGCTAATCCGACACAAACTTCGTGGAAACTATTTAATGAAAGCAATGCAGTGGTGCTTCAAGGCACATCTAACGATGGTAGTATATGCATACCACCCACATGTCACAGGTTTGAGATTTATGACTCCGGCAACAATGGTTTGAACGGAGCGGGTAATTACAAAATTTATTTAAACGGTATTCAGGTAGCCGGTGGTCAAACATTTGCAAGCACAGATATACGTCCGGTAAACTGTACAGACGGTATCAGTTGTAACCAACCAATTTATGCAGTGCTTGGAAATAATGAAGTTCCTTTTGACAATACCTGGTTCAACTTTACTCCTGCATATAGCGGTCAGTATAAAATTTCAACTTGCAATTTAGCTTCGTGCGATACCCGTATATGGGTATATGACTATTGCACAATGGCAAATTTTGATAATTCAAATGCAGCTACTTATACATACAATGACGACTTGTGTGGTGTGCAGGCAGAGGTGAACGTGTTTATGTCTGCTAACGAAACTTATTATGTGCGCGTTGGTAGTGCTGGTGCTTGCGCAGGTCAGAGTTATGATTGTTTATTCCAGTTTGTAGGCACCGTTACTGGTTGTATGGATGTGCTTGCTTGCAACTATAATCCTTTGGCAGGTAATGCAGGTCCATGTTATTATAATGGTGACCCCAATTGCACAGGTCTGGGACCAGACTTAGCTGTGGACCTTAATTCTATGTTCTCTTCTCTAACCTCTACTACGCTTAACAGCACTAACGCATGTTTGGTAAATGAGGGTTGTATGCAAGGAACAGGCCTGCGTCAAATATTGCGCTTCACTACTCGCATAGCCAACATTGGTAACCAAGATTATTTTATTGGTGTACCAAGTGCAAGCAATCCGCAGTTTGAGTATGATGCGTGTCACAACCACTATCACTACGAAGGTTATGCAGAATATTTGTTGTATGATGGACAAGGAAATCCAATGCCACAAATAGGATTTAAAAATGGATTTTGCGTATTAGACTTATCATGCCCATCGGGTATAGCTGCCCAATACTCTTGCGGCAATATGGGCATCACTGCTGGTTGTGCAGATATTTATTCCTCTAATCTGGATTGCCAATGGATAGATATTACGGGAGTACCAGCAGGTTCTTATTATCTAGCTATTCGTACCAATTGGGACCATAGTCCTGATGCAAATGGCAGATATGAATTGAGGTATGACAACAATATTGCATATGTATGTATTTCTTTTGGCAGAGATGCTAATAATAACATAATTAATTTCACCAAAAGCATTACCAATTGTGCAGCTATTACCGACTGCGTGGGCACTCCTTTTGGCACTGAAGTACCAGACTGTCAAGGCAATTGTCCAGGTATAATTATAACAGGCGATGTAAACAACGATGGTTATTTTACTGCTGCTGATGAGCATGCTTATGCTGAAGCTGCTGTAAATGGCGGCATAGCTGTATCTCCCTGTACTGACTTGAATAGCGATAGTGAAATTACTGTGGCCGATGCGGCTTACGCTGCAAATTGTATTCACACCCAACAAGATTTAGGTGTGCCACCATTGTTGTACACAGCTTGCGATTATGACCCTGAGTTTTTGGATCAATCAGAGAGTGCTACACTTGGTATTACAAATTTGAATACTGCCAATTCTTATTTTGATGTATACATTACCAATGCTCAAAATGAAGTGAAGGCTTTGCAATTTGAAGTGTCAGGCGCAATTGTATCAAGTGTAGTTAATCTATTGCCCGCTGCTACATGGACAGCACACTTGCACCATGAAACTAATGGCAATGCAATTTGTGCAGTGAGCGAAGGAGCTACCGAGATACCAATTAACGTAAATCCTACTTCGATCATAAGAGTATATTATTCGTCACTCACGGCTAACACAATTTGTATAAGCAACATAGTGGATGTATTGAATGACTTGCACCATAACATTCTTACGAACTATGGTACATGCCAAACCGTGGTGCCCAATGTGGTAGCTGACTTTAGTGCTGCACCCATTTCAATTTGTGCAGGACAGTCAGTTTCATTTAGTAATTTATCTACTGGTGGCCCAACCTCTTGGCAGTGGACATTTGCCGGTGGCACTCCATCATCATCAACAGCGCAAAACCCAACAGTAACATATAATAATGCAGGTTTATATGCTGTAACTCTTGTAGCATCAAACGCTACAAGCAACGACACTGAAACCAAACCAAACTTTATAACTGTAGGTGCATCGGTAACCTGGTATCAAGATAGTGATAACGATGGCTATGGTAAAACAAATGTTACTACTTCAGCTTGCAACCAACCCGCAGGTTATGCTGCGCAAGGTGGCGACTGTAATGACAACAATGCAGCTATAAAACCGAACGCAACAGAAATTTGCAATGGTGTGGATGATGATTGCGATGGATTGGTAGACGAAGGTTTTGATACAGATAATGATGGCTATACAATATGCCAAGGCGATTGCGATGACAACAATGCATTGCGATATCCTGGCGCTTTCGAATTGTGCAATGCAATAGATGATAACTGCAATGGCACTGTGGACGAGGGGTATGATGCAGATGCAGATGGCTACCGCGTGTGCGATGGCGACTGCAATGACAACAATGCAGCAGTGCGCCCAGGTGCTTTGGAAGTATGCAATGGTATAGATGATAACTGCAATGGCCAAACAGATGAAGGCTTTGACATGGACAATGATTCATACAGAGTATGCGATGGCGACTGTAATGATAACAATGCAGCAGTGCATCCTAATGCTACTGAAATATGTAACAACATAGATGATGATTGTGATGGTTTTGTAGATGAAGGTTTTGATGTGGACAATGATGGATACACTACCTGCGAAGGCGATTGTAATGATAACAATGCCAACGTAAACCCTGATGCTGTGGAAGTATGCAATAACATAGATGATGATTGCGATGGCGCAGTAGATGAAGGTTTTGATGTGGACAATGATGGATATACTACTTGCGAGGGTGATTGTAATGATAACAATGCGGCCGTGCACCCTGGAGCTACTGAAGTGTGTGGTAATGGAATAGATGACAACTGCACTGGTGGAATAGATGAAGGATGCTGTGCAATAACTGCGGCAGCTGTAGCAACTAACACCACCTGCGTAAACTCAACTAATGGCAGCATAAATCTTACAGTTGGTAATGCCGTAGCGCCTATAACTTATGCATGGAGCAATGGTGCTACTACTGAAGATATTTCTAACCTTGCAGCAGGTACTTACAGTGTAATTATTACTGCTGCTAATGGCTGCACAGCTACATCTTCTGCAACAGTAAATAGCGGAACTGCTAACATACCCGGCTCTACAACTGCCATAGGCGGACCTATTGGCGCATGCAAAAACCAAACTGGAGTTGTGTTTACCGTAGACCTTATTGCCGGAGCAACAAGCTATCAATGGACACTTCCTACAGGTGCTAGTGGATCGTCTACTACAAACAGCATCACATTAAGTTTTTCAACCTCTTTCAATGGAGGTAATATTTGTGTAAGAGCAATAAATGCTTGTGGGCAAGGTAATTTATACTGCAGAAATGTGGCGGTATATACATCTGCACCAGCAGCCCCTGCGGCTATATTGGGCGGCAACAGTGGTGCTTGCCCAGGCAGTTCTATTACATATAGCATAGCAGCTATAGCTAACGCAACTTATTATACCTGGACAGCACCAACCAATTCAACAGTTACTGCAGGACAAGGCACAACAACAGTTACAATAACGTATGATGCTAATTTTGGATCAAGTGGTGTGTTGTATGTACGAGCAAGCAATTGCGTGGGAAATAGCGGCACAAAATCAATGATTGTATACGGTAAACCTGCCACACCAAACGCTATTACAGGCCCAATTGCAGGAGTGTGTGCCGGCACTACACAAAACTATAGCATAGCAGCAGTGAACGGGGCTACAGGATACACCTGGACAGTGCCTGCAGGCGCGGTTATCAACTCGGGTCAAGGTACTACTGCAATAAGTGTAACCTTCCCTGGTAATTATACTACTGGGTCAGTTAGTGTTTTAGCTTCAAGTATTTGTGGTAATAGTGGCTTGCGCACTACAACAGTTGGCTCGGTGCCTGCCATTCCTGCAAGTGTTATCGGTCAAGCTACCAATTTATGCGGTGGTGGTAGCTATACTTATACAGTTCCTGCTGTAGCTGGTGCTATATCCTACAACTGGACCGCACCTGCTGGATGCACTATAGTGAACAACACAGGTACAAGCATTACAATAAACTATCCAAACAACTTTGTTTCTGGTTCGCTATGCTACTCAGTTACCAACGCATGCGGAACGGGCGGAGCGCGTTGTAATTCTGTAAGTGCAAAACCTGCAACCCCTGCTTCCATAGCAGGTAGTGCTTCGGTGTGTGCTGGTCAACAAAACATAGTTTATTCCACACCTCAGGTAAATGCATATACATACACATGGACATTGCCTGCAGGCTGCACTATAGTGAGCGGACAGGGTACTAATACAATAACTGTAAACTGGGGCAATGCTGCTGGTTATATTTATGTAAAAGCAAACAATGCCTGTGGCTCATCATCTAACCTTGCTAAGGTTATTTCAGTCATTCCATGTGCTAATAGTCCTGAGAGCAACACAAGCTTGATTGGTAAAGATTTATCACTAGAAGTATTCCCTAATCCTAATAGCGGTAACTTTATTATTCGCGCGCCATTCAGCGGTGATTTTGTAATTCAAAATGAAATGGGGCAAATTATTAGAACCTTTAAGTTGAATGAAGACAACAGCCAACAGGTACAAATATCTGACCTAAGCACTGGATTATATTTTGTTATAGGTGTGAATGATGGAGTATTCATTCATGAGAAAATACTCGTTATTAACTAAGCTTTAGATGATTCAATAATATGAATAGGGGCTGCACTTGTGCAGCCCCTTTTTTTTAAAGTTGTATTTTAGGAGAAGTTAAATATGAATCGTTTTTTTATCACAATGATTTTTATAATTGAAACATGAGAAAACTTGGATGGGTTGTGTTTGCTACTATGGCTGTGCTTATTGGGCTTTACCCTGTTATTTATTTTGTTATTGATAGAAAATTTGGTTTACTCAGCACTAAGTCAGTTATTCTTCTTCAAAACCTTTTATGGAATTTTGGATTTTACACGCATATTATTTTGGGTGGTTTGGCTTTGCTTATTGGGTGGACGCAGTTCAGCAATAAGTGGCGTATACTATATACCAAATGGCATAGAAATGTGGGCAAGCTCTATGTAGCAGCTGCTCTTGTAAGTGCTATTGCAGGTTTTGGCATTGCATTTTTTGCCACAGGTGGTTGGTCTGCAGCTTTCGGATTTATTTGCTTGGCGTGCATTTGGTTTGTCACCACACTTAAAGCTTTTTTATTTATTCGTGTAGGAAATATAAATGCCCATCAAAAAATGATGACATGGAGCTATGCCGCATGCTTTGCCGCTGTTATGCTGCGCATTTGGCTGCCAATTCTTATAGCACTTTTTAATGATTTTAATGCTGCTTATAGAGTGGTAGCGTGGTTGTGTTGGGTGCCCAATATGCTGGTGGCACTTGTTATTGTCAAAAGATTGAAGGAGCCATTGCTTATCAAAAAAATTAGATAATTTATTTACCTAATTAAAGTTTTAGAATAATTTCATTTAGAAATAATGCTCATCTAATTACTTGTACTAATTTGGTGCTATTAATTTTTTCATTAGTAAATAATATCATTCAACAAAATGGCAAAAGAACTGGGTACTAAAGAAAGTCCATGGAAGCTAAAAACACCTCCACTGTCATCAGACTACGAAATGTATAAAGATGAAAGGGATGGCAAAGAAGTAATAGTATGCGTGGTGGGTAAAACTACTTTGCTCTACGATAATAAATGTTTGCAAGACTTGCACACAATGCTAAAAAAGCATGGCGATTGGATGGAGCTGGGAAGTGCAGATGAGCAGAAGCCTGCCAAAGAAGGCACCGTAGAGGCCTGGGGAAGGTCTGAAAAAAATCCGAATGGCGGATGGTATGGTCTTAAGAAAGGCTTGCGTGGAAGATTTGGTATGTATGTACCGCCTTTGATGGAGAAGCTGGGCTTAGCCGAACTTACACACGAGGCAAAAGGAAATAAAATGAGAGCAAAATAAATTTTGCTCTCTTATTTTTTGTCTTAACCCTGGTGTCTTCTTTCAATAAGGGATACGAAATCCTGAGTTACCATATTGTCGTTTGCCCAAGAGAATTTACTGCGCAAATTTTCTAATTGTTTCAGGGCTTCTTCTCTGTTGGCAGTATTTAATTTATCTATTGCCATTTCATACTCCTGATTGTTGCCCTTGAATAATTCTTTGGAAAACTGAAAGCGTTGGTTGAGCGATATAGCCTTTTTTAAATCCGAAATGGCTGTGTGCTCATGTTTGGCTGCAAGTGTTTCGGTATTGCCCATACCTTTTGCTAAGCGCTCGTGCAAGCTTTCTTGATTAGCAAAAGCCGCAGCTCTTTCGTTGTGCGTTATCTGGGTTTTTTCTATCTCAACAGGTGCATCTTCAGTTTGGTCAATGAGGGGTTCTTCCTCTTTTTGCTCCGTCTCGGTTACATTAAGAGTTTCTAGTTTCGTTACCTCTTCTATAGCATCTATCAATGAAACTTGATTTGGAGTGGCCTCATTTTTAGGCTCATCTATTTTAAAAGCAATAGGAGCTGGTTCTGCATTTACTGGCTCAGTTTGTTTCTCCTCTGGTGCTGCGGCTTCCTCTTTTACTGAGGAGTCAAAGGCTTTGTACCTAAGCACTACCAGTCGCTCATAAAGTTCGCGGCTATGTTCTGTCATGCTTTCCAATTCTTCGGCTGACAGTTTTCCTATTTGCAAAGCATCCAACTTATCATTTAGTTCTGCGGCTAACTCCCTAAGGCGTTTGAATTTTACAGGCTCGTACATGGCAACAATTTAATTTTTAATCGTAATGAAAAATTTACTTTAACAAAGATAACAACTGTCACTTAAGGCTTTTATTACGCTTAGTTAACAGTTTTCCTCATACTTATTAAAAAAAAGAGAAGCGAGGTACGCAAGAGTTATACCTCTCTCAAAACCTCCAGCAGACGCTCTTTTTTCCAGCTTTCACCTGTAAAATCTGGCACTTTTATGCTGGCAGAATTGTTTTTTACACTCAAACCCGAAAGTGGGGTAATGGCACTCCACATCACTCCGTCATACACATCAATATCCAGAGGCAGGCCTTTATTAAAGCACGATATGAGTCTGTATAACATCACAAAGTCCATACCGCCATGGGCAAATTCGTTGTCTTTTATTTGCTCCTTTAGCCCGGTCCAAACTTTGGGTAAATACTTGTCCCACATTTTGGTGTACTCCTCCTCATTGAGCCACTGATGGCCCCATGCCTTCAACTCTTCAGGTTCTATATATAAACGCGATGGGTAGCCATCGTGCACCGCTTTAGTGCCAGCCAACAAATTGATGCGTGAGTAAGGCCTGCCGGTATGCACATCATGCTGAAGCATAATGGTGCGGCCTTTCATGGTTTTTATCAAGGTAGTATTCATATCGCCTTGCGTAAAACCACCCAGGGTTTCGCCCTTTTTTTTTGCTGCTATAGAAAGGTTGTGCTCCAAAGAGCTCATGCTTGTAAGGTGAGAAAAAGTATCGCCACGCCCTATACCCATATAAAACGAAATGGGTCCAAGGCCATGTGTGGTATACAGGTTTTCATTTTTACCAATGTGGTGTTTTATTCGCCATTGGTCTTCGTAATATTTTTTGTCGAGTAGCAGTCCACGCAAGTCATGTATGTACGCACCTTCTGCATGAGTAAGGTCGCCAAATACACCCTCGTGCACCATATTCATTAGCCAAAGCTCTTCATCGTTGAAGCAACAATTTTCAAGCATTATGCAGTGCTTTTGAGTTTGCTCCGTTACCTCTATTAGTTGCCAGCATTCTTGCATTGTACATGCAATGGGCACTTCGCAGGCCACATGTTTGCCTTGCTGCATGGCGTATATGCACATAGGCGTATGGTGCTCCCACGGTGTGCTTATTATTATTAAATCTATGTCTTTTTGTTCGCATAGTTTTTTCCATGCTTCTTCGCTGCCTGAATACAACTCTGGTGTGCCGGACTGAAATCCTTTAATGATTTCTAAGCTGTCGTATGTTTTCTTATCTATCTTGTCGCAAAGAGCCACCACTTCTGCTCTGCCATTTTGAACCATCCATTTTAGCACCTCGCAGTGCGTGCTACCCCTGTTGCCCAGTCCTATAAGCCCAATGCGCACTTTGCTAATGGGAGCCACTTTAAATCCCTGCATATTTCCCTTGCTTTTTTTGGGCGGGTCAAGCAGTGCATTCAGTGCTTCCTGTTCTATATTATTATCTGCTTTGGCTAAAGCGCCTAATCCAAAAAATGCTGCAGTGCCTGTGGTAAGTTTTAAAAAGGATTTGCGGTTCATTTGATAATCATTTTTAAGTTCAAATAAATCAGGCCTTGAAATTTCAAGGCCTGATAATAATATTTAGGTAATTGTAATTTATTATTTAATAAATCATAGCGTTCCCCTCAATTCCTGCTCTCTTTCAATCGCTTCAAACAACGCTTTGAAATTTCCTTTGCCAAAACTCTTAGCGCCCTTGCGCTGTATTATTTCAAAAAACATGGTGGGTCTGTCAAGCACCGGCTTGGTAAATATCTGTAGCAGATATCCTTCATCATCACGGTCTATCAATATTCCTAATTCGCGCAGTGGTGCAAGGTCTTCATCTATTTTACCTACACGGTCCAACACTGTTTCGTAATATGTGTTGGGTACGGTAAGAAATTCTATTCCGCGGTTTTTTAGTGCAGTTACTGTTTCAATAATGTTGTCGGTAGCCACCGCTATGTGCTGTACACCGGCACCGTTGTAGAAATCTATATACTCTTCTATTTGCGATTTTTTTCTGCCTTCAGCCGGTTCGTTTATCGGAAATTTAATACGGCCATTTCCGTTGCTCATTACCTTACTCATAAGGGCAGTGTAGTCAGTGCTTATGTCTTTATCATCAAACGATACAAGCTGCGCAAAGCCCATTACTTTGGCATAAAATTCCACCCACTTATTCATTTCATTCCAGCCCACATTGCCCACCATATGGTCTATAAATTTTAGGCCAAGCGGTGCTGGTTTATAAGCCGGTTTCCATGCCTTGTAGCCCGGCATGAATATGCCTTTGTAGTTGGTTCTTTCTACAAATATGTGCAGCGTTTCGCCATAGGTATGTATGCCTGATAGTACCACTTCACCATCTGCATCTTTTATGGTTGTTGGCTCAAGGCACGATACGCCTCCACGTGCTGTTGTTTCTTTCCAACTCTTAGCGGCATCATCTACCCACAATGCTACTGCCTTTACACCATCACCATGTTTGTTTATATGCTCGTTTATAGGTCCGTCTTGTGTGAGTGGCGAAGTAAGTACAAGGCGTATTTTATCTTGCTCCAACACATACGATACTGTGTCTTTGCTTCCTGTTTCCAAACCTTTGTAAGCAAGTGGCTGATAACCCCAGGCGCTCATGTAATAGTAGGCCGCCTGCTTGGCATTGCCTACATATAGTTCTACATGGTCTGTTCCTA
>JANOXJ010000179.1:0-10681 GCA_031418455.1 Flavobacteriales bacterium | reverse complement strand
ATTTACAGTTTTAAAATGACCCAGCAGTGTTTGAGTGGTGTGCATGCCTACACCTTTTATATCAGTAAGCTCTGAGCGCAAAGCTTCTTTGCTGCGCTTGTTGCGGTGCTTGGTTATACCAAAGCGGTGCGCCTCATCGCGCAGTTGTTGTATTAGCTTTAATGTCTCACTCCTTTTGTCTAAATAGATTGGCAGAGAATCACTAGGAAAATAAATTTCTTCCAGTTTTTTAGCTATACCTATTATGGTGATTTTGCCACGCAAACCAAGCTCTTGCAAACTCTCTAATGCAGAACTTAACTGGCCCTTGCCTCCATCTATAATAATAAGTTGGGGCAACGACTCTCCTTCATCTAACAATCTTTTATAGCGTCTGAAAACCACTTCTTTCATAGTGCCAAAATCATCAGGGCCTTCAATAGTTTTTGGGTTGAATATGCGGTAATCTGCTTTGCTGGGTTTAGCGTTTTTGAATACTACGCATGCGCTTACCGGATTGGTGCCTTGTATGTTGGAGTTGTCAAAACATTCTATATGCCTTGGCAATTCTTGCATATGCAAATCCTTTTGCATGGTTTCCATAATGCGATTTACATGGCGCTCAGGGTCTACCATCTCCTGCTGCTTTTGCGCATCTAGCATATAGTGTGTGCTATTGCGCTGCGATAGTTCAAGTATTTTTTTCTTATCGCCACGCTGTGGTACGTGAAATTCTACTCCCGGTATTTGCAATTCTAAATTGAATGGAACAAAAATTTCGGTGGAGGATGATTGGAATTTATCTCTTATATCTATGATAGCGAATTCTAATAATTCATTTTGCGATTCGTCCAGTTTCTTTTTTAACTCGCAGTTATAGCCTTGCACTATTACTCCGTTATTTATTTTCATATAATTCACATAGCCTGCTGCCCCATCTGTGGCTATGGTAAATACATCTACATTGTGTATGCTGGGATTTACAATAGTGCTGCGTGCCTGAAAATTTTCAAGCGTCTCTATTTTATCTTTTAGTTTGTGTGCTTCTTCAAAGGCATATTGCGAGGCTGCTTCCAGCATTTTTGCCTTCATCTCTTTTAGCAAGTCGCTGTAGTTTCCTTTAAGTATTTGACGAATGCTTTGCACATTGTTATCATAAGCTTCTAAAGATTGTTTGGCCTCGCAGGGGCCTAAACAATTGCCCAAGTGATATTCCAAACACACCTTGAATTTTTTAGCAGCTATGTTTTTTTCAGTAAGGGCTAATGAGCAAGTTCTAATAGGATATAGTTTTTTTATAAGCCCAAGCACCGCATGCATGTTTTTGGCAGATGCATATGGGCCGTGGTATTCGCTCCCATCTTTTATAATCTGGCGTGTGGCAAAAATTCTTGGAAAGGGCTCTTTTTTAATTACTATGCTTGGGTAAGTTTTGTCGTCCTTTAAATTTATGTTGTAGCGCGGTTGGTGTTTTTTTATAAGTGAGTTTTCTAATAAAAGCGCATCCAACTCTGTTTCTACTACTATGTATTTTATGTCAACAATTTTGCGAACCAGCAGTTTTGTTTTAGAGCTTTCATACTGCTGTTTATTAAAATAACTGCTAACTCGGTTTTTAAGACTTTTTGCTTTGCCTACGTAGATAATGGTTCCCTCTGAGTCAAAGTACTGATATATGCCAGGCTGGTTTGGCAGTAGTTTCAGTATTTGGTATATGTTTTCGGGGTGTTCCATTTTTAATTTAGACGGGCTAATTTACAGACACACATCAATGGTTTTTATACATACTAAAGCAATACATTCGGCCTCATGAATTTAGTTACGGGTGCAACTGGTTTGCTAGGCACACATGTAATGCTGGAATTGCTTCAGCGTGGCGAGCAGGTGCGCGCTCTTAAGCGTGAGAGTAGCGATGTGGATACGGTAAAAAAAATCATAGAATTCTATCGCCCTCAAAGTGGATTGTTTGAGAAAATAAATTGGGTAACAGGAGATGTGAATGATGTGGATACGCTCTTGCAAGCCATGGAAAATGTGCAGCATGTTTACCATTGTGCAGCCATAGTATCATACCACAAGGCAGACAGGAAGCAGATGTATAAGAACAATGTGGATGGCACAGCCAATGTGGTGAATGCAGCTTTGGAAATGAGTGTAAGTAAATTGTGTTTTGTAAGTTCTATTGCCGCCCTTGGCAAAGTAAAGGGAGGCCAATGGTTAGATGAAAATAGCGAGTGGAAAGACTCTAATTTTAATACACACTATGGCATTACTAAAAACCTTTCGGAGTTAGAAGTATGGCGTGGAGTGCAAGAGGGTTTGAATGCAGTGATAGTTAATCCCGGTTTCATTATTGGCCCAGGGCAATTTGACCGCAGCAGTGCCAGTGTCTTTAAAAAAATAGATGAAGGATTAGCCTATTATCCTCCTGGTGGCACAGGTTTTATAAGTGCACAGGATTGTGCATCTATTATGTATACACTTATGCATAGCAACAAGGTAAACGAGCGCTACATAGCGGTGTCTGAAAATTTGCCCATGAAAGAATTATTTGAAAACATTGCCACTTCATTAGGTAAAACACCACCGTATAAAAAGGCTTCGCCTGCAATTTTATTTTTTGCCAGAATGGCTGAACGACTTAAGGAAATATTTTTAAAGCGTAAGGCACTCATTACAAAAGAAAGTGTAAAGAATGCCTCAATAAGATTTTATTACAAGAACGATAAATTGGCTGGTGTGGGCATTAATAGCTATATACCTATAAGTGAAGCTATAAGATCTACTGCGGCTTTTTATAAGCAGCAGTAGCAGTGTCAGCGCTGTTATGGGAGTTCAGACTATCCTTACCGTTGGTTGTGTTTATTTCAGCACCAGTGCCTTCTGCTGCAGTTAATACATTTAATTTTTCAATCACTGCATCTTCAATGTTTGCCATAGTATTTGCTTGTTGCAAGTAATAGGTATAGCTACTTTTAAATTGCTCTTTTGTAATGTGGTGCTTTGCAAAAATTGTATTGTAAAATTCGCTCATCTGATTTTTTATAGTATCCGGCTTGGTAACACGTGTGCTATAAGCGCCTTCCAAAAGGCGCACATCTACCATTACATCCACAAATTTTTCTTGTGCTATAATATATGCTGGCTCAGGTGCTGACTTACCCGTGCAGTCACCTAGCAGTGCAAGTAGTATGGCGCTATAAACTAATTTCATCTATTAAAGGTAAGGCGGTGGCCTTTGTTGTGAGTGTTTACTTTGCCTTGGCTGTATGCAATGTTGCCGTTTACAAAGGTGTATTCCACATGGCTGCTAAATGTTTGCCCTTCAAAAGGCGACCAGCCACAATTGTAAAGAATAGTGTCTTTGGTTACTTGTGTAGGCTTGTTCAAATTTACGAGTACCAAATCGGCAAAGTAGCCTTTGCGTATGTATCCACGTTTTTCTATTTGAAACATATCTGCTACGCTGTGCGCAGTTTTCTCCACTATTTTTTCTAAAGTAAATATGCCTTGTTTGTGCATTTCCAGCAATGCAAGCAATGAATGCTGCACCAGTGGCCCTCCGCTAGGTGCTTTGAAATAGGTGTTCTGTTTTTCTTGCAAAGTATGTGGTGCATGATCGGTGGCTATTACATCTATACGGCCATCGTTTATAGCCTCGCGTATGGCAGCTCTATCTTCTTTTGTTTTTATAGCAGGGTTCCATTTTATATACATGCCCTTGGTGTCATAATCTTCATTAGTAAACCAAAGGTGATGCACGCAGGCTTCTGCGGTTATGCGTTTTTGATGGAGCGGAATGTCGTTTCTGAATAAACTAAGTTCTTTGGCGGTGCTTATATGCAATATGTGCAAACGCGTATTGTGTTTTTTAGCAAGGCCTACAGCAAACGAGGAAGAGTTGTAACATGCTTGTTCGCTGCGTATAAGATGATGGTATTTTAAGGGTACATCATCTCCATATTTCTCGCGATATTCATCAGCATTTTTCTTTATAAGCGGGTCGTCTTCGCAATGCACAGCTATCAATGTTTTTACTTGCGCAAAAATGTTTTCCAGTGCTTGTGGGTCGTCTACCAGCATGTCGCCTGTGCTGCTTCCCATAAATATTTTTACCCCACATACACGCTTTGGATCTACTCGCAAGAGCTCGTTTAGGTTAGTATTGGTAGTGCCCATAAAGAAGGAGTAGTTGGCTACTGATACTTCGGCAGCGCGCTTGTATTTATCCTCCAAAAGTTCTAGAGTGGTGGCAGCAGGAACTGTGTTAGGCATTTCCATGTAGGAGGTAATGCCACCCGCAACAGCTGCGCAAGATTCTGTAAATAAATCGCCTTTGTGTGTAAGGCCTGGTTCGCGAAAATGAACCTGATCGTCTATAAGGCCGGGAAGCAAGTGTAGGCCTGTGGCATCTATTGACTCTTCGGCCACAGATGGGTCTATCGTTTTTGACGCACTTATTTCAATTATTATTTCTCCTTCTATCAATACATCAGCAAGTTCTTGTCTGTTCTCGTTAATGATTGTTGCATTTTGAATGAGAATTTTTTTTGCCATTTTATGTTTTTATATTTTTTCTTGAGGTGTTTCTAAATCGCATTTGCATCACACCTATTATTCCTTCTTTGAAAATGCCCGCACTCATTTTACTTATACCATACTCGCGGTCGATGAATAGAATGGGAACTTCTACTATTTTAAAACCAAGGCGGTGGGCGTTGTATTTCATTTCTATCTGAAAGGCGTAGCCTACAAACTGTATAGCATCTAAATCTATGGACTCCAGCACTTTTCTGGAGTAGCAGATAAAGCCCGCGGTGCTGTCTTTTACTCCCAACCACAGCACGGTGTTTACATACAGACTTGCGCCAAAACTCATGGCCAATCTTTTGAATGGCCAGTTTTTTACTCCTCCGCCTTTGGTGTATCTGGATCCTACACTCAAATCGCCACCTTGCTTAGTGCAGCCTTCATACAAACGAATCAAATCATCTGGATTGTGCGAGAAGTCGCAGTCCATTTCGAATATGTAATTGTAAGTGCGAGCTAGACCCCATTTAAAACCCGCTATATAAGCGGTGCCCAATCCCATTTTGCCACTGCGCTCCATTAGGTATAGGCTGTCAGGAAATTCTTTCTGCAGGCTTTTTACTATATCTGCAGTTCCATCAGGCGAGCCATCGTCCACTATTAATAAATGAAAAGCCTTGGGCAATGAAAATACTTTGCGCACCATGCGCTCAACGTTTTCTTTTTCGTTATATGTGGGTATTATTACTAGTGAATCTGACACAGTTCGGGTGTGTATTGATGGGATTAATTATTTACAGGTGCAGAGTCGTGTTGCAAAATTAATTTTTCTAAAGCATCTACCATATTGGGGCTTCCTATAAGAAGTGGTACACGCATATGCAGGTCTTTAGGTTGTATATCCATTATTCTTACTTGGCCTGTAGTGGCTTTGCCACCTGCCTGCTCCACTATCATGGCCAGCGGATTGCACTCGTATTGCAGGCGCAGTTTGCCATCAGGATTTTTTTCGGTACCCGGGTATATGTATATGCCACCCTTTATAAGGTTGCGATGAAAATCTGCTACCAATGAGCCTATGTATCTGGCACTGTAGGGTCTGGAGGTTTTTTTGTCGGTCTGCTTGCACCAGTTTATATATTCCTGCACACCCTTACTGCATGACAATAGGTTGCCTTCGTTTATGGAATAAATAGCGCCATCAGCAGGTATTGTCATGTTCTCATGTGAGAGGCAAAATTCACCTATGCTAGGCTCTAATGTAAATCCATTTACACCATGCCCGGTGGTGTATACAAGCATGGTACTGCTGCCATATATTACATAGCCCGCAGCCACTTGTTCGCTTCCTTTTTGCAAAAAGTCGTTTACGTTGGCCATATCGCCCACGCTACTTTTTCTTCTGAAAATGGAAAAAATGGTGCCTATGCTCACATTTACATCTATGTTGCTACTACCATCCAGAGGGTCAAAAAGGATGACGTATTTGCTCTTTTTGCATATTTCTGACTCAAAGGCAAAGTACCTTTCATTCTCCTCGCTTGCGGCACCACACACCTGGCCACCCCAGCGCACTGCATTTAGCAGAGCATTGTCTGCAAACACATCCAGCTTCATTTGCTGCTCGCCTTGCACATTGCTTGTGCCTTCTGCCCCAAGTATGTCTTGCAGGCCGGCTTTGTTTACCTTGTGGTTTACAATTTTAGATGCTATGCCTATGTCCGCCAGCAAGCGCGAAAGATCGCCTGAGGCATATGGAAAATCGGCCTGCCGTTCCATTATAAATTCGCTAAGAGTAACTATGCTGCTCATGGCTGCGAATGTATGACTAGGCAGGGTTAAAAATTGCCCCTTATTTGGATTGGTGGTGTATTTATTGGTTGGCGCCAAGACTTTAAGCGTTTCTAAGATGTTACTGTTATTAGCGCTGGGCTATGGTCAATATTTGTAAACTCAAACCGTGCTCCCTATTTTGAATTTTTCAGACCAATAAATACCTAACTTGGCAGGCAACTTAGACTTTTTACACAGGACAAAATGTGGTAGAACCCCGCAAATTTATAAGGAGTGTTGGTTCATGTAATTTGATGAGTTGTAATTTTTATTAAACCGATTGATGAATGAAAACAACAGTAATTAAAACTGGCCATCTGCTTAAGAATACTTTTAATGAGTTTATAGAGGATAGAGGTATTAAACTTAGTGCTGCTTTGTCCTACTATACTGTATTTTCATTGCCACCTTTGCTTATTATTATCATTAGCCTTAGTGGTGTTTTTTTTGGTGCAGAGGCAGTGCGGGGCGAAATTTTTAATCAGATAAGGGGCTTTGTAGGTGATGTGGCTGCACTACAAATACAAGATGCCATAAAGAATGTAAAGCTTTCGGGCAATAGTAATTTTGCAACTATTGTAAGTCTTGTGGTATTGCTGGTAGGCGCTTCAGGCGTTTTTACTGAAATACAAGATTCAATAAATTATATATGGGGAATAGAGGCTAAACCCAAAAAAGGTTTTATTAAGTTTTTAAAGAACAGGTTGATGTCTTTTTCCATGCTTGCCTCTGTTTCGTTTTTGTTGTTAGTGGGTCTTGTGGTAAATTCTGTTTTGGATGTGCTCAACCAAAGGTTTATCATTTGGTTCCCGAAGGAAGCATTCTATTTTATCTATGTATTAAATACCTTAATTGTTTTTGTCATTATTACTGTTTTATTTACTGTAATATTTAAAACATTGCCAGATGGTAGAGTGGTATTGCGCGACTGTATAGTGGGTGCATCGTTTACAGCAGTATTGTTTATGGTGGGCAAATTTGCAATAAGTGCTTACTTAGGTAGTGCGGTTATTGCATCAGTATATGGGCCAGCGGGCTCAGTTGTGCTCATTCTTATTTGGGTGTACTACTCAGCCATTATTTTATATTTTGGTGCGGAGTTTACCAAGGTGTACGCATTGAATCATGGGAAAAAAATTATACCTAATGAATACTCCGTGCGGATTCAAAAGTTTTTGGTAGTGGATGAGAAGGAGCCCGCTAAAGATGTAACAGAAAAGGAGAAACAATAATGTTTTAATCCTATAGCATATATATAGTGGTTTTGTGCGGAGCAAAAAGAGCCATAAAACACATGAGTGCTTTCACACATTTTTGGCATGATACATTGTTGTGAAAAGCAGAAAATATTTACTTACGTTTGTATTACTAAAAATTTAAACAATCTACTAATGAAACATCTAGCAACACTTCTTTTGGCATTCACCCTTGGCCTTTTTGCACAAGCCCAAATAGATGTGGGTGGCATAGTAAAGCGCAAGGCTGAACAAAAGGCCACACAAAAAATAGAGCAAGGTGTAGACAAGGTTTTTGATAAGACGGAAGAAGGCGCAAAGGATGCAACCAAGACCGATAAGACGGCCAAGAAAGGTGGCAAAGAGCCCAATGGGCAAGGCAATGAAAATGCTGAAGGAGGCACTGTGGACAATACAAACAAATCTGCCGATAAAAAGGCACTGGCAACGTACAGCAAATTTGATTTTGTACAGGGCGAAAAGATTCTTGTAGAAGATAATTTTAATCAGGTATCAGTGGGTGACTTTCCGGTGGAATGGAACACCAATAGTGGAGGCGAGGTGGTTAATGTGGACGGTAAAGATGGCAAGTGGTTGCAAATTTCTAAAGAGGGTGTTTTTATGCCAGACTATATTACCGATTTGCCAGAGAATTTTACCATGCAATTTGATATAATAGTAAATGATGATTTCAATTATTACTCATCGGCCCTTGATTTCACATTTATGCCATGCACTAACCGCCAAAAATTGAATGATTATGGCCGATTCTCGCATCCGGCCAATGCCGTGCGAGTGGGCATGCATCCTGCTAATGCAGGCAATACTTCAGGCACTGCAAATTTTACAAGTTGGGATAAGGGTGGTGCAGAACTGTTGAGCAATGAAGTAACCTCTACACAATTTCACGCTAAAAACAATAATTATGTACGTGTATCTATATGGCGTCAAAAACAAAGAATGCGCGTCTATTTCAACGAAGAAAAAGTATTGGATGTGCCACGGGCATTTGACGCAACGGCCAAATACAATGCTATGACTATTTGTTTTGGCGGAGCGCATTCGGCCACGGATAAATATTTGCTTAGTAATATTCGTCTGGCTGTGGGTGCACCGGATACGCGCAGCAAATTAATTACAGAAGGAAAGTTGGTAACCCGTGGAATTCTTTTTGACAAAGGAAGCGATAAAATAAGGCCGGAGAGCTACGGCACACTGAAGGATATAGCCAATGTGCTAAAGGAAAATGCTGATGTGAAAGTGAAAATAATAGGCCATACAGATAGCGATGGTGATGAGGCAATGAATATGGAGCTGTCCAAAAAACGTGCTGCAGCGGTTAAGCAGGCACTTTCAGCAGAGTTTGCTATAGACGCATCGCGCATGGAAACTGATGGCCAAGGGGAAAGCACTCCATCTGACAAAAACGATACGGATGTGGGCAAGGCTAATAACAGAAGGGTGGAGTTTGTAAAGTTATAGCTTGCCGTTAGGCTCGAATTTGCCTTTGCTGATGGTTAGATTTATAGCCATACAAGGGTGATAATTAGAAAAACAACTGCAAAAGCAGAATGGTCATTATTTTTGTATGTGAGATTAGTAAAACTAAGCGCTATGAATGTGATACGGGAATTCGAAACAAGCGATACCATTGTTAAATATAACGATGAGGAAGGAATTTTGTATATGATAGCCAAGCCCGATCGCCCGCATGAAATAGTAGATACTATATTGAAATTTGAAACTGCCAAAATATGGTTTCCGGATGGTAGAAAAGTTCCGGTGCTTGCTGATGCTACCGACATAGGGCCGCGCACTGCAGAAGTAAGAGCGTATTACGCATCAGAAGATGCAGCCAAGCTTGTTAAGGCATTTGGAATAGTGGAAAACAACTTTGCTACAAGAATGCTGGGGAATATGTTTATCAAAATAGCCAAGCCCCCGTTTCCAACAAAATTATTTCGCAATAGAGACGAAGCAAGAGAGTGGTTGTCACAATTTGTAGACAATAAATCTATGCCTATAAGCATGGCTCTTTAGTATTTCCTTTTTTTTTGTGCTGATGTATGTCATTTGAACAAAATGCAATTGTGGTTTTATTGCCACAGATTTCATCTTTTTGAAATAATGCAACGACAATGACTGAGCACAACATTCCAAATGGCCTAATGCACGAGGCGTATCAACTTTATGAAGGCGGCCATACAACAGATGAAATAAGGGCGCGGTTTGAAGCGCGCGGATTAGAATCTTCGTTGGTAACTGAGGTAGTGGAAACTGTGCGTGCAATACGCCTCAAAAAGCGAAGAAGCAGAGGTCTAACACTAACCATTGTAGGAAGTACGGTGCTTATAAGTGCGTTTCTAATTACTTATATTCTTCATCATTTTAATGTGAATACTGATATACCCCTCTATGGGCTTACTACCTTAGGTATCACACTATTGTTTATAGGTATGATTTATTTTATGGGGTAACTACACCACCACATTCACAATCCTCTTCGGCACTACAATAATTTTCTTGGGTTCTTTGCCTTCCAAATATTTTGATGTCTGTTCATCGGCCAATACGGCTTTTATTACTTCGTCTTGCGATAGCTCTACACCAAGCGGCAGAAAAAATCTTGTTTTGCCGTTGAATGAAACTGGATAATCGAAAGAAGATGTAGTAAGATATGCTTCGTTAAATTGTGGCCACAGTGCATCAGTAATTGAAGCAGGCCTCACATCCAATTCCTCTCCTGTGGAAGGCTGAGACCTGGCTTCGCCAAGTTTTTCCCACAGTTCTTCTGCTATGTGCGGGGCATAAGGCGAAAGTAAAATGCATAGTGGCTCCAAGATTTGTCTCTTGTTGCATTTCTGTTCTGTAAGTTCATTCACACATATCATAAGTGTACTTACTACAGTGTTCCAGCTGTATCTATTTAAATCTTCTGTTACTTTTTTTATAGCGGTATGCAGTGTTTTTAATTCTTCGGTAGTTGGTGCATCATTACTTACTGCAAAGTTGTTGTCCTTATCATGACTCAATCTCCAAAGCTTGCGTAGGAAATTATGCACGCCATTAATGCCTTTAGTATCCCAC
The DNA here is from genome assembly GCA_031418455.1 of Flavobacteriales bacterium. GTDB lineage: Bacteria > Bacteroidota > Bacteroidia > Flavobacteriales_D > Sanyastnellaceae > JANNVZ01. The sequence goes on along the minus strand of JANOXJ010000179.1, from coordinate 17 downwards.
GGTTTGCTTTGCTCCAC
>JANOXJ010000178.1:0-1610 GCA_031418455.1 Flavobacteriales bacterium | reverse complement strand
GGTAAATGCAGAGCGTGTTTTCAAACTGTTTGACACACAACAAGCGCAACAAGACGAAGGTACCAAAACACTGGACCATGCAGCAGGCGCCATTACTATGCAGAATGTATACTTTGCGTATGTAGAAGAAAACTATGTGCTCAGCAATTTGAACTTGCAAATAAACCCTGGCGAAATGGTAGCCTTTGTTGGCGCCACAGGTGCAGGCAAAAGCAGCATTGCAGCTTTGCTCAATCGCTCTTACGATTTTCAGTTGGGCAATATTTTTATTGATGGTACTGATATAAAAGATTATAGCCTTGCTACGCTACGACAAAATGTGGGCCTTGTGTTGCAAGATGTTTTTCTCTTTAGCGACTCTATCATCAACAACATTACACTCTTTCACCCCGGCATATCGCGCGAGCAGGTAGTGGCAGCAAGCAAGCTTATAGGCACGCATGATTTTATAATGAAATATCCTGGCAATTATGACTACAGTGTGGGCGAGCGTGGCGCTAACTTAAGTGTGGGCCAAAGGCAACTCATATCGTTTGTGCGCACCTATGTGCAAAACCCAAAAATACTGGTGCTGGACGAGGCCACTAGCAGTGTAGACACCGAGTCGGAATTGCTTATACAACACGCCACCGAAAAACTTACAGAAGGAAGAACAAGCCTAGTAATAGCCCATCGCCTAAGCACAATACGCAAGGCCAACAAAATAGTGGTAATAGAAAAAGGGCAAATAATAGAGCAGGGCACACACCAGCAATTACTTGAGGCTGGAGGCCATTACAGAAATCTTTTTGAACTGCAGTTTCAGCAGTAGTTATTCTTTCGTTTTGCAACGCAGATGTATCTGCAAGCCTATGCGCATCTCAATGTAATTGTTATCACTACCTCCATCACTATTCACGTTGACATAGTTTGCGGTCATCTCAAGGGCAATGAATTCATTGATAAAGTATGATGGACCTGCTGCAATAGTCAAAGTCCGGGTAGAAGGGTTTAAGTAAATAGGATATGTTGTCTCTGGATAGTCATATTTGGATTTCGAAAATGAGAATGATGGCTGTAAAAAGAGGTTTATTTTCTTTTCGGATGGTAAAAAATAGTATCGCACATAAGGACCCAAACCATAAGTGGTTATGTTCATCCCACCCGATCTATAGAAGTAGGTATTTGCGCTTGTTCCAAGCGCAAGTCTATTCAGAATAAAAAGACCTACTGATGGATTCAAACTCAATGAACTATAATGGTCTCCGTCCAATTTTATTCTATAATGTCCGGAAATACCTGCCAGCCAATTCCCCTGTTTAATTTGAGCATTAAGGCATTGGGTTGAGACAAAAAGAGAGCAAAGTAGAATTATTGATTTCATATCCTTGTGTCTGTATTTGGATAAACTAGAACTCTATTATTCGAACATTATTGATATCAGAAATTTGAACATTGTGAAATTCGCCAAGCAACGGTATCACCAACTCCGGCCATTCAATAAATACATAAGCATTTTGATCTATGTATTCTTCAAAGCCAAAATCAAGTGCTTCTTCTAACGATTTAATGCGGTACAAATCGAAATGAAAAATTTTGGTGCCGCTCTTAGTTTCATATTCATTCACCAG
>JANOXJ010000177.1:0-3650 GCA_031418455.1 Flavobacteriales bacterium | reverse complement strand
CATTTTGAGCATCTGTTTCAATCACATAATTGGGGCATTCTGAGTTTATACCAAAGTATATTATGGTGTCCAATTGGTTTTGCTGCCAGCTAGTGTTTACTAGGGTGGTGGAGTTTGTTACATCACTTATTTGCAAGGCTACGTCCACTATATCCAGCTCCTCGTTTATTTGAAATGTGTAGCATCCATCGGGCAAACAAACGCTTTGTGTATTGGTATTTATACCCATAGGCATAAGCACTTCCACAGTGGTTATGGTGTTGTTGTTGTCGTCTATTATACTATAAGTTCCTACTTGATTGTTGTTAGTGGTATTGTTGGTAGTAAGGGTAATTTCTACTTCTGTGTCGTTGCATTCAAACACACTTTCCACTGATATGGCTGTGCAATAAGTGTCTGTACAAGTGGCTGTGGTAATGGTTAAGCATACATTGTACACACCATTTACTACATACTGTATAGTTGGCGATTCAGCAGAGCTTACAGATGCATCTGCAAAATCCCAGAAAAATTCTGGTGTACCTTCATAGGTGCTTGTATTGGTAAAAACTACCTCACCATTGTTGCCTTGCGTATATGTAAATGCTGCTTGGCAACTACCATCGCCACAAGGATTCCATACCAGCGCAGTGTCCAGACTTATGCCTGCTGTACATTCCAATCCCTCATAATAAACTGCAATGGTGGAACTGCCGGCCTCTGCAATATTTACGTTAATAGAATAAATAGGCGGAAGGGTAACTCCATTGATACTCCAAATGGCTGTTTCTGTAGTTGCTATGTTGTTGAGCGAAAGGGTGTACTCATTGCACCCTGTATTATTCGCAATTATGGCAGTAGGGCACACGTTGTTGCATTCCACATATTCATAAATAGCGCTAAGTGTGGTGCCCAGCGGACAGTCTGGTGCCAGATAATACACACTTACAACATAGCTGCCGGGCTGTGGTAGAGTGTAATTAAAATCAAACGCAGTGCCCAATGTGTCTCCATTTACAGTCCATATGGCGCCTTCTTCAGGGTAGTCAGCATTTATGGTAAAATGGTAATAGTTGCAGAGTTGTTCTGCCAATATTATTTCAGCAGGACAAACATCTGTGCACTCTTCAAAAACAAGTGATGTGCTAAGAGCAATGCCACTGGTGCAGTCGGTGCCATTGTAGTATGCTGCCACATTAGTGGTGCCTTCTTGTGTAAGCACATAGCCTATGTTGTTGCCAGTGTAGGTAGTTCCATTTATGTTCCATGTTATGCTATCGGCCTGGGCTGTATTAAGCGAAAATTGGTAAGTGTTGCAGCTAAGCGGAGTAATTATGATGCTTTCAGGACATCCGGTAGCGCAAGGTTCATTTATTAAATCCAGCGTAAGCTCTGTGCCAAAGGTGCAATGCTCGCTTGTGTAAGTGAGCATGATGGTGGCATTGTTTATATCGGGCAGGGTGTAGTATACAGTATCGCCTGAAAGGAATGTTTCGTTTACGGTCCATTCAGAATCAGAACCCGGTTCTAAAATATTGGAGGTTATTTGAAATACGTTGCATCCAAGGTTGGTTGCAATTATGCTGTCAGGGCATGCGGTAGCACAATCAGTCCATGTAAGTGTTTTGCTTAGGTTTATAGCATTAGGACAATTGGGATTGGTAACTACTGCAGTGGCTAAATATGTGCCCGGCCCTGGCAGTGTATACATTATTTCTGAACCTGTAAAATTTTCATTGTTGATGGTCCATGTGGCTTGCATGCCCGCACTTATATTAAAAAAAGAAAGCTCAAATACATTGCAGTCTATTTGCTGTGAGGTAATGCTGGCGGGGCACACAGCACCACAGTCCTGATAATTGAGCACGGTGGTCAGTGTTATTTCTGATGGACAATTAGCGCTGGTGTATGTAAGTGAGACATTATAAACTGAAGGAAACGCAACCGAAAAATTTACTGTTGGGGTGGTAAATGTGTTACTGCCAATGGTCCAGGAATAAGTAGCATTGTCGTCTGCTATATCAGTACTAAGATTATAAAGAAAACAGCCGCTGTTGCTAACTATAATAGCTGTAGGACATGCACCTCTTTCGCTGCCAAATGATGCTAAAGTGGATATTGCAAGTAGTACAAATAAAAGGGATGTTTTAAACATTGTCATGGTATGATTGAAATACGATTGTTGAGTAATTAGCTATTGTGCGAAGTTAACCAAGTGTGCCATTGGGCTGGCTATCTTACCTTTGCATTTATTACACAAGCATTTAAGAATGAAGTATTACAATAACATACTAGAAACCATAGGCAATACGCCAATGGTAAAGATTAACCGCATTACCAAAGAAATACCAGCACTGGTACTGGCCAAAATAGAGACTACCAACCCGGGCAATAGTATAAAAGACCGCATGGCCCTTAAGATGATAGAAGATGCGGAAAAGCAAGGAAAATTAAAACCCGGCTACACCATTATAGAAGGCACCAGTGGCAACACAGGTATGGGCCTGGCCATTGCATCGGTTATCAAAGGATACAAATGCATTTTTACTTCTACCGACAAACAATCTAAAGAAAAATTTGATGCTTTGCGCGCATTTGGTGCGGAAGTAATAGTATGCCCTACCAATGTGGATCCGGAAGATCCGCGCAGCTACTACAGTGTATCTTCCAGATTGGTAAATGAAGTGCCTAACTCATGGAAGGCCAACCAATATGACAACCCAAGCAATTCCCAAGCGCATTATGAAAGCACCGGACCTGAAATTTGGGAGCAAACAGAAGGTAAGATTACTCACCTGGTGGTGGGTGTGGGCACTGGTGGTACCATTAGCGGCACTGCTAAATATTTGAAAGAAAGAAATCCGAATGTGAAAATTTTGGGTATCGATACTTATGGCTCTGTTTTCAAGAAACTAAAAGAGACAGGCATTTTTGATAAGAATGAAATATATCCTTACATAACAGAAGGTATTGGTGAAGATTTTGTGCCGGAGAATGTGGACATGAACTTAATAGATCATTTTGAAAAGGTAACAGATAAAGATGCAGCCCTTATGACAAGGCGCATAGCACGCGAGGAAGGAATATTTGTAGGCAATAGCGCGGGCAGCGCCATGGCGGGCATGTTGCAAATGAAACATATGTTTAAAGAAGGCGATGTGGTAGTAGTTATTTTTCATGATCACGGCACCCGCTATTTGGGCAAAATGTTTAATGACGATTGGATGCGCGACCGCGGATTTTTAATAGATGAAAAGAAAACCGCACGCGACCTTATAAAGGATCATATAGACCATCCGCTGGTAACAATAGGCTCTGGCGAGCTGGTGAGTCATGCTATTGCAAAAATGAAAAAGTACAACATTTCGCAAATACCGGTAATAAAGGACAATGAATTTGCTGGCTCGGTAGACGAAAGCCGTTTGTTCCAATTGCTTATAGAAGATACTAAAGCATTGGACAGAAAAATTGAAGACATCATGGGCGCGCCTTTTCCGGTAGTAAAAGAAAACGTGGCAATAGAAAATGTATCTAAACTCATCAACAAAGATTCTACAGCAGTGCTGGTGCAATTGGAAAATGGTAAATACCACATTGTAACCAAGTACGATGTGATTGAAGGAATCGGCTAGACAGATAACAGAGATAAATTTATTTTATTTAGAAAATAT
>JANOXJ010000176.1:0-1858 GCA_031418455.1 Flavobacteriales bacterium | reverse complement strand
ATGCGTTTTGAATTGATCCAATGAAATGTTTTGCCTTTTACAAATGCATCGAGTGCTGGTGTGAAGGGTGTGGCAAAAAACAATACCCAAAACGGTGCAGCATTAATAAATTTGAAATTGGCCAGATAGAATGCTACACATGCTACTGCCATGGACCATACTATGCGCATTGGATTAGCACTTGGCGTAGTCATGGGATCGGTAATCATAAAAAAGGCAAACAACCATAGCGAACCATTGGTGAGTTTGTGCAACCACACATCGTGCCCCCAACCTAAATAAAGCACTACTCGGCTATATTCTAATGCTGCTATGGTTAGTATGAAAACAATGCCCGTGTCGAGCCTTTTTATGTTGGACAATACAGCTAATCCTGCAGTGCCTATAATAAATACCAATAAGGCACCACTGCCCCACTGCCCTGGCGATATCCATGCCTCGCCACTCAAGAGTATTACCAGCACTATTCCAAAATTGGCCGGATTCCACAAATGTTTGCCATTAATTTTTACAATAAATTTTTGGCCAATTGCAAAAAATGCTGCTATTAAAAACAACCATGGTGAATTGGTTTTTAGCAATAAGCTTAAGCCAAGTGCAGTAATAAGGGCGCTCTTTATGGAGTGTGGCGGAAAGCCAGCATATTTAATGGCCAGCAGTTGCGCAAGTACACAGCCCGAAAATGCGCAGAGGTAATTTGCATAATCTGCATTCCACCCAAGGGCCAAAATGCCAAACGATAAAAAAGTGACTTGCGATACAATTTGAAAATGTCGGCCATCGCTTTGGAACCAGGCCACAAAGCGCGAAGCAAGTGTTTGTATGGGAATAAGGTTGGTCATAATAGTGGCTATTTGACCATACTGTACCTACCAGCCCTGCATGCGTTCAATAAAATGCAATTTATTTTTTCGCATAGGCTTCAGCACTACGATTAGCTATGGGATTAAGCCCATCGACAACAAGAATAAAACGGGAAAATAATAGGCATAGAAAAAGCGCGGCTCGCAAGTTCTCTACTCATGTCTGCCGCGCTTTTGCCATTAGATGTATATGACTGTGTGCTGAAACGACTGCGTCAAACGCTAGGTTTCAATTTATGTCACAAAAAATGTGTTCTTAAAACTTGCCCTTTGGTTTAAATTTTTTCTTCTTGTTTTTGTTGTTGAACTTCTTAAACTTCTTGCCATAGTTTTCCGGCTCAAATTCCTTAAACTTAACCGAGCCGCGCACTTCATTTAGTCCTTTGCCTTCGTCCAAGGTTATTTTCCCTTTCGAAAGCGTGTTTAAATCGCGCAGAATGACATCGTCATACACCGTGTTTCGGTTCCAGTTGTGCGCATTGTATTTCATTAGGTTGGCTATAGCCAGCGAGAATGCTTGTTTCTCCTCACCCTCTTCCATGGCTGAGCACTTCTCTATAAATTTTTCTACATAATGGCCATAATGCACCACTTTAATATCGTTGTGCGGATAAGGCACCGTTTCTGGCTTGCTCACCAAATTTTCCGGATCGGGTTTTGGGTATGGGCTGTCCACATCCAACTGAAAATTGCTTATGATGTGCAAGTGGTCCCACAGCTTGTGGTTATAGTCTTCTATATCGCGCAGGTAAGGCACTAGTTGCCCCATAACGCTTAATATGGCGCGCACGCATTTGTTGCGCTCCTCTCTATCCTCTAGTGATATAGCATGGTCTACCATACGTTGTATGTTTCGGCCATATTCCGGTATTACCAGGTTAGGCCTGTTACTATTGTATGGCTGAAAATCGAGTTCTTTATTTAATCTTTCTTGCATGATAGCAAACTTACTTTTTTTTAAAATCTAAAATTTTTGATGGCAACTTTGGGATGGT
>JANOXJ010000175.1:0-4865 GCA_031418455.1 Flavobacteriales bacterium | reverse complement strand
AATTACGGGCGAGCAGAGCGGGCACACTATAGTAAATGCCTTGCGCGCAGGGGTTACCAGCTACATAAAAAAAGATTGCGATGTGCAGGAAATTCTGGACAGCATTCGCGAAACGGGCAATGGAGGTAAATTCTTTTGCGGTCAAATTTTAAATACCATTCGCAGAGAGGCTATAGATGTAAACGACCTGGACCTAACCGAAATGAGCTGCGAACCTGTGCTCATAAGCGAGCGCGAAAATGAAATAATAACGCTTATTGCAGAAGGCTATACTAACAATGAAATTGCCGAAAAGCTTTTCTTGTCGCCACATACCGTAAACACCCACCGCAAAAATATATTAGCTAAGCTTGGTGCTAATAACACAGCTGCTATTGTTATGTACGCGGTAAAAACACAATTGGTAAGTCCCAATAAGTTTTTGTTCAGCGGTTCTAATGTGTAACTTTAGATTTGAGACAAGCAATCATCTTGGAACCTCTCTCAGCTGAGCCGAGACGAGTCTAATTTCTAACATCTAATCTCTAACTTCTATGAAGAATAGGACACGGATTTGCAAGGATTAAAACGGATTAAAACGGATTTTATATCAGTCGATATTATACAAGCTCAATCGAGACAAGCAATCTATCCTCTCACGGCCAAGCCGCGACAAATAATCTAATCTCTAACTTCAAACCTCTCTCGGCTGAGCCGAGACAAGCTTTCTAACCTCTAACCTCTAAAAGCTCATGTCTAACATCTAACCTCTCACATCTAATATCTATTATCTAGCATCTAATTCCCATTCTTTCCACTAATTTCACGCCATTAAAAAACTAAACAAAAACAAAAAGTAAAATGGACAATTTACCAAGCGGTTTAATTTGGCTAGTAGTAATAGCCGTGCTTCTTTCAAGGTCATTTGTAATTGTAAATCAAGGTCAAATAGGTGTAATAACCATATTTGGAAAATACCGCAGAGTATTGTCTCCGGGTCTTAGTTTGCGCATACCGTTTATAGAGGTGGTTTATAAAAGAATTTCTACACAGAACCGCTCTGTAGAAATGGAGTTTCAGGCAGTTACACAAGACCAAGCCAATGTATATTTCAAAAGCATGTTGCTGTATTCTGTAATGAATGGCGATGAGGAGGTAATAAAGCGTGTGGCTTTTAAATTTATAGACGAACGCAGTTTAATGCAGGCTTTGGTGCGCACTATTGAAGGTACCATACGCTCTTTTGTAGCTACCAAAAAACAAGCAGAAGTGTTGTCTTTGCGCAATGATATAGTGGAGCACGTAAAGTCTGAAATAGACAACAGATTGGAAGATTGGGGTTATCACTTGCAAGATTTGCAGGTGAATGATATCACTTTTGACGAAGCCATACTTACAAGTATGAGTAGAGTGGTGGCTAGTAACAACCTAAAAGCTGCTGCTGAAAACGAAGGTCAAGCCTTGCTAATAACTAAAACCAAAGCTGCCGAGGCGGATGGTAATGCTATAAAAATTGCTGCACAAGCAGAACGTGAAGCTGCTCAAATGCGCGGACAAGGTGTGGCCCTCTTCCGCGAGGAAGTAGCACGTGGTATGCAAAATGCAGCGCGCGAAATGAAGCAGGCTAATCTGGATACCTCTGTTATCATGTTTAGCATGTGGACAGAAGCAATAAAAAACTTTGCTGAGTACGGCAAGGGCAATGTCATTTTCCTAGATGGCTCTCCTGATGGTATGGAAAAGGTAATGCGCCAAATGATGGCCATGAACAACATAATGGATGTGAAGGATAAGTAAAGGAGAGGAATTAGGGAGTTAAAAGCTAGAAGAGCGTTATTAGACAAGGAATATGATTAGTTGAATGTTAGAGGTTCTATCTCAGCTAAACTGAGCTTAAATCAATTGTCTAACATCTCTCGGCTGAGCCGAGACAAGCTATCTAACTTCTATTCTCTCTATACTCAGCGGGGACAAGTAATCTAAACTCGGCTTAGCGTGATCAAGTAATCCAATATCTAATATCTAGCATCTAACTTCTAACTTCTAATTTCTCATTTCTACTTTCTATCAAATGACAGAAGCTTTTCTGCACTACATATGGAAGTACAGACTGTTTAACGCACAGGAGCTTGAAACCACTACTGGTGAGGCATTGAGCGTGATGCATGCAGGTATGCACAACTTTAATGGTGGTCCTGATTTTTTAAATGCCCGCCTCAAAATTGGAGCTACCACTTGGGCAGGCCATGTAGAAATTCATATACGTGCCAGCGACTGGCATCACCATAAGCATACCGATGATGCGCATTATAAAAACGTGGTGCTGCATGTGGTGTTCGACAACGACAAAGAAATTTATCTGCATCACCCGGGCGACTTACAAGTTTTTGATTTGAGTAAATACCTGCGCACCGACCAATGGGCTAAGTATGAAGGTTGGCTGCAGAGCAAAACCTGGATAGCCTGCCAGGCAGGCATTGCGCAGGTAGATTCACTTACATGGACTGGTTGGAAGGACAGGCTTTTGATAGAACGACTGGAGCAAAAAAGTAAGTTGGTAAATGCACAGTTAGAAAAAACCAAAGGTGATTGGAGCGAAACTTTTTATAGATTACTAGCGCGCAATTTTGGTTTTAAAGTAAATGCAGATGCTATGGAAATGCTTGCAGAATCAGTTCCGCAAAGCATATTGGCCAAGCATAAAAGCGACCCTTTTCAAATAGAAGCACTGTTATTTGGACAAGCGGGTTTTTTGAACGAAATATTTAGCGATGAATATCCAATAGACTTAAAAAAGGAATACGATTTTTTGCAGAAGAAATATGGGCTGAGCACCATGAATAATGCAGCATGGAATTTTGCGCGAATGAGGCCATCTAATTTCCCTACTATTCGCATAGCACAACTGGCAGCCCTCATTTGCAAATCAGAACATTTATTTTCTACCTTGGTGGAACTGGAAAGCCCTGCAGATATTAAGCGTTTGTTTCAGGTGGAGGCTCATGAGTATTGGAATCATCACTTTAGGTTTGATGCTAAAACGGTGGGATCGGATTTAAAAACTGAACGCAACGCTAAGCGACTTGGTGAGTCTTCATTAGAGAATTTACTTATAAATACCGTGGCTGTGGTTTTGTTTAGTTATGGCAAGCACCGCGATGATGAAAATTATGTTGACAAAGCCCTAAAACTTTTAGAACTTTGCCAACCTGATTTTAATAGAATTGTAAATAACTGGAAAGATTTGGGAATAGAATCAGCCAATGCTGCAGAATCCCAAAGCCTTATCCAATTGTACAATAACTACTGCACCGGCAAGTTATGTTTGCAATGCGCAGTAGGGTTAAAGTTGATGAACAAATAGTATAATAAGCATAGAACAAGAACAAAGCATGAAGCAGATACAATCCGTGTTGGAAAAACAACTTTTTGGAGTTTGCAGCTACATTGCAGAGCGCATGGGCGTGCGTGTGCGCAAGGTGCGTTTGTCTTTTATCTATTTGTCATTTCTCACTTTTGGCTCGCCCATATTTGTTTATCTGGTGTTGCACTTTTGGCGCCAAAACAATCATATCTTTAAGCCTTGGACTTGGGGACGCGAAGCTGGCGAATAAGGTTAAATCTCTCTTTTGAAATTAAATCTACATCACTGGTTTCATTGCGTTTTTTTCCTTAAAAGGTATACAGAGCATTTAATTAATTAAACACGGTATTCATGAAGTTGCGCATAAAAGGAAATACGCTGAGGCTGCGCCTTTCGCAATCGGAAGTAGCATTGCTGGCCGATGGCAAAGCGGTGGAAGAAAGCACCTCATTTACCCTTATGCATAAGCTGGTGGTGCGCATGGAACCATGGCTGCTGAATACAATAGAGGCCAAATTAGAAGGTAGCACTATCACTATTTTTTGCAGTCAGGAGCAAGTAAGCACCTGGGCCAATTCTGACCAAGTAGGTATGGAATGCACACAAGACAATCATACCGGCCATCCGCTTTACATACTTATAGAAAAAGATTTTGCGTGCCTAAGCCCGCGAAATGATGAGCAGGATAATTTTCCGAATCCACAAGCAGGCACAGCCAAATGCTAATAGATAACCACGGTAGGCAAATTACTTATTTGCGCATGGCCATAACAGACAGGTGCAATTTGCGCTGCCTTTATTGTATGCCGCAGCAAGGGTTAGAGTGGGAGAAGCGCAGCGCATTGCTCACTTATGAGGAAATAATGCGCTTGCTTAAAATTTATGCGGCACTTGGTATTACTAAAATACGCTTCACTGGTGGCGAGCCTTTTTTGCGCAAAGATTTTATGCAGTTACTGCGCACTGTGGTACAATCTAATTTGTTTGAGCAAATAAGCATTACCACCAATGGCACCCTTACGGCACCGCACGTGGAAGAATTGAAAGACTTGCAAATACACAGTGTAAATCTTAGTGCAGATACTCTCAATGCAGATCGTTTTTTTGAAATAACCAGGCGCAATGATTTTGCTGCTGTGCAGCATACACTAGATTTATTGTTGCAGCATGGCATTACCACACGTATCAACGCCATAATTATGAATGGCAGAAATGAAGAGGACATACTGGCCCTTGCATCGCTTACCAAAGACTTGCCTATAGACGTGAGGTTCATAGAAGAAATGCCATTTAATGGCACAGGCCGCGCAGAGCCACTTAAGTGGAATTACGCAGCTATTATGGATGAGGTGAAAAAACATTTTCCAACTCTCACAAAATTGCAAGATGAATATGGCAGCACTTCGCTTAATTACTCCATACCTAATCACCAAGGAAGAGTAGGCGTAATACCTGCTTACACACGCAGTTTTTGTGGCACGTGCAACAGGGTGCGTGTAACACCAGCAGGCAAAATGAAAAC
>JANOXJ010000174.1:0-2494 GCA_031418455.1 Flavobacteriales bacterium | reverse complement strand
TGTTTCGTTTTTAGAACCTACATGGTACATTACGGTTACCGCTACTATAGGTGTAGTATGGTCTTCGTGCAATATCACATGCAATCCGTTCTTAAGGTCATACTCCGTAAACTTAATGTTTTGTGCAAGTGCGCCTGCGCTTACTAGCAGGGCAGAGGCAATTGCTAAAATGGTTTGTTTCATCAGTGGTTAATTTGATTTTTTTTAGATAATTTATTTCTTATAACTTTCTACTTCGCGAATTTAATGGCAATGAATGCTGCGCGCATGTTTCACTTATAAGTGGCATAGGAAAAGGGTGAGTGGCTTTGCTTGGGTACAAGCAGTAAAAGAGCAATTGCTATGTGTTAGGTATTCTGCTCCGATTTGACAAATACGAATACAAAAAAGCCAAAGAATACGAGTCCTGCCTGTACTTCTAAGAACGACTCAAAAAGGAAATTCATGCCACACAAAAGCACAAAATTGAGCATGACAATATTTTGCCTTTTTAGTGCATTGTATGTTAACACTAACATGCATGCTATAAGCAGCAATATACCAAGCCAACCATGCTCAGCACCCGCCTGCAAAAACTGGTTGTGTGCATTTAATTTTCTTTCGGCTGCGTAGTTTTCATTAGCCTGCACATATTTATTTATGAGCTCAGACTCTGTGTCTCCTGTGCCAACTCCCAGCGGATGTTCCAGAAGCAATGCTCCGGCTGCCGACCATGTTACCATGCGCAGTTCGGTGCTTGAGTGGGCTTCTTGCTTTTCGTTTGCAGAGGGCACACTGGTATTCTGTGCATCTACTATGGCATTGGATACGCGCTGTGCCGATGCAGGCAGCAGTTTTATAGAGGCCGCCATTATACCTATGCACAATACTGCCATTGTAAGCGCTCTTGCTATGCTTTTAAAATTTTTGAACCAAACCCACATGGCCATAAGTATGCTTATAAGAGCTGCTATAAATCCTGCTTTGGAAGCAAGCATGCATATGAATATGAGCATTGCTAATACGGCTATGTAGCTTGTCCATGCGCGTTTTATTAAATATTCTGAATGTGTTGCAAAGCGCAAAAGAATAAAAATGGCCATAGCCAAATAAGTAGCAGCATAAGTTGGGTGAAGAAAAATGCCCAGCTTTTCGTAGCTCAAATAAGAGTAGTCTTGGAACTGATGGCTGCGATATAAACCATACGAAACTGCTAATACCACAAAGGCTAAGCAGCCCCACACGAATGTCCAAAGAATGGATTTATTATCAGATTGTTTAATGGTGGGAATAAGTAAACCTAGCAGCGGAAATACCAGATAAGACATTTTTATTCCTACTTCATTCCATGCATCGGATGTATGCGTGCTGTAGGCTATACCTAATAAGTGCAATAGAAAAATACCAAACAGTATGACCAGCGCACTATGTTTTTTTTGTAAATGAAATCTGCGTTCTAAAGCAAAAAAGTAAATGGAGTAGAGGCACAATAAAACAATAAAGCCGGGCACAAACTTTTTAGCCAATGGTATGGTGAAGGCTATGGCCATGCAGCCCCAAATATGGATGATGCCTGCGGTGCCGGTATTGTTTATTTTCAGATTCAAATGGCCAATTCTGTTCTGAGGCGAATTATTTGAGGAATGTGATGGCGCAAGTGGTTGTGCATAAATGATATTGCCTGCACCACATTCAGCATACCTGCCACGGGTTGTTTAAATACCAATTTGTTGTAATGCTCCGGTTGCACTGCTTTTAGAAAATCATACATGTCATTTCTTACTGCATCCCACTGCATTGTCAACTGGGCATACGTGTAGGCATTGCTTGGTTCTGTAAGTATAGCAGGAGCTTTATATCTGTCTTCAGATGCAAGGCGAGTGTTTATAGCATGGCTGTTTTTATGATGCTCGTCCTGGGCAGTTTCCAGCACATCCCATCCGCTGCTACATTTTTTTTTCATATAGCCAAGTGTGCCCATTTCAGCACCTAGCACATGTTCCAGCACTTGGTTGGCACTCCAGCCATCGGCAGGTTGTGTTTTTATTTGCTCATCATTTAGGCCTTTCATGGTGTCTAAAAACTCTTCTTTTGCTTTCACAAGTTCATTCCAATGAGCTAACAGTTCTCCTTGCATAGTTGTGTTTTTTATTAAAGTTTAGTTGCCCTGGTTGGGCGTAAAAAGCATTTCTATATGCGGTATATCATCTTCCAAATATTCATCACTTACCTTCACAAAGCCAAACGATTCATAAAATTTTTTCAGGTATGACTGCGCAGATATACGCACAAAAGCATTATTGCCTTCTGTTTTATAGTAGTCCATGCAGCGCTCCATAAGCTCGCGGCCCATGCCTGTGCCGCGCACCGCTGCTGATGAAGCCACTCTGCCTATAGATGCTTCCGTATAAGATACGCCTGGTTTTACTAACCTTGCGCATGCGTGTACCGTTTCGTTTTGGTCCATGGCAAACAGGTGTAAACTCTTTTTGTCTTTGCCATCTGCATCTTGATA
>JANOXJ010000173.1:0-57342 GCA_031418455.1 Flavobacteriales bacterium | reverse complement strand
ATCGTCAAAAATTAGTACTAATTCTACTTCGTATAGCAGCGAGTCGCTTCCTACTACATCCACATCGCATTGGTAAAACTCGCGGTAGCGGCCTCGCTGTGGTCTGTCAGCCCGCCATACTGGTTGTATTTGGTAGCGTTTGAATGGAAATGCTATATCATTTCTATTCATTACCACAAAGCGTGCAAAGGGCACAGTAAGGTCATAGCGCAGGGCTTTGCCCGATATGCTTTTTGAAACTTGAGCAGAGTTTTTTGCTTGCAAAATTTCCGCAGGAGTGTCTTTCAGAAAATCTCCACTATCCAATATTCTAAAAATTAATTTATCCCCCTCATCGCCATACTTGCCGGTAAGGGTTTCTATGTCTTCCATGCATGGTGTTTCCAGTGGCATGTATCCATAGCGTTCAAATGTTTTTTTTATGGTAGTGAATATATAGTTGCGCTTTACCATTATGGGTGGCGCAAAATCTCTGGTTCCTTTGGGTATACTTGGCATATAGTTATTAAGTGGTTGGTGGGTTTTATTGGTGTTTGGGTGTGTAAGCTTTTTTTTATTGAGTATTCAATCTTGATTGCTCAATGCCTCTATATCACATCCAACCTGTGCCGCCACCGTTGTTGTTTTTTTTGCGAGTTTCTATTATGAGGTAAACTAGTAACCCTATAATTACAAATAGTAGTATGCGTGTCATGATAATTTTATGTTGTTGTAGAAAAAATGTACTTCTGTACGAAATTAATAATTCTTGCCAAAGATAGAAGTCTGACACGAGTACTTTCGTGCACGGTATAAAGATGTATAAAAAAGATTTCGCAATAGGTAATCATTCAGGTGCTGTGTATGCCATAGGCAATGGAAGCGGACCACACACCATTTTTTCGGCCTCGGCCGACAAGCATGTGGTGGAGTGGAATATAGAGAAGCGCATACAAGAGCCTTTTGTAGTGCGCTTAACGAGTGCAGCTTATTCCGTCCATTACGATAATTTGCGGGATAGACTATTTATAGGCAATGCCCTTGGCGGTTTGCATGTAATAGATGCCAATAGCAAAAAAGAACTGCATTATTTCACGCTGCACAGTGGCGGTATATATGATTTGGCTTGCGACCAAAGGCGCAATTTGCTGCTTGTAGCAGGGGGAGATGGATGTTTGTCTGTGTGGAATTTAGAAACGCTCAAATGCGAGCGCAATATTCCTATGTGCACCGAGAAATTGAGGCAACTTGCCATACACGAGCCTATGGACAAGGTAGCCGTGGCCTGTGGCGATGGCAGCGTGCGAGTATTGGAATTAGATTTTTTAAATCAGGAGCAGCACCTGGAAGCACATGCCGATGGTGCTACAGCGGTGGCCTGGCACCCCGCCAAGGCAGTGCTTGCTACAGGCGGCAAAGATGCGCATGTAAAAATGTGGAGTATACAAGACAACTACTCGTGTGCCTTGTCAGTGCCTGCCCACAACTATGCCATATACTCCATTGCTTTTGGCCATGGTATTTGTGCTACTGCCAGCCGCGATAAAACAATAAAGATTTGGGATGCCATGACACTCAATCCTATTCAGCGCCTTGATACAAAGACGGGAGGGCACTCGCACTCTGTAAATAAACTTTTGTTCCAGCATGAATACTTAATTTCATGCGGTGACGACAGGCAAATAATTTGTTGGAAGAAGGACCTCTAATGTGAGGTGCATGAAAATAATATTTAATGAGTCACTTCAGTTTGCAAAATATTCCAAATCTCAAAACATGAGCGGCAAGAGGATTCAGTGATTAAACTTTTGCTGGAGGCACATAATTAGGAATACTGTCAATTTACATAGCCTAGCTTGAACTTCCCTTCCCGCTTGCCCCTATGGGGTTGGTAAGGGCAAGGGATGGGATTTAGATTTTTTAAATTAGGTTTGAGATCGCTATTTTTTTTTAAAAGAAAAGTTGCATTCAATTTCATAAAAAAGCCGAATGCATTTGCATTCGGCTTTTATTATTTTAGATAATGAAATTATGATTTAGTCAATCTTAATTTCTACCACACTTTCTTTCTTACCCCATTTGGCAAGCATTATTGTTTTATCATCAGCAGCTATATAAGCACTCACTTTAGGACGTAGCATTTTCTTCTCAGTTCTAAGTTTAGCATCTGCTTCTTTTGTTACTTTACCATCGCCATCCATGCGCGCTATGGTAGTTACTGCTTTCTTAGACGAGGTCATAGGATACACAGTAGAGGCTTTCTTTTTAGGGTCGTAGTTTTTAATGTTGTCATTAAATACATAGTATAAATTTTCGCCTTTTACCATCAACTCATAAGAAGAGAAGAAGCCGCCATCGTTTACCGTATGTTGGTACTTAGGCACGTGCGATGTCCATAGAATTTCGCCTTTAGGCGATACATTAATGACAATTATAAAACCATAAATGTAGTGCGTAGTGCAACGTGTAACTCCTTTAGAGTCAGTTGTACATACAGTGTATACACGGTAGGTTTCGCCTGATATTAATAGTCCACCATCATCTTTGTTTATGAATTCTCTTACTACGAATGAGTCAATACCCTCGCCTTTATCAGCTTGTTTTTGGCCACGCTTTTCGCCAAGGGCAGCTATAAGGTATTCTTCTACCATTCCTTTTTCAAATTCTTGAATGCTGCTTGTATTAATTTTAGCGGTAGTGTGGTCTATCTTAATAAAGTACACGCCATTAGCACCACCTGCTTTGTCGTTACCATTAGCATATAATCCAGCTACGTTTATGTCACCCTTAGCATCCAGGTTGTAGTTAAAGCTTACTATAGATTGTCCTTTTTCAAGCGCAATGTCAAATTCCTTTACCTTACCTAAGGTATTGTTGTAGCTCACTATTTTGTAAGAGAACCAATTGCCACCGCGTTCTTTTGCTTCTTCTTTTGCTTTTTTTCTACCTTCTTCTTTTTTAGTTTCTGCAAAGTCGTTGAAGGTGCAAGCCATGTAAAGCACATCATTTTCATCTAAAATAAAATCGCTTGTGGTAAAAAATTTGTCGGCATAAGGTAGTTCTATGTCCTTTTCCCATACCAAGTCCAAATTTTTGTCCAGAATTTTAAACGCGAATTTTTCTTTTGAATATTTCTCGTAAGGAGGGTTAGAGAAAATGATGATTCGGCCAGTGGCAGAATTCACATCGAACGAAAAATTACCTGAGTTTCTTTTTGTTTCAGCATCTATCTCATCCAGCTTTATAAGGTTGCCTTCGCGCTTTCCTTTGTCAGATAGTTTTTGAGCAAAAAGGTAGCGCTTATCTTCCTTCTTGTCGTAGTGTGTTGCAAAGAGTATAAGTTCATCTTGTAGCAAATAAATACCTTGATAGGTTACTTCTTTGCCATTGTATTCTGGCATTTCCACTTCCACTTCATAGGCTTGTGCAAGGCTGCTAGCTTTCACTGCGCCTACCCATGGTCCTTTTTTCCAAGAGTTGTAAAGGATAACGTCTTCCTTCTGACCAATAAATTCGTTAATGGTGCCTTTAGGATCGAAAGTGGCTCCGTTTTTAATGTTCACATCCTTAGATTGTGCTGCACCAAAAAGTGACAAGCAAAACAAAGCAAGGATGGATAAGAGGTTTTTCATAATTGAATATTGTTGGTTAATTAAGTGAAATTTTAAGGATGCAAGAATAAATTGAATGTCAGTTCAATAAAAATAAAAAGTGTGTCTTTATACTATATCATAAAATGGACATTGAGTTGTAAAAAAAAACTGAATTGGCTGAATTTTACTAAACCATAAAAATCAATAGCTTTGAAATATTCTCTTCCATACTTATATATAGAAGACTTTAAAAAGGTCAATATTTATGGCAAGTGTGAAGAAATTTGTGTCTATGAAGCCCATAGCATAGGCGCCAACGGAAAATTTTGGCAGTGTAAGGCCTATTAATTGGGCATTTTGGAAAGGAAAAGTGCAGGTTTGTTAACAATGTCAACGTTTTTTCAACAAAACATGCATATTTTCCGCACTAGGCCTTGTTTTCAGACGGGGCAGCACTCTACATTTGGCCCACAATAGGTAATACAGCCTATTAAATTTGTTTAACCCTAATAATTAATTAATCAAAATGAACAAAGCAGAATTGATTGATGCTATGGCATCAAGTGCAAAGCTTTCAAAAGCAGATGCTAAGAAAGCATTGGATGGTTTTCTTGAGACAACTACAAAGGCACTTAAGAAAGGTGACCGTGTAGCTCTAGTTGGTTTCGGTTCTTTCAGCGTGAGCAAGCGTGCTGCACGTAAAGGTCGTAACCCACAGACTGGTAAAGAAATCAACATCAAAGCTAAGAACGTAGTACGTTTCAAAGCTGGTGCTGAATTAGCTGGCAAAGTGAAGTAATCATTTGCAAAGCAAAAAAAAACTGAAGAGGCTGCCTTTATCTAACGGGCGGCCTCTTTTGTTTTTACACATTTGCAAAAGCAAATTCTTTTTTTATTAATTAAGTAATGAGCGAACGACTTTACAAAATATTATCTGAGCACCTTACTGAGCGCAAGCGCGACTTATTTGAACAAGTAGTGAGCCAGCGCACGCGCTATTTTACATTAGTATTAGAAGATATATATCAAGCACAAAACGCAAGCGCTCTGCTGCGCAGCGCAGAGGCGTGGGGCGTGCAAGACTTACACATTATCGAAAACAGGCACACCTTTCAACATCATAGAAAAATAGCTAAGGGTGCTAAAGATTGGCTTACCATAAAGCGATATAATAAAATGCCCGATAACTCAGCAGCATGTTTTGAAACATTAAAAAACAATGGCTACCAAATAATAGTTACTGCATTGCAACACGATGCAATAGCGCTAGACCAAATAGACCTTAGTAAAAAGACAGCCGTAGTAATGGGCACTGAACTAACTGGTGCAAGCTGTACGGCACTTAAATATGCAGATGCCACTATGGTAATACCCATGCATGGATTTACTGAAAGCTTAAACGTATCTGTGGCAGCAGCTGCAATAATTCAAAATATTACTCACCGCATACGCGAGCTAAATGTGCCATGGCAACTAAGCGATGATGAAAAACTAGCGCTTAAAATTGACTGGGCTAAAAAAAGCATTTATTGGAGCGATTATTTGGTGGAAATGTTTGAAACAGGAGAGTTGCATTAATGCATCCTAATTTTTATTTAAAACATTAAATATTCTTATTGAAGAATATTACAATAAGATAAAATTGTAACATGTACAAGCTCATCATCAAACCGTTTTTTTTTCTTTTTAACCCCGAGCGGGCGCACTATTTAGCAATGGATTTTTTGAAAATTGCTTGCGCCATACCGGGAGTTCCTTTTTTGCTTAAAAATATTTTTAATTCAAATAGTACCCATTTAGGTAAAAATGTGTTTGGTATTCATTTCCCAAATCCTGTGGGGCTTGCAGCAGGCTTTGATAAAGATGCCCGTTGGGTAGATGAGTTGGAAAAACTTGGTTTTGGTTTTATAGAGATAGGCACAGTGACACCGCTTGCACAAGATGGCAACCCACAACCACGACTTTTTAGATTGCCTAAAGATGAAGCATTGATAAACAGAATGGGTTTTAATAATGCCGGTGCCAAAGCCGCTGCCGAGCGATTAAAAAACAGAAAGGGAAAAATAATTATTGGAGGAAATATTGGGAAAAACAAAATAACACCCAATGAAAATGCTGTAGAAGATTATCTTATTTGTTTCAATGACTTGTTTGATGTGGTAGATTACTTTGTAGTCAATGTATCATCGCCAAATACACCAGGGCTAAGAGAGTTGCAAGAAAGGGGACCCCTTACGGCACTCCTAAACAGCTTAATGCAAGAAAACAAGAAGCGCCCCAATCCCAAACCAATATTACTTAAAATAGCGCCAGACCTTACTAACAGCCAGCTGGATGATATAATAACGATAGTGAACGAAACAGCCATAGCAGGTGTTATAGCTACCAATACCACCATAGACAGAAGCGGACTAGTGACAGCAGCAGAAGAACTAGAACAAATTGGAGCAGGAGGGTTAAGTGGCAAACCTGTGAGTAACAGAAGCACAGAGGTAATACGCTACCTGGTCCAAAATGGTAAAAATGCATTTCCGGTAGTAGGTGTAGGTGGCATTCAAAATGCGGCTGATGCTCAGGAAAAACTGAATGCAGGGGCAGCACTTGTGCAGGTATATACAGGTTTTATATATGAGGGGCCGGCCATTGCACGGAAAATATGCAGAGGATTAAAATAAGCGAGCTAACAGCGCCTCATAAAACTGTTAAGTAATGCTCAATTTTAGAGCAGATTAGGGCAAATGATTACCTTAGCTGTAGTAATATTATTGGGCATTTTGGAGGGCATTTCGCTATAGCCATTGGCGGGTGTTCATAACAAAGCATGACAAGAAGGAACTTTTTACTTTAGTACAGATAAATTTGGACAAAGTGGCATGGATAAATTGAGAAATCATAATTGGTGAGTTATTTGAAATGGAGTCACCAACCAATTAATTTGGCCACAATTAACGGACACTAAAAAAATATAGGAGATAGATATATGAGTATGGAAGCAAAATTTTCACCACAGGTGAAAGATGTAATAACTTACAGTAGGGAAGAGGCGCTGCGTTTAGGGCACAACTACATAGGGGTAGAGCATTTGCTGTTAGGCCTAATTCGCGAGGGCGAAAGCGTGGCAGTAAAAGTACTTGCAAGTCTGGATGTGGATTTGGCTGCTTTGCGCAAGCGAGTAGAAAACTCCATTAAAGGAAATAGTGCCGCACACCCTGCAGCAGCTGGTGGTCAAATACCACTTGTAAAACAGGCTGAGCGCATTTTAAAAATAACTTATTTGGAGGCCAAGTCATTCAAAGCTCCATTGGTTGGTACAGAGCATTTATTACTTTCTATACTAAAAGACCAAGACAATGTGGCAACACGCAACCTGAACAATGCAGGTGTAGATTATGCTACCGTGCGCGAGGAGCTTGAAAATATGGGCGGCCTTCTAAACAAAGAAGATTTGCCACGTGCAGAAATGCCGGGCAATGCCGAGGACGATGATGATGAGCGCGGCTTTAGCAGCGGTGGTGGCACGCCTAAAAAACAAGGCGATAGCAAGAGCAAAACTCCTGTGTTGGACAACTTCGGTCGCGACCTTACCAAACTTGGCGAAGAAGGAAAACTAGATCCAATAGTAGGACGCGAAAAAGAAATAGAGCGTGTATCACAAATTCTTTCGCGCAGAAAAAAGAACAACCCAATACTTATAGGTGAACCAGGTGTAGGTAAAAGCGCCATAGCTGAAGGCCTTGCCCTGCGCATCATACAGAAGAAAGTATCGCGCGTACTATTTGGTAAAAGAATAGTTACTTTGGATATAGCATCGCTTGTGGCTGGTACCAAATACCGTGGCCAGTTTGAAGAGCGCATGAAGGCTGTAATGAATGAGTTGGAAAAATCGCCTGATGTAATTTTATTTATAGATGAAATACACACCATAGTTGGTGCAGGCGGTGCAAGCGGATCATTAGATGCTAGCAATATGTTTAAACCTGCATTGGCACGTGGCGAAATACAATGCATAGGTGCTACTACTTTAGATGAGTACCGCCAGTACATAGAAAAAGATGGAGCATTGGAACGCAGATTTCAGAAGGTAATAGTGGACCCAACCACTGCCGAAGAAACTGTGCAAATTCTAAATAACATAAAAGACAAATACGAAGAGCACCACAGTGTGACATACACTGATGAAGCCTTGGAAGCATGCGTTAAACTTACCTCGCGCTATGTAACCGACCGCCACTTACCAGATAAAGCTATAGATGCTTTGGATGAAGTAGGCTCGCGCGTGCACCTAAATAACATAAATGTGCCTAAGGAGATAATAGATATTGAAAAGAGCATAGAAGATGTAAAAGAGGACAAGAACCGTGTGGTGCGCAGTCAGAAATATGAAGAGGCTGCGAAACTTCGCGACAAAGAGCGTCAGTTGCAGGAAAAACTGGAAGCAGCTAAGAAGAAGTGGGAAGAAGAAACGCGCAACCACCGTGTTACCGTTACCGAAGCTCATGTAGAAGAAGTGGTAGCCATGATGACCGGCATTCCTATAACGCGCATAGCAGAAAAGGAAAGCGGAAGATTGGCCAAAATGGACAAAGAGCTGCAGGGCAAAGTTATTGGCCAGGACGATGCGGTAATGAAAGTGGTAAAATCCATCAAGCGTAACCGAGCAGGTCTTAAAGATCCAAATCGCCCAATTGGTTCGTTCATTTTCCTTGGTCCTACAGGTGTTGGTAAAACACAGCTGGCTAAAGAGCTTGCAAAATATTTGTTTGATTCTGACGAGGCACTCATTCGTATAGACATGAGCGAGTACATGGAAAAATTTGCAGTATCGCGTCTTATAGGAGCACCTCCCGGCTACATAGGATATGAAGAGGGCGGACAACTTACCGAGAAGGTGCGCAGACGTCCGTATTGCATAGTGCTTTTAGATGAAATAGAAAAGGCACACCCAGATGTGTTCAACCTATTGTTGCAAGCATTAGATGATGGTCAAATGACAGATTCATTGGGTCGTAAAATCGACTTTAAGAATGCCATTATTATTATGACTAGCAATATTGGCGCACGTCAGTTGCAAGATTTTGGAACAGGCGTGGGTTTTGGTACAGCCACCAAAGAAGCCACCGTGGCAGATGATAGAAAGAGCGTAATTGAAAATGCGCTGCGCAAAGCATTTGCACCTGAATTCCTCAATCGTGTGGACGACCTTATTGTGTTTAACCCACTTAAGCAAGAGCACATTTTCCAAATCATAGATATAGAGTTGGCAAAATTGTTTAGCCGTGTTACCGACCTTGGTTACCATATCCGCCTTACTGATGAAGCTAAGATACATATCGCAGAACGAGGTTATGACGAAAAGTTTGGTGCTCGTCCGCTTAAGCGTGCTATTCAAAAATACCTTGAAGACCCAATAGCTGAAGAAATAATAAACGCCACATTAAAACCTGGCGATACTATGATAGTAAGCTTTAGCAAAGAGGAAGACAAGGTGGTAATAAAAATAGAAAAAGGTAAAGCTCCTAAAGACAGCAAAGCAAAAGAGCCTAAAAATGATACACCACCAGCGCCACCTGCACCACCTGCAGATGATGAAGTGTAGAATATTTAAGTTCTTATAAGAATAGATTAAATCATAAAAACCTCCAACAATTGTTGGAGGTTTTTTTTATCAAAAGAAATTGTGATGAGTCACTAGTGTGCGAGCGAATAATAAATAAATGATTGTTTTTTAAATTACTTGCAATTATGAAATGACAAAAAAATGATTGCTCGGGTTTGCAATTGCACCCCCGTATTTCGGAAATTCATTTGTTTAATTAATAGTCATCTAGGCAAAAGTGAAAGCCTTATCAAAAACCTAGTTTTGGTTACCATTTTACTACTGATAATTCAGAAGAATAATTTACAATATTGTAAGGGCTAGAGCCATAGGCTCGATTCATTTTTTAAGAACGGATTTCAATCCGTTCTAATTAAAATACAAACCAATGCAGAGAGAGCCATAGGCTCGGATCATATAACCAAATAAAAATGTGTCGTGCCTACGGCACTATTAAGATGTGCTCATTGTATGCCACAGGACTAAAGTCCTGTGTTGCAAAATAAAATCGAGCCTACGGCTCTAAAATTAAGTCAGACATAAATTGGACAAAAAATAGGGAACAGTGATAACAGGCAAACTTCCGACAAGACATATAGGTAATAAATTAGATTGCAAAAAACAAAATCAAGGGTGAATTTATTTCAGTAACTTTGAGTAAATAAATAAAAATAGTATGCTGGGAAACAGACCGTATCGTGAGTGGATAAAAGAATATTCTAAAGGACACCAAAATCCTATTAACCGCATATTTCACACCATAGGTATTCCATGCATTGTAGTGTCGTTACTATTTTTAATAGCCTCCATATTCATAGCTGACTTATGGAAAATTGGGTTACTATTATTTGTAACTGGTTGGGTGTTCCAATTTATTGGGCACTGGTTCGAGGGCAAAGCGCCAGAGTTTTTTAAGGACTGGAGGTTTTTACTTGTAGGCCTTAGGTGGTGGTGGGCCAAAATAAATGGCCGTGCCTAATGCTATTTCTTATCGGATAATAGTCACCTGCTTTACCTCATCGGCACTGCCATCAGGCGTAGTTACATACACCAGATACACACCGGAGGTAATGTCTTCACCATTAAATCTTTTGCCATCCCACACTGCGCGGCCACCTTCACTCTCTGTTTCAAACACCAGATTGCCTTGCATGTCGGTCACCTTTACACTTGTGTTATAAGCTAAGCCGTCTATAGTTATGTTGCCTTCATATTCCGGCCTTACAGGATTTGGAAACACGCGCACATTGCTCATAGTAGCATCAAAGTTGGTGGCAGTAGAGAAGAATCCAATCACACCTTTTTCGGTAGCAAAAAACACCTCGCCATTGCTATGGTTTATGGCTATGTCATATATGGTATTAGAAAATATTGGACTGTTCTCTTCAGTAAAATGATACACTTGTTGTAAGCCATCATCGCTAAATAGAAACACACCACTGTTTTGTGTACCTATCCATTTTCTGTTGCTACCATCTATTTCTATACAAGTAATAGTTTCGGTGCCTAGCAATTCTTGCACATTACCATCCTGCACTATTAGTATAGGTTCTGCATCAAAACCCTCGCTACTAAATATAGCATCGGGGTTATAGAATACGCCCAGACCTTGCGAGGTTCCTACCCACACTTCGCCATCCAGATCTTCTTCCATGCACAGCACATCGCGCGAGGGCAAGCCACCTTCGCCTTCAGTATCAGTAAGGAGTTTAAAATTATCGTCACTCTTAGTGGTAAGTGTGCCGTTAGTATTTAGCACCAGCAATCCTTTGCCTGCTACCCATGCCCATACATAACCGTTGGCGGTAATAATTACATCGCCCACTTTATCATTGTCGGCTATGGCGGTACCAAAACTAAAATCAACAAAATTGCCGTTGCGCTCCAGTGCGTGCAAGGCCTCAGTGCTAAAACTATTGGTACACCATAGCACACCATTTACATCATAGGCCACACCAGCTACACCGCGCCATCCGGGCCAAAACGATTGTTGTGGCAATCCATAGTTAATACTGTCCACACCATCTGAATTAAGTTTAAATCCTGTAAGGGTTGAATTGTAAGCACTTATTAATCCTTCATCCCACGAGCCAATCATTATATGGTTGTTATCAATTGGGTCTACAGCTATGTCCATTACATCACGCAGACCTATATCGCCTGTTTGGTTTAATTGTGGCCAGTTGCTGCGAGCGGCAGATATTTCTCGCCACTCATCGCTTACATAACCCGATATATCTACTTGGCTAGATCTATTGCTCCACGAGGCATCTATACCACCGTGTGCTATCCAGACGCTATTGTTATATGCCCCAATCCTTCTGCTATCGGCTGTGGAAGGGCCTTTGGGAGCTATGGTGTATTGTGTGCCATCAAAATCTTTTCTAAGCAAACCAAGCGAATTGTCGGCAGCCCACATGGTACTGCCGCTTGTCTGAATTACATTGTTTATGGAAATGGTATTGCCCAAATGAATGCCCTCGTTATATACCAGTCCGAAACCATCCTGATAGGCAAGGTAACCATAACCGCCAGAAAGAGTGAACCATGCACCGCCTGTCCACATTTCATTTATAAAATAACCTTCTGAATTAAAATATTCTGACCATTGATTATTTCCTGTATTTTTCATAATAACAATATCTCTATCAATTTGAGGTATGCACAGCATTAATGAATCGTGATAAAACTCTATATGCTCTGGCACACTGTCATTGGCAGGTAAGTCAGTAAACGTATCCCAGTTTTGAAAATTGGCTAAAAAATTATTTGTGGCATCGGCAGTAAGCATGCCTGTTTCGGTAACTGCGTAAATTACATTATTGTGTATGGCCAAATCATTTACGCGCACCGGCCCACCATTGGGCCCAATAAAGTATGTTTCCTTTACTTCTTGTTTTAGCATATCTATTACCACTATGCCAAATCCTGTGCACAAATACACACGATTACCATAAGGGAATATGTCATATATGGCCTTGTCGCCAATGATGCTGCTAAATTTTATGTCAGGAATATTAATGCCGCTTTGTGAGGTTATAAGGTCCACATTGCCATTTTGGTAGCCTACCACCACAAAGCCGCTGCCGCTGTCGTATTCCATGGCAGATATGCCTGTGTCCGATAGGTAATTTACTTTGGATATTCTAAAGTTTTCGCCAGTAGAAGGAGTGTGCTCAAACACGGCATAGGGTGTAGCTGCAAATACGGTATCGCCTATGGCACATACATCTATACAACGGCCGTAGGGCAAGTGGTCGCGCCAGGTGCCTATGCTAAACTGAGCTTGCAGGGTAAGAGAGAAACTACTGAGTAAAAGAACAAGACTATAAAACGCGTATTTCATTTTGGGGCTAAATGGGGTTGAGGTATGGTGTGGATAACGTGGCGAAGGTAGATTTGGTATGTGAAATAAAGAAAGGAATAATTCTTTTATCCCACATTATGCAATAGGAAGCTCGGAACGAGCTGAACTATTTGCATTAGGTGGGTTAATCCCGATTTGGAAAATCACAATTTTGGCGCAATGAAATGCAGCCCAAATGGTTGACTTTATCAATCGTTTATGCAATTGAAATTTTCAATTACATAATCTGGGTTTATTGAAACACCATTGTTTCAAGCTGTTTTCTCAGCGCTATGCACTCTGCATAAGCTTTTTGAAGCGTCATTTGGGAGTTGTTGCATTCAACAGGAAATGGCATTTTCCGAAAACAATAGATAATTGACCGAATAACCTAAAAGTGACACCGTTGGTTCATTATCAAATTATGAATGGTAATTCTGCTGGATTTTCGATATATCAATATCAGTTCTAAACCTGTTGAACATTAAAACTTAACCCACTATGAGCAATGTAGTATCCGATAACTTGCACCGACTCATTAAGAGTCTTTCCAAGCCCGAAAAACGTTATTTCAAGGTCTTCTCATCGCGCCATGTGATAGGGGAGAACAATAACTACCTCATCCTTTTTGATGCTATAGATAAGCAAGAGGAATACAATGAGGAAAAGTTGCTGAAGAAATTCAAGGACAAGACTTTCATCAATAGATTTTCTATTTCTAAAAACAGATTATATGCAGCTATACTCAAAAGTTTAGATGCATTTCATAGCAACAGCAGCGTGGAAGCGCAATTACAGCGACAGTTGCATGGGGTGGAAATACTCTATCACAAATCGCTCTATGACCAAAGTTTAAAACAGCTGCAAAGTGCCCGCAAAGTGGCTGAAAAGTATGAGAAACTAACCATTCTGGCCGATATAGCTAAATGGGAAAAACGCATTTTAGAAAAGGACAATTATGAAGAACTTGAAAGTGATAAAGCACTGGAAAAAATTTTAAAATCAGATAGGGATTTGCTTCAGACTTTGCAAAGCTTTAATGAGTTGTGGTATGTAAAGAGTAAAATTTTTACCCAACTCTACCAGCAAGGCAAAGTGCGCAATACCGCAGAATTGAATGAGCTGAAAGCCATAATAGACGAAGCAGCCGGACGTATGGAGGGCAAGCAAACGAGCACAGAAAATACGTATTTGCTCAATCATATTCAGAGCGCGTATCAATTTTCGTTGGGCAATTATGCAGATTGTTATTTGCATATATCCAACAATTTGAAATTGATAGACAAGAAGCCACACTTGTTTAGCGAAGAACCTAACATATATATAAGTGTGCTTACCAATGCCATATATGTAGGCATGCGCCTGGGCAAGTGGGCAGAGGCTTTAAAGAATGTGGAGAAGCTGCGCCAACTCCCTAAAAAATTGGAATTGCAAAAGAACGAGGACCTGGACATTCGATTGTTTACACTCAGCAAAAGCACTGAACTTACTTTGTACGCACAAAGCGGTGATTTTGAAAATGGCCTAGAATTAATACCCGGCATAGAAGAAGGATTGCGCAAATACGATGGCAAAATAAGTTCTGTTCGCAAGGCACATTTCTATTTCAATATTGCTGTAATTCACTTTGGGCTGGAGCGCTACCACGAGGCACTTAAGTGGATAAACAAATTATTAAACAATGTTGAGATAGATAAAACGCGCGACATACACTGCATGGCTCAAATACTTAATTTGGTTATTCACCTGGAGCTGGGCAATAAAGATTTGCTGCCTTATGCACTGCGCAGCACTCAGCGCTTTTTAGAAACGCGTAACAAGGTGTACCGCTTTGAAAATGTGATGCTCGATTTTGTAAATGAAATATTGAAAAAGCGCCAAAGCAAGGCAGACGAGCAATTGTACCAAATGCTTATACAATCACTACAAGAGCTTCGCACCGATGAGTTTGAGCATACTGTATTTGAATACTTCGATTTTTTAGCTTGGGCAAAAAGCAAATTGGGCGATAAGAAATACAGAGAATTGCTGGCAGCATAAATAAAAATTTAGAGCAAAAAAAAAACCGCTTGAATATTCAAGCGGGTTTTTTTATTTATTCATTTGGAAGAATTACTTGCGACCTTCTTCAAATTTTTGCATCTCTTTATCGAAAGTTTCTTTAAACTTTTCGTAGTTGTAATCTGCTTTCAACTTTTCGTCTCTAGAAAGGCTTTGATTGTATGCATCAGATATTTTCTGACCAGACAACTCTAAGCATATGTAGCTAACATAGTTACCATCTTCTTTCTGAGTAAGGTTGTCGCAGATAGGCGCAGCACCACGTATTTCCTGGTCTACAAGTGTGCGAGCCATTTCCTGGAAGGTTTCAGTAACCTCTTCTTTGTTGTTAAACTCAGTAGAGTTTACATAGTTGTCGCCCACTATTTTCATGGTAGAGCTAATTATTTTAGCTAGCTCACCTTGTGCATTGCTAAATGCTTTTTTCTTAGCCGTCTCACGGTCAGAGCTTTCGCCAGTGGCTGAGGCACGGAAAGCATCTTTAGTGCTCATGAAGGCAGCTCCGGTGCAGTATTCATTTATCAATACTTCTCCTTTTGGTTTTGGAGTTTCCTGAGCTCTTTTTTTCTTTTTACAAGCTGTGCCAAAAAGTGTTATGGCAGCTACTAGAATAACTAGTGTAAAGTGTCTGGTTTTCATAACGTGTGTTTTAAAAATTAAAAATTTGTGTGTTGTCTATGTTAAAAATCATTATTTGTTCTTGTTGTTCTAAACACAGATAATGGATGGAATTCCACAATCGTGCCAAATCTACAAAATAGCGTCCAATAGGGCTTTTGCTATTTGAGTTTCTATTTTTTCCTTCCCTTTTTTATAGGCCTCTATGTTGGCTGCGTCCGCATTTAATTGCAAACCTTTTATGCCGGTTAACGATTCCTGATAAACTGTTTCTCCATTTTTAGTGTTGGTCACTATTACACTAAGTTCAAGAAAAGCCACTGTAAATCCTTGCGAGGTACCGCCCTGCGAGGTGTTGCTATTTATGGTTACTATATAATTTGTTTCCTTGTTGCTTGGCGAAATACGCATGCCTTTGTTTACCAGAGCTGCATTCATGGAACTACCTAGTACACTGCTAGTAGCCACGTTGCCATAAGATTTTTCGGTACTTGTAATAAAAAAGCTTGGAGTAACCAATTCTATGGGCACTTGCTTGGTATCAGTGCGCATAGTTTTTATAAGTCCCTTTTGTATTGTAATGTCTAAATCTTGTGATAAAAGGGGGTACAAGTCAATACTCAAGTCTAAATTATTGTTTTTTTCAGTGGTGCTTACATCGCTTACATTCACTGTTATGCTTCCTGTTTGGTCAGTCAGGTTGTAGCGTGGTTTCATGTAGCGTGGACGTATATAGTTGCTCACCACCGTAATTCCGCGCACTTGTTTTCCATTATATTCCACTAGCACATTAGCGTTAGTATTATACGCATTGTCCGATGACAAAATGATTTTGGCAACAGCTGGTTTTAAAATAAGGCTGCCCGCTATACGCTGCATGCTGCTGTATATCTCGTTATCTAAATAAATTTTAGAGGTATCAGTATTGTTGTATTCATTTACTTCATCCCAGTATTCTTTCATGGCAAATAGGCCGTGCATGTATAAATCAAATGCAGCAGGTATGTTGGCCAAAGATTCAGCATCTTTCCCTTTTATGTAGTAGTCATGCGCCTGACTCAAAGCCATGTTTTTCTTTTCCGCTTTATGTCGCTGGTATTCTGCTTTGCTAAGGCGGTAGTACACCCAATACTCTTTTTCATTTTCCCATTGTCCGGCTATTTCATAGTTTTCTATTCTCTCATCGGTGGTGGTAGATATGGTAGAAATGAATTCTTCGCTAAAATTTTTGTTTACTTCTAAGGAGTTTAAGAAGGTATGACCTTGCACTCGCACGCTTATTTCCGAAGCTAAATCATTCAATGCATTCTTTTTAGCAATGGTTTGATAGTCTAGTGGCTGCGTAGTTTTACTGCACGTGCCTAAACCTATATAGAAGGCACCATTATGAGGTCTGGCGCCTACCCATTCTGGTGCGGCTTCCGGTTTCTTCACTTCCTTTTCACCTGTGGTGGTGTTTTTTCCGGTTTTGCATCCGGTAAAAGATTGTGATGAAAACAGCACCAAAAACAACGCGAATAATGTTGCAATTCGCCAATTGTTTTTACCTATGTGGTTTGTTGTTTTCATTTTTTTTATTGTACCAAGCCTACTACCAATTGTGCTATTTGACCAGACATTTGTTTGGTAATAGCATTAAACAATTCGTTGTTCAACTCTGTGGTATTGCGCAAATCTTGTCGTCCATTCATAAGCCCTTGCAAGGCTCTTCTATCATTGGAGTTTAAGTTAACCGAATTTTGTCCGGCCGGATATAGTTTGGTAAAATCGCCATCGTATTTTCCGTAAAGCACTTCATCTGTAATTATTTTTTCTATTATTTCAGTTTTTATTATCTCACCTGTTTTAAGCGAAATAAGCTTGTACTGAAAGCTCACCGTGCACGAGTTGCTATTGTAATATTCGGTATACATAGTTGGTTTGTACTTGGTTTGCATATAGTATTTGTTGTCAGTCTTATTCAATACCTTTTCCTGGTATTCAATATAACCTTCGCGCTGTTTGCTGCGCAGGGTTCCTTTTCGCTCAGTAAAGCTAAGTACGGTGCCTGTAAGCAGTGCTTGTGCACCCACCAGTTCACCTACGGTTACAGCAGTGTTCTCATCTATTACACCACTTAGTTGCAGTTTTTGCTCCTCTAATATTGCTTGGGTATGCTCACGGTCTACCACGCGCAAAAATGGATCGTCTATACTCGTCATTGCCTCAAGGGTGTAGGCAGTAAGTTTAGAGTCTAGTCCGGCAGAGCCACTCGCATTTTCAAAAGGTAAAAGCGCTATGGTATACGTGCCAAGCTCTATACACTTTTTAGCAAGCATGGCCGCATCTTTATAGGTAGGCTTACGTTTTACTATTTTGTCAAAGTTGGCGTGCGCAGCGCGGTAGTGGGCTATGTCCATATCACCTGAAGCTTGCACGTACAATGGTTCTAAATATGCTATATCACCCAGTTCTTTTGTATCCTTATAGTTTGGGTCTAGTGCTCGTATTTCATTAAACTTAGCTTCAGCATCAGCATATTTTTGTTCTTCCAAAAGCGTGGTGCCTGACTCATACAATTCCGTAAGTAAAGCACTTTTGGATATGATATAATCAGACTCATAAAAGTCTGCTATTTGCAATTGTATGCCTACCGCTTTTATCTTATCGCGGTAGTCGCGTGCTGCATGGTAAGCATCTACTGCGGAGCGGTTGGTACCAAAGTTTTTTTGTTTGGCAAATTCACCCAGCATTTCACCAAGCACTAATTGGCCATTCTTTTTCATACCAATCTGTGCATCCAGGTTGGTACGTTTTTTTTGGAGGGCTATATAGTAGCTCCCTGCGGCTTCGTGCATAAGGCCAGCTTCTTCCTGCTTAGCACCCAACTTTGCATAGTGCTTGCTACTCTGGCATGCAGCCAGACTAAGCACTGCAAAAAGCAGGATAGTTATGGAGCGTAAAGAGCGTGACATAATTCTAAGAATTAATGGTGATATTTTTTTTGAGCCCCTCGTGTGGCGCATTTTGCAAAATGAACTTTGCACAATGCGCACTGGGGTATCTTTTATTTTGATTCGATGTATTTATTCAACTCATCAGTGCTATCTGAAAAATTAAATGCCTCGTTCACTATGAAATAATTGTTTTGATCATAGCAATAGTCGTAGCAGTATTTGGCAAATTCCAATTTGCTTTCTTCAAAACCAAATATTCCGCATACCTCTTTTATCTGAGCGGCTGACATGCAGTTTACCTTGGCTATGCTTTTAGCGGTACTCAATTTGGTGTCTTCAAAACCTTTGCCGCTTATGTTTTTCTTGGCAGAGGCAAAAGTTGCATCGTTCATTACATTGGCACAACCGCCTGTTTTTTCTACCACAATTACTTCAACTGGTTTGTTGTCTGGCACTGCCACCGGTGGTTTGGTGGTAGGTAGAGCAGGCTTGCCGCCCGTTACTGCTGGTTTGGTAGTAGTAGTGGTGGTTGTTACAGCAGGTTTAGTACCTGTGCTAGTGCTGGTAGCTGTGGTTCCCGTAGTAGTTCCATTGGTAGTTGTTTTAGTAGTGGTGGTGGTGGTAGTCACTTTCGTGTTTTCCTGCACATCCATACCCATATCCATATTTACATCATCACCTGTTTCTTCCACGTTCACATTTACACCCATATTTATTCCACCCACGTTTATGCCCATGTTCACCTTTTCTCCTGTCTTGGCAGGAGTAGGTTTGGTATTGGTGGTGGTAGTTGTAGTTTCTACCACAGTTACTTTGTTGTCCACCTTTGGGGCAGCAGTGGTGTTGGTAGTTGTAGTTTTTATTTCCGTTTCTACTGGCACTGCTACATTGTCGTCCACCACAGCTATTTTCTTCACATTGTCTTCTATTTTATTGGCGCCTGTAGCCACTGCAGAAGTGTTTGTAATAGCTGCTTCGCCTGCAAAACGTAATACGTAAGCACCTTTTTTATTCAATTTTACCATGTAGGTTACCTCTATACCTTGTGTAAGTCTAAAGTTATTTTCTGCAAAGTCGGCTTTAGAAGCATCTTCAAAATCAATGCGTGCCTGGCAGAATTCGCCACTAAGTCCGGTGGCCTTTACATTGGCCAGTGGGGTAGCATTTATCTGCACGCTGTTTATGTACAAAGTGAATTTTTCACCAAGTTCAGAAAAAACTACTGCATTCGCATTTTGAGCATTAGCGGCTGTAAGAGAGATAATTGAAAGAATAAATGTGTAAACTTTTTTCATGTGTCTAGTATTTTTTAAAAAGCGGTTAAAAATAATATCGTTGATTTCTTCTAGGCTAAGGTTGTGCCAAAGTTATCAATAGGAACAATAAGGAGGCTAAAATCTACAATTGAACACCTCCTGATTACTTTGGCCGCGTTAAAATTTTGATATGAAAAAGATATTGATTTTGGGCGCAGGCCGCAGCAGCGCTCATCTTATAAAGTATTTACTGGAGCATGCTACGGCTGGTGCATGGCATGTGCGAGTGGCAGATATGGACCTGGCCATGGCCTTGCAAAAAACGGCAGGTCATGCCCAATCCTCTGCCTTTCAGCTAAATGCAAATGATGATGGGCAGCGCATGGTAGAGATTGAACAGAGCGATTTGGTAATATCCATGTTGCCTGCATTTATGCACACGGAGGTGGCGCAAGACTGCATACAGTGCGGCAAACACCTCATTACACCCAGCTACGTGTCAGACGAAATGTGGGCCTTGCATGAGCAAGCTCAGCAAAAAGGTGTACTTATTTTGAACGAAATGGGCGTGGACCCAGGCATAGACCATATGTCGGCCATGCAAATAATAGATGGGCTAAGGGCAAAAGGAGCGGTTATAGAAAGCTTTGAGTCGTTTACCGGAGGCCTTATAGCACCGGAGTGCGACAACAATCCGTGGAATTATAAAATAACCTGGAACCCACGCAATGTTGTGCTTGCAGGCTATGGCGGCACTGCCCGCTTTCAGCAAGAGGGCCAGTTGAAATACATTCCCTACCAGCGCCTTTTTGAGCGAATAACAGATGTGGAAATAGCCGATTACGGCCATTTTGACGGCTATGCTAACCGCGACTCACTGAAATATAAAAAAATATATGGGTTAGAAACTATACCTACCATATACCGCGGCACCTTGCGCAGAGGCGGGTTTTGCGCAGCCTGGAATGCACTAGTTCAGCTAGGACTTACTGATGATTCTTTGCTTATAGAAAACCCTGCTGCTAAAACCTGGTGCGTGCTTACTTCTTCTTTTTTAGACTTAAGCGGTGGCAAAGAATTGGAAAAGACACTGCAGCAATATCTGCAGACGAGCGATGTGGTAATGAGCAAATTGAAATGGCTTGGAATATTTGATAATGAACCATTGGATATTACAGAAGGGTCGCCAGCAGTGGCTTTGCAGCGCTTAATAGAGAAGAAGTGGAAATTAGACGAGCATGACAAAGACATGATAGTGATGTGGCATAGGTTTGAATATCGGTTAAATGACAAACGCCATCGCCTTATTTCTTCTTTAGTTACCCCAGGCGAAGACCCCATATACACTGCAATGTCTAAAACAGTGGGCTTGCCCATGGCCATAGCTGCCAAAATGATATTGCAAGGTCAGCTGAACATGACAGGCGTGGTATTGCCCGTTATACCTGAAATTTACAACCCTATTATGGACGAATTAAATACTTTGGGCATACAATTCAAAGAAAATGAAGCAACTTTGTAAAAGATGAATTTACGGTCTTACATATTCATGTTGCTGCTTGCATTAACTATGGAAGGGGCTATGGCGCAGTGCCCAACACTGCCCATAAGTTATAGCTGGACCACAGCCAATGATTATGCAAAGGACGAGGATTTGATAAAGAAAACCTTGGTATGGCTATGCAACACACCACTAGGGCATGATGTGCAGCAGCGCAGCAAGGCTAATGCCTATGTTTTAGAATGGCTTGCCGGCTCGCCCACAGTGAAGTTAGATGTAAAAACCACCGGAATGCCCTTTATAGAGCAACATCCTGAGTTGTTGTTTCCGCTAATCCATGGCATGGCGCTCTATGTAATGCAGCACCCAAAAGAAAAAGATACGCTAGTGCTGCACACAGAAGGATTAAAAGTGGCCGCTCGACTTGCCGAGCAAAGCAAAGAGCTAAATAAATCGGCCGATGTGAAACGACTGGTGCGCAAGGCTAAGGCGGGAAAACTGAAGGAATACTGTGCTGAGTTATTGGCCCAATAGTTACCTGCAGATTTTATTAAATTAAATCAAACACAATCTGGCTGACCAACTTCAAATATTTCCTGAGAATGGCCTTGCTACGCAAGTGGACTATACACAGCTGTATCAGGATGTGTACAACCAGCTTAAAAAAGATTTTCATCCGCACATAGCTATGGCAGAAGCCCCTGAGGAGCTGAATGCGCAGTGGCTGTATGATGAAACGTGGCGAATGATAAATGAAGTATCGCAGAGGCAAACCCCAGCGCTGAACGGAATAATTAATAGAGTAGATATATCAGAAAAGCAAATGCGCAAACTGGTAACTACCAACTCGCAAAACGAAAAAATGAAGGCACTTACCGAAATGGTGCTTAGGCGCGAGGCCCTCAAGGTTTGGATAAGGCGCAATCTTTCGACTTAGTTCACTATAAGTTTGTAAAACAAGCCATCTTTAAGCGAACTTTATTCTGGCTTAAACGTAACTTTGCCCCATAACCCTAAGGATAATAATATAGAATGGACAATCATTCCTACCTCAGCAATGCTGATGTTACTAGTATAGACGCTCTGTACACGCAATACAAACAAGACCCGCAATCGGTAGATATTTCATGGCAGCGATTTTTTGAAGGATTTGAATTTCAAAAGGCCGAATTTGAAGTGCTACCGGGCGGAGCAACTGCAAGCCCTGCTGCCACCAGCGAAATGGCAAAAGAGTTTAAAGTAATAAACCTTATAAACGGTTATCGCCAGCGCGGCCATCTTTTTACTGAAACCAACCCCGTGCGCGAGCGCAGAAAACACAAGCCAAATTTAGACTTAGAAAACTTTGGTCTGTCAGACGCAGATTTAGATACCGTATTTCATGCGGGTACAGAAATAGGAATTGGCGATGCCAAACTGCGCGACATTATTGCTCACTTAAAAGATTGCTATTGCAAGCACATAGGTGTGGAGTACATGTATGTGCGCGACCCTCAGCGCGTGCTTTGGATTCGCGAGCGCATAGAGGCTGTAAACAAAACTAAATTTTCGGCTGCAGAGAAAAAACAATTTCTCGAAATGGCCAGCAAGGCTTCTCTGTTTGAACAGTATATCCACAAAAAATTTGTGGGTGCCAAAAGATTTAGCGTTGAAGGCTGCGAGGCCGTAGTGCCTGCCATGGACTACCTTGTAAAACATGGTGGCGATATGGGAGTGAAAGAATTTGTAATAGGCATGGCGCACCGCGGCAGGCTCAATGTGCTTACCAACATCATGGGCAAACCACAGGAGCAAGTATTTGCAGAGTTTGGTGGATTGGAGTTTGACGAAGAATCTGGTTTTGATGGCGATGTTAAATACCACTATGGATATAGCAACGACATTACTACCACCAATGGAGCCGAAGTGCATCTTACGCTGTGTCCAAATCCTTCGCACTTAGAAGCAGTAAACCCAGTGGTAGAAGGACTTACCCGTGCTAAAATAGACAACTACCTAAAGAGTGAAGACAAAATAGTGCCAGTACTTGTGCATGGCGATGCCGCTATAGCAGGCCAAGGTATAATGTATGAAATAGTGCAAATGGCCCTATTGGATGGCTACCGCACAGGAGGCACAGTTCACATAGTTACTAATAATCAGGTAGGATTTACTACCAATTATTTAGATGGTCGCTCATCTACCTACTGCACAGACGTAGCTAAGACCACCTTGTGCCCCGTATTTCACGTAAATGCTGATGATGTAGAGGCGGTAATAGAAGCAATGAAAATGGCATTGGAATACCGCATGCGTTTTCATATGGATGTGTTTGTGGATTTGCTTGGCTACCGCAAGTATGGGCACAACGAGGGCGATGAGCCTAAGTTTACCCAACCTTCATTGTATAAGCTTATAGCCTCGCACCCATCGCTGCGCGAGATATACTTGCAACAATTGTTGGCAGAAGGCACAGTAGATGCAGCCTATGGCGAAAAGGTGAAAAATGATTTTGAAGCCATGCTCGATTCCAAATTGGAATTGTCTAAGCAAATGAAAATGGCCTACGTAAAACACTTTTTGGAAGAAACATGGAGTGGTATTCGCAAGGCGAATGAAAAAGATTTCGATAAATCAATAGATACCGGATACGATAAAAGGAAACTTACAGAGCTGGCAAAAAAAATAAGCACGCTGCCGGCCAACGAAAAGTTTATAGCTAAAACCGCCAAGGTTTTTGCCGATAGACTAAAAATGTTGGAAGAAGATAAATTGGATTGGGCCATGGGCGAGCTATTGGCATACGCCACTTTATTGCAAGAAAAAAAGCCTGTGCGCATAAGCGGTCAAGATGTAGAGCGAGGCACCTTCTCTCATCGCCATGCAGTGGTAAAAACTGATGAGGATGAAGAAAAGGAATTTATTCCACTCAATTTAGTAAGCGATAGCCAGGCAAAATTGTCAATCTATAACAGCTTACTTTCAGAGTATGGTGTATTGGGATTTGATTATGGTTATGCCTTTGGCACACCACAAGGTCTCACCATTTGGGAAGCACAGTTTGGCGATTTTAATAATGGAGCACAAATAGTAATAGACCAGTTTATAAGCGCGGCAGAAGACAAGTGGCGCACCATGAATGGCATTACCATGTTATTGCCTCACGGCTACGAAGGGCAGGGCAGCGAACACTCCAGTGGTCGCCTCGAAAGATTTTTGCAATTGTGTGCTGAGTTAAATATGCAAGTATGCAATTGTACTACACCGGCTAATTTTTATCATTTGCTACGCAGGCAAGTGTTGGCCGAATACCGCAAGCCGTTGATAATATTTACACCTAAAAAATTGTTGCGCTATCCCAAAGCAGTATCGACTATCAATGAATTGGCTAAAGGTACTTTTACAGAAGTAATGGATGATGCTACAGTAAATAAGAAGGATGTGGATACCATAGTGCTGTGCTCAGGCAAAGTGTATTATGAAATACTGGAGCAAAAGGAAAAGCTAGGGGCAGGAGAAAATATGGCAGTAGTTAGATTGGAGCAATTGTATCCATTTCCACAAAAACAATTAGATGCTGTACTCGAATCATATAGCAAAAAGGCCAAAGTAATTTGGGCTCAGGAAGAGCCTGAAAACATGGGTGCCTGGAGTTACATTATGCGCATGCTTCGCCATTTGAATTTAGATGTAATATCGTTACCTGCATCGGCATCACCTGCCACAGGCTCACCTAAGGTGCACGAAAAACGCATGAACGATATGATGCAAAAGCTATTTGAAAACAGCAAGGTAAAAGTGTAAAAAAGTTTGAACGAATTATATAAAAAAAAAACGATGACCATGTGGTCATCGTTTTTTTTTGGTTTATGAGTTTGAATTAAAAACGTATAGTCTAAAAATTATTCTTTAATTATTTTAGAATAGTACACATCGCTTGTATTGCTAACTACTTGTAGCACGTAATGACCGGGCAATAATTTTTCAGTTTCCATGGTTACTATTTTCTGGCATGAAAGGGCAACTGAATGAACCATTTTGCCTGATATATCATATAGTTTTAAACTGCCGCTAATAGTAGCTTGAAATGAAAGTGTAATATTGCCAGATGTTGGATTAGGATAAACAGAGAATAAATTATTCTTAATTTCATTTACCGCAGTTTGGCATTCGCCAGGTGTAAATTGAGCTACCCCATAGTGATTGATAGCCACACAAGAGTTGCTATAGGTAACGCTATCGCAGCCGCATACTGGTTCATATATTGTAGAACATATTACACTTAGGTCTATAAGTGAACTGTCTGGGCATGTAATAACCACACTTCCTAAGCAAAAATTATTGCAAGCATATTCGCTATCGAAAAAGTATGCGCTATAGTCGTAACCATTGTTGCCTATATATCCACAACCGGAAATGAATGCGCAGATGTTGTTGTATTGACGCACAAATCCTAAAGCCATCTCACATTCGCCAAAATCAACTTCTATTGGCACTACATAGCAGGTAGTATCAGAACATTCGCCTGCAGAGTAGGTGGTAACACCCCCAAAATAATAAGCATTGCACGCATTGCTGTAGGTTACTCCATCGCAGCCGCACACTGGGGTATAGTCCAAGGTGCAAAAAATATTAGCACCCTGCTCTAGTTGCCACTGATTAATACAAGCACCAAGCACACCACAGTAATACATGCAGGAGTCTTCGCTTTGGTAAAATGAATTAGTATAATCCAAATTGCCTGCCACATAGCCACAGCCGCTGTAGCCAGCGCATCCGGTGCCATTGAATGCATAACCCAAAAACAAATCGCATGGGCCAAAATCTACATTGCTTACGTTGGCACAATCACCAGCATTGGATACTTTGCATGGCCCATCTGAATAAGACGTTACACCGCCAAAGTTGGTCGCGTAACAATAATTGTCATAGGTAACACCATTGCAGCCGCACACAGGCGCGTATATAAGAGGGCATATGGCGTTCAAGTTGATTAATGAGCTATCTACACAGTCTTGCGCTTTTAACTGCACAAGCGATACAAGACATAAAAAGGCGAGTAGTGTTTTTTTCATAGTAGTAAAATAATTATAGAGTACAAACTTAATGTATGCACAAGACACTTAAATAAGAGAAAAAGATGCCTGAGAATTTTTTTATATCTAAAAATCAAAAAAAAATATTATTCAGTCAATTTTTACGGGACTGCCTGTGCTATCAATGTATTTGGGAGGTTTTGTCTAGTCCTATTGTTTAGTCGAATTGCTTTTTTTTCAAAATAAAAAATCTGAAATGAAACCTTTCTCGTAGGTAATCATGGTCAGGTACAAATAACCATTTGTGAAGCTTAACCACCAAAACAATTTTATTTTCTAACATTAAATTAATTAAACAACATGAGAACTTGTTACAGTTTAGCTCGGACATGCAGAATGATTCTGCTCTCCGCATTCGTGCTTTGTGCCGGCAAAATGCTTGCCTCCAGCCACAGAGAAGCCCCCTTTATTGCAAACGACCCTTTGGCCGACAACACGGACCTCTATGCCTTTAGGAGTCCGGATGATCCTAATTACATCACCATTATTGCCAACTACATTCCGTTTCAAAAGCCGGATGGCGGTCCTAACTATTATCAATTTGGTACCAATGTGCGTTATGAAATTCACATTGATAACAAACTGAGCACATCGGGTGACGATATTATTTATCGCTTCACATTCTCCAAAACCTATCAAGATCCTACTACCTTTTTCAATATAAGGTTGGGAGCGGAAAACCACAAAACTACTTACAAGTTGGAGCGTAGTATCAATGGAGGTGCATCTTTTCAAACCATCAAACAAAATGGAATAGTGCCGCCATACAACATTGGGCCGCGCTCTATTGAAAGCGGTGCAGGTTTGAATAGTGATTATGAAACTTTGTTTACTAACGCTATTACCAGCACATCTACAGGCGAAACAGTATTTGCTGGTCCGGTGGACGATCCGTTTTTTGTTGACCTTGGTGGAATTTTCGACCTAGGCGATGCTCCACGTCAGAATGGTACTCCGCGCGATGGTGTGGGCTGCTTGAACGTGAGTGCTATCTGTTTGAAAATACCTATAAGCACCCTTCAGAAGGATCACAAAACTGCTGCACAAGCTACAAGTATTCTTGATGCAAATTTTGTAATAGGTGTATGGGCGTCAGCTAGTCGCCAACAAATTAGAATTTTAAATAATGCTAATCAAGTACAAGCACAAGGCGTAGAAAAATACACTGGCCCATGGAGACAAATTTCGCGCATTGGAATGCCGTTAACAAACGAAGCGGTAATACCTGTGGGCAACAAAGATTTGTGGAACAGCACAACACCTTATGCTGAAATAGCAGCACACAAGGAGTACTTCTTCAATCCAGAGTTGAGCTTGTATATGGATGATGCATTGTATGGTGGTGCAGTGCCAGCTTTAGCTCCACTTCGCATTCAGAAAAATTCTTTGCAAGGTTTTAATTTCGGCTATGGTGGCAATGGATTGTATGGTTTAAAAAATACACCAGCAGTGGCAGGTACAGCATTAGATGATGCCATCTTTGGTACGTTGCTATTGCCAGCACCTGGTAAGCCACGCTCTGTAGACTTGTATCCTATATTCCACACTGGTGTGCCTAATTTGGCTCCTTACCAGTTAGCTACCGGCAAAGCAGGCAACCCGCTTGCAAATGGAAAACCATTTATCAATAACTTTCTTCCAAATGGTGGCGATATGCTTCGCTTGAACATGGC
This sequence comes from Flavobacteriales bacterium, assembly GCA_031418455.1. Lineage (GTDB taxonomy): Bacteria > Bacteroidota > Bacteroidia > Flavobacteriales_D > Sanyastnellaceae > JANNVZ01. Next base: position 29,708 of record JANOXJ010000173.1, on the reverse strand, counting down.
TGTGCCACCTACTGATCGTAATTCGGAAGCGTTTAGCTCATTGGGTCTTGTTGCAGCAGCAGTTGCTGGTTTGCTAGACCCAGCATATAATGCTAACACATCTATTCAGGCTATACCAAACATGGATGGTTTTCCTAATGGCAGAAGACTGGAAGATGATGTTACACGCATAGAGTTAATGGCTGTTGGAGGCATTGTTTTAGATGCTATAGGATTGTGGGAAGATGACTATGTGGCTGGTAATCCAAATCCAGTAACACCTATGTTGCTTGCTAAACTTAGCTACACAACAGGTATTGAGGCGAATGATAAAGAGTTTAGAACTTCGTTCCCTTATGTACAGTTGCCATGGTCTGGTGTAGACAATTGCTGCCCAAACGATGAAGCTATGACAGCGCGCAGCTCGCAGTATGGTGAAGCCAACCTTGGTTTTTCTGCTGCAGCAGTTACAGTGGTAGCTAGCCCAAATCCGTTTGTGGACCAAACTACCATTAAGTACCATGTTAGTTCAAACTCTGACATAGCTATCTATGTGTACAACACCACTGGCCAATTAGTGGAAACACTTGTAAACAAAGAGCAGATAGCCGGTGACTATGCCGCTACCTGGAATGCAGAAAACGCTGCTGAAGGTGTGTACATAGTAAATGTAATAGCCGATGGTAAGGTTATACACTCAAGTAAACTTGTGAAATCTAAATAAACTACATTAAATGACTGTGTGCCGAATGTGTCGCACACAGTCATTTTTTTTTCTTCCTCACTAAATAAAATTAAACAAATGAAACCTTCTACCTACATATCAAAAATAATGGTGCCAGTATTATTGGCTATCCTATCATTCACAACTAAATCTTGCACGGAATCAACACCACAAGGCAAGGACAAAATGGGGCAACAGACAGCCTCTTATCAATTACCAAATTTGCTAGAGCGCCAAGGCGAATTAGCTACTACTGCCGAATGGACTAAAACACAAGAGGCGGTAAATACCACAAAAGAGAAAATAAATAGCAATCCTCAGGACTTGCCATCTTATATAAAACTAGCTGAAATTTTTATAAATGAAGCACGCGTTACTGGCGAACATGGTTATTACTATCCAGCCATTCTAGCCCTTATAGAACACCTTGAAACAAAAAATCCGGGTAATGAAATATTGTTTAGAGCACTTGCATTAAAATCTTCAGTTTATTTGTCGCTGCACCAATTTGCAACAGCAAAAGAATGTGCTACTAAGGCAGTAAGCATTAATCCTAACAATGCTCAGATATATGGAGCATTAGTAGATGCCAATGTAGAGTTAGGCAATTATGCAGAAGCAGTAACCATGGCAGAGAAGATGATGGAGATTCGTCCTGATCTTATTTCTTATACAAGAGCTTCCTATTTAAGAGAAATACATGGCGACCCAAAAGGAGCAGTGGAAGCAATGAATTTGGCAGTAGAATCAGGCTATGCAGGGTATGAAAATCTTGCTTGGACACGCAACACCCTTGGCGAGATATATGAAACTTATGGGGATATAGCCAATGCTGAAATGCAATATAAAACTGCTTTAACGGAACGTCCTGGATATCCTTTTGCAATAGCTGGTTTAGCATCGGTAGAAAAGAAAAAGGGCAATACTGAGGAAGCAGAAAAGTTGCTTGGACAGGCTTGCGCTATAATACCTGAAGTATCGTTTTATGTAGACTTAGCATACCTATACAAAGAAACAGGCAGAAAGGAATTGGCCGATAACACTACCAATGAAGTGCTTGCCATGATGGCAGATGATGAAGCTAAGGGGCATGTAATGAATTTGGAATATGCCAAGTTGTATATGAACTTAATAGAAAATTATGACAAGGCATTGGAGTATGCAATGAAGGAGTACCAAATACGCCCAATGAATATTGACGTAAATAAAGTGCTGGCAGAAATTTATTTTAAAAAGTCAGACCTTACAAAGGCAGAAGAACACCTTGCATTAGCTATGGCTACAAATAGTAAGAATCCTGATTTACTTATGATAGCAGGGCAAATCTATATGGCTAATGGCAACAAAGCAGCCGGAGAAAGTTTTATGAAGCAAGCTAATGAGGCGAATCCTTACTTAAATGTAAATTTCGATAAAGCTCCTGAAAAGGGATTGATAGCAAAACGATAACCTGCTGCACCATTGGTGTTGCTTATAGAAAATGCAAAAATGAAAACACTGCTATTTCTACTTTCGCAAAGTATATTTTTCGCTTGTGCTGCTCAAGGCCAGGAGTTAGTAGGCAAGGTAACTAACCATGATATAGTGCCTATAGAAGATGTAGTTGTTTACCATACATCTTCCAATGCTCACACACACTCCAATAACTCAGGGGTGTTTAGAATAAAGCAATTGAGCAAAGGAGACACACTAATTTTAAATAGGGTGGGCTTTGAAGAATTATACGTGGTTGTAAACAATGTTTTGGATACTTTACGTGTAACTCTTTATGCGAGTGTGTCGGATATGAATGAGGTTGTAATTTTAGAAAGCATTGATGCCTTAAAGCTAAAAACCCGAATTGATTTAAAAACAACACCCGTCAATAATTCACAAGAAATTCTTAGAAAAGTTCCTGGGCTATTAATTGGGCAACATGCAGGTGGAGGCAAAGCCGAGCAATTATTTATGCGAGGTTTTGATTTGGACCATGGCACTGATATAAATCTAACTGCCGATGGTTTGCCTGTAAATATGGTGTCGCATGCACACGGGCAGGGGTATGCCGATTTGCATTTTCTAATTCCGGAAACTGTAGATAAGATTGACTTTGGCAAAGGACCCTATTATGCCGACCAAGGCAATTTTGCAACAGCAGGCCACGTAGCTTTTAAAACGAAGGAGCAACTTAGTCAAAGTTTAATTAAGCTAGATGCAGGGCAGTTTAATAGTAAGCGCATACTTGGAATGTTCAACCTGCTTAGTGCCGAAAATAAATCAGCTTATGTAGCGGCTGAAATAAACACTAATGACGGCCCTTTTGAAAGTCCGCAAAATTTCAAACGCATTAATCTTTTTGCTAAGTACACTACCAATACACTTGGTAATGGAAAGTTGTCCGCTTTGTTTTCTCATTTTACAAGCGCGTGGGATGCCAGCGGGCAAGTGCCCCAAAGGGCTGTAGATTCTGGTCTTATTTCTCGTTTTGGTGCTATAGACAACAGAGAGGGTGGCAATACACTGCGCACTAATTTTAAATTGGATTACACAAAAAAAATAAATGAAAACACAATAGTCAAAAGTGAAATTTATTACAGCATATATAATTTTGAATTGTTTTCAAACTTTACATTTTTTCTGCATGACAGTGTAAATGGAGATCAGATAAAGCAAAAAGAAAACCGAACAATTTTTGGAGTTAAAAGCGAATTGAAGAACTATTTCACGCTTGGTAAAATAAAGGGCTCTGTTAGTTTAGCCGCAGGAATCCGCAGTGATGCTACTTGGGACAGTGAATTGTCGCATACAGCTAACCGACAGATTGTGCTTAATCGTATTCAACTGGGCGATATAAACGAGGCAAATTATTTTACTTACATCAACTCTGAAATAAATAAAGGCAAGTGGCTTTTAAATCTTGCGTTAAGATTAGATTATTTCGAAAACAGTTATAACAATAAGTTGGATACTAACTATGCAGCGCTAAATGCGAAAGCTTCCATTGCAAGTCCAAAGTTCAATGTAGTATATAATTATTCCAAGTTTTTGCAGCTATACCTAAAAACAGGCAGAGGTTTTCATAGCAACGATACACGTGTGGTGGTGCAAACAAGAGGTAAAGAAATATTGCCATCAGCTACCGGAGCAGATATGGGCTTTATATGGAAGCCTAATAAGAATATGATAGTGAATGCTGCTTCTTGGTTCCTTTTTATGGAACAGGAATTTGTGTATGTGGGAGATGAAGGAATAGTGGAGCCCAGTGGCAGCACGCAGCGCTATGGAATAGATGTGGGTGTGCAATTTCAAATTGCAGATTGGCTTATATTGAATGCAGATGTGAACCAATGTGTTGCGCGCACATTGCAAGATGAAAGAGGTAATGATTATATACCACTTGCGCCTGACCTAACAGCTACTTGCGGCATAAGTGTTTTGCATCCTAAAGGTTTTTTTGGCGGAGTGCGTGCACGCTATATGAACAACCGCCCGGCCAATAGCGATTATAGCATAGTAGCCCAGGGTTATACCATATTGGATTTAAATGCTGGCTATCGTTTTAAAAATATAGATTTAAGTTTCAGTGTAGAAAATGTTCTGAATACAGAGTGGAATGAAACACAATTTGCCACTACCTCGCGCTTGAAAGGGGAGGAGAAGGGATTGGAAGAAATTCATTTTACACCAGGCAGTCCATTCTTTTTTAAAGCTAGTTTGGGGTATAAGTTTTAAAAATAAATAGTAGCGCAAAAAAATGCATATCGCCAACTCATGGACAGTGCTTAACTGCTTAGAGCTATTATTAATTTTCATAATTGCGGTAAGTCAATTTTAAGGTTAGCAAATAGATTTTATAGTTATGTTGTTTGTTTTAAGCAGGTGGAAGAAGCGCTAAAAGATGCATTAGTAATTTTTTCGACCAAATATTTTGGCCTTAGCCAATAAAAGTCTACTTTAGCTAGCAACTTTTAACGCCAATACAGCATCTTTATGCTGGTTAGTTATTGCTTTTCTTGACTATACGCGCTCTCATATCTATTAGTATGCTTGTGCTAACCACATGGGTAAATGCACAAGTGGACCGTGGCGGCCAACCATTGTCGTGGAATATTCCGCAGCAAATTCCTACCACCACAATATGGCAGGCACTGCCTGAGGTAGACCAGATTCAACTTTCGGAAGAAGATGCCATAGCGCTAAACGACAAGTCAACACCTATTCGATTTGCAAAGTCTTTTGCAGTGAATTATGACCCTATTACTGCCGGCACATGGACCAACTTGCCAAATGGCGACAGAATTTGGATGATAGGGGTAGAAAGTGCAGAAGCGTTTTCTATTGGCGTGCAGTTTTCAAATTTGTTTATACCGCAAGGTGGCACTATTTATATCTACAACGAATGCCATACTGACTATATAGGCCCGCTTACTTCTAACGAAAATAAACTGAGCCAGTCTTTCAATTTGCCACCGGTAAAAGGTAGCAAAATAATAATAGAATACTATGAGCCCTTTGCATACCGTGGCGATGGGCACTTTGAAATAAGCAGTGCTTCCCACGGCTATAGGGATATTCATAGCATGGAGTCAGTTCAGAATTTAGAATGTTTTGTTCCGTTGCTAAATTCTTCTAATACCAATTTGAAAAATGCCTCATCATCTGTGCTTATGATGATAGTGGACAATGGACAGCGCATAGCTACCAGCACACTTGTAAATAATACAGCAAACAATGGAGTGCCATATGTACTCACTTCGCAAAATGCGCTTGTAGGGCCGCCCTCCACCTGGACTTTCTTATTTGATGTGGCAGGCGAAAATTGTGCTGGCACTAATACACTCTGTTGGAGCAAGGCTATATGCGGAGCGGAGGTAGTAGCTACCGATAGCCAGCATGGTACGGCACTTGTAAAGCTGAAGGATATGCCTAAAACCAGCTGGAGTGCTTATTACAGTGGGTGGAACCAAGGCAGTTTCGAAAATGTAGAGTCGCTTATTTCTATACAAAATTCTATGGGCCTGCCACAGTCGGTGGCCCAATACAGTGGCGAAATTTGGATGGAAATTTGGAACAACAAGGAAGTAATGTCTTTTGACAATTGGTCGCAAGGGCAGTCGTTCAAAGGCGCCACAGGCAGTCCTGTTTTTGATGCCAATATGAATATTGTGGGAGTGTACCTTGGCGGAAATGACGACTGCGCAGCTATTGGCACCGAGCGCTTCGCTGCACTCGCATCCAGTTGGGATACTTATTCAGAATTTTTAAATCCTACCAATGCTAACATTAATCAGTTGCATGGTATATACCCTATAGTGCCGGAGAGCAATGGCGAAGATGAATTGGTAGAAGTAATTGTGTTTCCAAATCCAGCACAAGATTGGATATATGTACACAACAATTCTGATAAAGCAATAGGAGCTATAGAAGTGCGCGATGCGCTTGGCCGACTCGTTTCTATATCACCTTCATTGTTGCCTACCTTAGACATAAGTTATCTTACAGAGGGTATTTATACCATTACCTTTTTGGTAGGCGACAAGAGCGTTACACAGAAATTGCTGGTGCGTTAATTATGGTTGGCTTCTTAATTTCTGAACCGCACCATATTTTGTCTTGACTATTTATTAGAATTTTGATTTTCGTGCAGAGCTAAAGTGGCTGCCACGGTGCATGTAATAGTGGCCAGGGTGGCTCCTAAAAAAGGCAACATCATAAGCAGGCTGAAAATTGTACCATTGCCAACTGCTATTCCTTTATTGTTGCGCACTACTTGTATACTTTCTTTCACGCCCATACGCTTCCTCTCGTTAGTATAGTCCATAGTAGCAAAGCCATAGAAGTAGGCACTAATGCCAAAACTGAGCAGTGCCACAAATGGTATGAAAATGCCACCAACCAGTCCGGTAAAAATGGTGAGGTACATGGTGGCTACCCATAGCACAATGCCTAACGCAGTCTCCAATATTAAATTTCTTATGGCTAATACAATTCCCCTTGCTACATCGCGCACCAATTGTTTGCCATCAAAATTGTATTTAGTATGGGTAAGTATTTCATCGGTGCGCTCGCTAAGCAATGACATAACGGGCGACATAAGTGCAAGCACAATATATTTTTTAGTGCGTTGAAAAAAGTACAAACCAATAATGGAAACAAAAAAAGCAATGGCATAACCACTTATGTTGCTAAGAAACTCCAGCGAGCGCTCGTACCAGCTGCTATTGGGCAAGGCTGTGTAATGTATATGTGCTGTGGCCATGCCTACCACTGTGTCTTTGAGCGAGTATAGCAAAGCAAACACGCCCATGCTAAGCACTATGCTTATAATGATGGGGTAAAGGAAAAAATGTGCAAGACCATTATTGAAAATAAAACTCCAAGAGCGCATCCAGCACCTTAGGCTTAACATAAAACCGGCTCCAAAATTTTTCATGGGGTAAAAAATAGAGTGAGAGAATTAGTTGAGAATAGACAATAAATGTAAAAATGTCTTAGGTAGAAGAAACCATTTCGCGCTGAAGCGTTTCTACAGTGTCGCCAGGCAAGTTGTGCAGGTCAAGGTACATAAGGCCATCCAGAGCATTGTTGAATTTAGGGTCGCAGTTAAATGCAATGATTTTAGCGTTCTGTTGCAAATATTTTTTGAGCAACACAGGCATGGTAAAGCTGCTTGGTTCTATATCAGAAATTATTTTGTCCATCTTCTTCATATCGGCCATGCTGGCTTCTATAAGCGCATCGGTATCCACATTTTTTACAACGGTTTTATAAGCATTGCGTGGTTTCACAAGGCTGGCTAATTCGTGGTCGAAATGGTGGCGGGTAATAAATTCAATGATTAATTCTTTAGACACATCTTGGTAAGAGTTGCTAATGCTAACGGGGCCTATGATGTATCTAAATTTAGAATTGGATAGCAGATAGAAAAGAATACCTTTCCACAAAAGGAAAAGCGAAAGGCGATGGCGTTGATATTCTTTTATAATGAAAGAACGGCCTAGCTCTAATGATTGCTCCAGCATACCATTCATTCTTCTGTTCATTTTGAATAATGAAGAGGTATAAAAACCAGATGAGCCATAGCGTGCCATTATTTCAGCACCGTTGCCAACACGGTAAGCGCCTGCAATTTTTTTAGCTGTGCGGTCCCAAAGAATAAGGTGATTATAATACAAGTCGTACTCGTCTATGTCTATGCTTTTGTTAGTGCCTTCGCCTACCTCGCGGTAAGTTATTTCGCGCAGGCGTCCTATTTCGCGCAGCAGGTGCGGTATGTGGTGGCTACTTACTACGTAGCAATCAAAATTGTCGTAGCTAAGTGTTTTGTATTCCTGTATGCGAGCTATTTCATGGTCCAGTTTTTCCTGCTCTACAGGTGGTATTATAGGCTCGGGTTCCGATTTTGATTTGAACACTTTAAAGTAGTCGCGCTTTACTTCAAAGTGATTGTCCTGTGCATAGGTTTTAGCACGCAGGTATCTGCCGTATTGGTCTACGGAGGTAAACATGCTTGTGTCCTTAGGCATTATGGGTTTGCCTATACGCATTACCAAGGGTTTGCCTTTTTTATTCAGCATTTCTCTTGGGAGTACCAAGGTGCGCAAATTGGGATGTATAAGTCCAAGCAAATGAAAAATGCGGGAGTTGCTGCCCTGAAAGAAAACAGGAATAACCGGCACATCTGCATTTTTTACAATCTTAAGTGCGCTGCTCATCCACTTTCGGTCCATAATGGTGCGCAGGTCTTCCTGATAAGTAGATACTTCTCCGGCAGGGAAAAGGCCCAGTGGCAGGCCTTCTTCCAAATGCTTTATGGCTGCTTTTAAACCTGATATGTTGTTGTAAGCAGTTTTGTTTTGTTCAAAGGGATTTACAGAAAGAAAGTAATCTTTTATAGGCTCTACATTCTGAAGCAGAAAATTGGCCATCACTTTAAAGTCAGGTCTTACTTCGGCTATTGTTCTAATAAGTGCCAAGCCGTCAAGCGCACCAAACGGGTGGTTGGCCACTACTATAAAAGGTCCTTCTTTAGGTATGTTCTCCAGCTGATTTTTGTCAAACTCAATTTCTAAATCTAGGTATTTGAATAAACGGTCAAGCGCTTCCAGACCTTCTGCCTTGCACACATCATCATACAACTCATTTACCTCATCTATTTTAGCCACACGCGCAAGCAAGCCCAGTATGGGATTGTTCTTGGTAAGCTTGGTAGCTGTAGCAAGTGCGTCTTCTGAAATGAGTTTCTTCAATGCGGTGCTAACTGTTGTTATTACTCTGTGGTTTAGTGCTGATGTATTTTTATTTCTTCCTACTTCACCATTACAGCATATCCAATAATGCTAGATGTGGTTTGTGCTACAAGTCTGTACACACCGGCTTGCAACGATGCTGCGTCAAAGAAAAATTTGTTAGTGCCGTAGGTAAAATTGCCTGCATACACATCCATTACTTTTTTGCCTTGCATGTCTATTAAATAAATCTGGCCATTGTCTTTTTGCTTAAAATTAATTTCTAAACAGGTGATAGCATTAGCAGGGTTTGGAAATACTCTGCCAAAATCTGGTGTTTGCATTTCTGCTACAGACACACCTCCCAACACTTCAAAAGTCCAGAAACCTTCAGGAGCGGGCATTGGGCGCACCTGCACCTTGCCTGTAGTAGCAGTGCCTTGTATGTAATAGTTTATTATAGTTCCCACAGTTTGTGCAGGTATGTTGGCTGTCCAGGTATTTTCAGCAGTATTGGTCATACTTACTTCTTGCCATGTATCGTCACCATTAATGCTATAAAACAAAATGCCGTTGTCTATTCCATCTTTATGATTCATGTAGGCGCTTACTGAATAAGTACCTGTTGTCGCATATGTATCAGGCAGTGGTTCGTGCGAAATAAGCAATGGCTCAGCCACACCCACTGCATGTGTTATACAGTGTATCGCTCCGCTCTGGGATATGATGTTGTTACCACTATTGTCACAATCTATACCTACTAGGGTATAACCAGGGCACACCTCGCTCCATATACGATATGCAGTAGTATCATACTCCTCACGATAGGTAGGAAAAATGATTGTGTTGTTTACAAACACCGCATTGGTGTAAGTTCTGTAAGCACCATTATTGTCTGGGTATGCACCGCTTGTACTAGGTGGCGAGGGAATGCGCACAACATTGTATGGTGTATCGAACATGCTGTTGTAGTTGGCTAGCACATATTCTATGTTGGCATTTATCTGCGGTCCGTCTGCAACACCATCAGGATACTCTGCCACCAGCAGAGTATTTTCGTTTACCAGTTTCATGTGCATGTCTATGTGGTGTATACCATCGTATGGCAACACGGGCATTTTTATGTATCTATCTATGCCCATAAACTGTTGTGTTATTTCGTCTATTTCAGCTTCAGTGTGGTTAGGATATGCAATGTTGTAATCACCATTGCCATCATTTTCCTCCATTACCAGTTCAGAAGCAAATGCAGTACCGAAACCATCGCACATAAAATTGCCACCGGTATTCATAAGGTTGTATGGAGTGGCGGTGGTGGTGTAAAGTGGCACACTAAGTTCGTTTGCTATAAGCTCAGGCGAGGCATCATCATCTGGCCTTGGGCGATTGTAAATCCAGTCCACCATAAAAAGGGAATCTACCACAGCACCATATACAGGGTTGGCGCTGTAGTCGCGTGCCCAAATGGTGTTGTAATTACCTTCTATAAGTGTTACGTTGGTAAGGTCTGCAAATGCCGGTCCACCAGTGTTGGCGGTCATTAAATAATCTTCCGTTCCTGCAAGGTCATCTGTTATTATAAGCACTTGAGTTTCCAGGCGGCCTGCTGCCACTATTTGTTTTAAAATAGCAGGAAAGCCGGTCCATGTAATATTCAAAGCCTGCAGCTCTTCCCACTCAGCCATGGCTCTAATGCCAGAGTTGGCGGGTGGAGTATTTATTACTTGCGCATTAATTTCAAGAAAGAAAAAAATGGAAACTGTGAGTAAAATTGTTTTCATTTAAAGATTAAAAATAGAAGGTTAAAAATTTTAAATGCTTATGACTGCACCTCGGATTTTAATAATGGCAAGGGTCAGCAATTTTCTTTTATTGGGGTAAATATGGCTCAATTTTCTTTAGCTTAAAAATCAAACCTTAAGGTCCATTGTTCAGCTATCGTTTCTTTACACAATTCAATAGCTAATTTCTAAATTGGTGGTATTAAATGCAGGGCAAAAAATGCTGTCGTTAATAGTAGTATCACCCTCCATAGTTATTACCTGTTTTTGATACTTCAGCCAAGTGTCGCCATATAGCTTGCACGTTAGGTTGGTATCTATGCCTGCACCATCAAAGGTTTTCCAGCCGTTGGCGCAGCACAGACAGTCGAATTGCGCGTTGGTATAGGTAAAGTGTAGCTGGTCAGTGTCATTTGCTGTGCCATTGTTTTGAATGTGCACATGTATGTATGCCTCGGGATATAGTTCCACATTTTGTGTTACTGCATTATTTCCGCTAAAATCATTTACCGACAAAAGAATTTCGCGCGTGATATATTGGCTTTTTGATGCTTTTAGTTTGAGGCCTGCAAAGTTTTCTCGGGGCCATGTCATGCTAAAAGCGCCATTAGCATCGGTAGTGCCAGTAGCTGCTGTGGAGAAGCTTCCTCCAAAAACGCCTGAGGTTACCACTTGTTTTTGTACCTCTACAGATGCATCTGCAAGCGGAGAATTAGTGCTGCCCATGAATGCACGGCCTTCTAGTATATAACTGGTTTCTTCTTTTTTGCAGGTAATAAGCAATAGAGCAAATGCTATTAGCCATGCATTATTTTTCAGGAGTGGGAGCAGATTCTGAATCGGTTTCATCTTTCTTTTTTTTGCCATTTTTATAGTGTTCATATATGGCTAATACTTTAGGCACATATTGAAAAGGTTCTTTAGCATAACAATATCCATGCTTAACGCAAGGCATGGTATAATATTTTTCCTGTTGTTTTAGCAGCAATGCTTCAGCCACGTTGCCATCCCATATAGTGTCTGCCATGCCCAATTCTTTGGCTAAGTTCTGAGCATCAAGTATGTGGCCTTGTCCATTGTTGTAGCTGGCCAAAATAAATTTTAATCTTTCATTAGGGTCAGGTACGCGCTTGCGCCACATTATTTGCAGGTACTTAAAATATTTAGTAGCGGCTAGCACACTGCACTCAGGCGATGGGGTGCTGTCGCATCCAAAGTGTTTGGCAGTTTCGGGCATTAGTTGCATAAGGCCATAAGCACCGCTCCACGACTGTGCATTGGGGTTAAAATGCGACTCTTGGTAAGCCACAGCGGCCAGCAGTTGCCAGTCCCAACCCAAAGATTTTGCATGCACTTTGAAGAGCGAGTCGTAAGGTGAAATATCACCCGGTTTCAAGGGGGGCAACACCCACACCATGTCGGGGCGTTCTGTTTTTTCTACCGTAAAGTATTTATTGTAAGTGCTGGTTATTTTCTCCTGTGTTTTTTTCTTCGTTAGCCATTCATCTAGCTTTTTTTGAAGTTGTAAATCATTTTTTCTTACAGCCCATGCTATGTCTTGCTTGCCGGTAAGGGCGAGGCTAAGGTCCAGTTCAGGATAGTTAAACTGCTCCATGTTAGCCAGGTTTTCATCTGTTACGGTGGCTGGTATTTCGCCATCGTCAGTAAGGCGTAGCAAGTCGTCAGTAGATATTTCACCCGGTGCTATTTGTATGTTTAGCTGGGTGGAGGTGGTGTTTTCTAATTGCTTTAGGCGCTCGTAAAAAGAGGAGTATTGGTGCACCCATATGGGTAATTTGTTTAGTTCAGAGGTGTCGTGCACTATGGTAAAAACGGAGTCAGGATTTTCTGCAGCATATTTCCGTTGTGCTAATATCTGTCTGGTTTGGTACAGTGGTTTTGTGAAAGCTACTTTCTTTTGTCTGGCCGATGTTACGGTAAGGTTAGCGGCTATAATATCGCCTTCGCCTTTGTTTAACATGTCAAACATGGCATCCACATCATCCAATAATTTTACTTCCAATTTTACACCTAAGTGCTTTGCAAAAGCCTTTACCATTTCATAATCAAAACCTCGCTGCTGGTTGCGATACAGGAAGTAGGTAGAGGCGCTATTCTCTGTTATAAGAATTAGTTTACCCCTTTTAATGATAGAGTCCAGGTCAAATTGTATGGCGTTTACATCTGGCTTGGGTGGCAATGGTGTTTTGCCCTGGCATGAAAATAAAAGCGCACTAATGAGCAGCGATATAATAGTAAAGTATGTGCAGATGGCTAGCTTCATAAGCGAAGACGCAAAATAGCGAATTAGCCAATAAAACGAGGTAGAATAGTAATAAGAATTTATTAAGAAGTGCGGTGCCTAAGGCTAAAAAGGTAGTTTACAGCATTATAAAGGCAACAAAAAACCCCACCTTTTCGGGTGGGGTCTCTCGGTAAGCGGTATATTGGTTTTGGTTTGAAAAACGTTATTTACGTAAAAATTTTTCTGTTTTGCTATCGTAACTAAGGTAATATTCTCCTTTTAGCAAAGTAGTACAGTCCACGGTAAGGCCATATCCTCTTTTTACTATTTGCCCAAACACGTTGTACATTTCAAAGGATGTTTCGGCACTAAAGGTTACCATTTTGGTCTTCTTATCATATTTAAAGGTAACCTCAGACACTGTGCTTATTACCTCGCAGTTTGGGCTTTTTCTTAATTCACCCTCGTAGCTTTTTTGAGCCACTCTAAATTTGTTTTTGCCGCTAGATAGCTGCACCTGAAATTTATAATTATTTCTTACAGCCGTTCCGGTGCCCATTACTTCGCCCACATTCACCCATTTATTCCACTTAAATTGTTGGATTATAAAAGGTAGTTTGCCTTGCTCTGCAGTAGTTTCCCAGGTAAGTAAGCCTTCTTTGGAACATTCTATTTTGGAGCATTCAAAGGAAGGAGCGGGCTCTAGAGCACCAGGATTAAGAATTTTTGGTGTGCAGCCGTCTTTGTGTCTAATGTTTACAGTAACAGGGTCGCCTAGCTTAAGATTGTATATAGAAAGGTCTACCTCAAATGCTTGAGAGTTAATTTCGTCTGTAGTCACCAGACCATTCATGGTAACTTCATATACGCAGTATCCTACCCCATCAGGCGAAGCTGAGTTGATAACATAAATGTTGCGTAACTGATACCTACCTTCAAGCACAATTGTGCCTGCGGTGCAGAATATAGAACTTAGTAAGAATAAACAAATAACAAACGGCCTCATACAGGTCGGGGAAGTAAAATTAGTTTAAACTAAAGCTAGCGTAAAAATATCAGGATGTTCCTAAATTATGTAGCTTGAGTGCAAAAGTATCTAATTTTGCTTTACTCTGATCAATTAATTGTGGGAAGAATGCCTCAAATGACATTTCAATTGTGTCAAAATGTTGATAAAGAAGTTTTGGAGCCGGTTCCAGCAGATGGCCATAAGGTAGTCTTTTAGCCATTTGTTGCAGTATAGAGGCGGTGTCTTCTATATTTTCGTATTTCATAAGCCAGTTGTATTCGGCCATTTTTGAACTTATGAAATTGGATTTGGGTGTTAGTAAATGGATGTTTTTTGTAAAAATCTGATAGGCTTGGGAAGCAAAGTCTTCCAAAGGCACGGGGGAGTATTTATTCCAGTTTTTAGCCAGTATGTGGTCAAAATAGACATCAATAGCCACTCCTGAGAGTAGCCCAAGTTGGGGCCTTAATATGGCTCTTAGCTGGCTGCAAATAGGGTGTTGGTCGGTGGTAGAATCTATAAATCTGTGCAATAGAATGCCTTGCATAATTCTCTGCGGATAGTCCTCATACTTTTTGCCTTTTACATCATCGCCCAGCAATTGCCCAAGCAAAAGTTCACTATCGTCAAAAGCCAAATAGAAATGGGCCAAATAATTCATCTTACGCAATATTAAACCATATTTGATGACTAACTAACCCCCTAGTCAAATGGCTGGGTGCAGCTAGTGTGTGTATGTTGCCGCCTAACTTGCGCTAGTGCCAATGGTGTAGTGCAGCACTTATATACCACGGCACTACCAATACTTTTGAAACTTATGAAAATGAACAACCGCACTCAGATGTACTGGCTGGCTCAATTTGGTGGGTGGGGACTGTTCGTCTTTGGCAACATACTGGTGGCCAAAATGCAGTCGCAAGAAGTGCAAGGTTTGTATGTGGTGTCACTTTGTATTTTTTTACTAGGCATACTCATTACTCATATTTTCAGATCTATCGTGCACACATTGGGCTGGAAGAAAAAGAATATCCTTACAGTTATTTTACTCGTTATTCCTTCCTCCCTGTTGCTGAGTTTAGTTTTTACCTCTGCCAATACAGCCATAAATGATATTATAAATAATAGAGTGCCGCTTGTGGAAAGTTTTGGAGGAAGGGTGTTTTGGCAAAATACATTTAATTTTTCTGTATTGTTTTTGTTGTGGAGCATTATCTACTTTGCTGTAAACACATTTGAAAACTGGAAGCGCGAGGAAATTAAATACCTTGAATTGAGGGCTGCGAAAACAGAAATAGAACTAAACAGTTTTAAATCTCAGATGAACCCGCATTTTATGTTTAATAGTATGAATAGCATACGTGCGCTTATAGATGAAGACCCATCAAAGGCCAAGGTAGCTATAACTATGCTAAGCGGATTGTTGCGCAATAATCTTACACACGGCAAGCGGCAAACTATACCTCTCAAAGAAGAGATGGATTTAGTAGAAAAGTATTTGTCGTTAGAAAAAATAAGGTTTGAAGAGCGACTGCAAATAGTGTTGCAGATTGATGCAGAAACATTGACCTGTGAGGTGCCACCATTTATGATACAAACCATAGTAGAAAATGGAATTAAACATGGCATATCAAAAAGATTGGAAGGTGGTTTTGTAAAAGTGCATATATGGAAGCGAGATGATAAGCTGAATATAGAAGTGGTTAATTCTGGCGAGCTGGTGGAATCCTCGCTTTCGGATGGTATAGGTATAGCCAATACACGCACCAGATTGGAATTGTTATATGATAAGGAAGCATCATTTAAAATAGATTCTGGAAAAGACGAAGTAATTGTGAGAATAGTAATCCCCGCAAAATTTCATTTAGAAAATATTAATAATTAAAGAGAATCCCATGAGAGCATTAGTAATAGATGATGAGCGATTAGCCCGAAAGGAATTAATACGTCTTTTAAAAGATTTTGACGAAGTGGAAATAGTGGGTGAATGCAGTAATGCAGAGGAAGCGGTTATTGCTATAAAAGAGCATAAACCGGATTTAATTTTTCTTGATATTCAAATGCCAGGAAAAAATGGATTTGAACTTCTGGAGGAATTGGAAACAGTGCCTAAAGTAATTTTTGTGACCGCATATGATGAATATGCTATAAGAGCATTTCAGGTGAATGCACTGGACTACTTGCTAAAACCCGTTGAAGAAGAACGCTTGGCAGAGGCCATAAACAAGGTGTTGCAAGAAGATGACGAAGATGCTATAGGTGAACAAGAAGTGTATGAAGGTAAGCTAGGCCAAGACGATCAAATATTTTTGAAAGATGGCGAGCGATGCTGGTTTGTAGCATTGAAGGAGATAAAATTATTTGAGTCAGAAGGAAACTATGTGCGTGTTTACTTTAATAATTATAAGCCTCTCATTTTAAAATCGCTCAACAATTTGGAAGAGCGACTTGATCATACTTTTTTTAGAACCAACAGAAAATTTATAGTGAACTTACGTTGGGTGCAAAGCGTGGAAAACTGGTTTAACGGTGGACTAAGATTAACCCTAAAAGACGGCACACAAGTAGAGGTGAGCAGGAGGCAAGGTGCTCGCTTCCGAACAATAATGAGCTTATAATAATTGAGTGTAGTATTATGTTTTATTAAAATTAAAATCTAATACCCATTACTATTATATCGTCTATCTGTTCGTGATGGCCTTTCCATTTGTAAAACTCTTCGCGTACAATACTTCTTTGCTCGTGCATAGGTAAATCTGCGATTTGTTGCAGCAAACTCACAACACCACTTCGCTTAAATTTTTTGCCATCGGGTCCTCCAAACTGATCTGTTATACCATCAGAGAACATGTAGATTAAATCTCCATTGCCAACAGTGAAATCGTCTTGAGTAAAATTTTTCTTATAAGAAGCATTGCTGCCTCCTACAGATTGACGGTCGCCTTTTAGTTCAGTCCATTCGCCATTTATGCGCAGCAGCACAGGTCTGTTGGCGCTCGACACCATTATGCGGTTAGTTACAGAGTTGTAATAAAAAAGGCTTACATCCATACCATCTTCTACCTCTGTGTCTGCGCCTTGCTTATTTAATAATACTCTCAGTTCATTGTCCAGCTTATCCAGCATTTTGCTAGCTGTAGTTATTTCTGGCGAGCGGGTTACATCTTTGATAGTAGACGTGCCAATGAGCGACATGAACGCTCCCGGTACGCCATGGCCGGTGCAGTCAGCGCACACTACCACTATTTCATTTTCTAGTTTTTCAATCCAATAAAAATCACCACTAACTATATCTCGGGGTTTGTAATACACAAATGCATCTGCAAAATAATTTTTAAGGCTTTCGTGCGGAGGAAGCATAGCCTTCTGAATATTTTTTGCATAAAGAATGGAATCAGTAATGTCTTTGTTTTTTAGTTCAAGCTCATCTTTTTGCTCTGTAATTTCCGATGTAGCCTCGTCAAGAGCTTTCTTTAATTCTATTTGGTCTGCTATCAACTTTTTTTCGCGCCTTTTAATGAAAAAGCGAATGCCAAAAATGAGAACAGCTACACTTGAGATAATGAACCACCATTTTTGCCAAAATGGCTTGTCTACAAAAAGTGAGAAGGAAGCAACATTAGTGCCTCCAAATTCATAGGAATTGTAGGCTCTTACTTTAAATGTGTAATTGCCCGGACCTATTTTGTTATAGGCGATGTTGCTTTCATAAGTAAAGTCTGACCATTCGCTGTCATATCCCTCCAGCATATATTGGTAATATACACCTTCAGCATTTTTGAGCGATACAGCCTGATATGCAATGTTGAGTTTGTACTCGCCATAACCAAGGTTTATAATAGAGCCAAATGCAAATGTGCTATCACCAATTAAAACTTCTTTAATGTCTATTACAGGTTCTATTTCGTTTATTTTATCCTTATCAGGTTCATATCTCAGCAAACCTTTGTCGGTACCAAAAATTAAATTGCCATTCGGAAATTTTAGAACAGCATTGCCTATGAAAGTGTATTCGAAACCCTGACTCGGATCTATAATATCAATTTTATTGGACATAAGATTTATTCTGCTCAATGCTCCTATGTGGCCTACCCATATGTTATTTCTATTATCGCAAACTATGCTATAGCAATAATCTGAGTGCAAGCCCGAGCGCTTATCATATAGCAACGGAACGGTTTCTGAAATTTTTATAACGCCTGTTCCTTCTGTTCCTATCCAAATATTTCCTTCATTGTCTTCAGTAATGCAAAGAGTTTCGCTAACTGCACCAGTATAGGGTGTTACTACCGTTTCTATTATACCATCTTTTACAAAGGCTATTTGGCTATCATGTGTGCCTATCCAAACTCGGCTTTTGGAGTCTTTATAAAGGTCCTTCACTACGTTATGACTTAGGCCATTTTGAACAGAATATTGCGATGTTGGAATGCCATCTTGACAAACATAAACTCCAAAGTCTGTAGCAATGTAAGTAGTGTTGCCCACACCTATTATATCATTTATATAGTTGGTAAGGTTGTCTTCTCCTAATTTTACTTTTTCAAATTTTTTCTTTCCTTTAGCTAATTTGTACACTCCTAAATCATCAGTACCTGCCCAAATATTTTCTGCATCATCTTTATATATGCAAACAATGTTGCTTGCAGGCAATCCATTTTTCGAATCGTATTTTAGAATAATGTTGTCTGGCTTATCAAGCGATTTAGTTATTTCACCCAGTGTGCCATACCATATAGTATCATATTGTTCGTACACACTATATACTGTTTTGTCTAATTCGCTACCCATTTGGTTATAAAGAGCAAGAAAGCTGTCTTCTAGCTTAAGCATGCCTTCACCTATAGTTCCTAGCCAAATATTGTCCTCTTTGTCTATAAAACAAAGATTTACACTCATTGCTTTTTTGTTGTTAGAAGCAGAGTAGTCAATCAATTCATGATACTTGCCGTTGGCAAGGTCAGATAATTGAATAAGGCCTTTGTTATTGGAACTAATCCAAAGATTGTTGTAGTTGTCTTGGAAAAGATGATTTATCTTGTGTGATCTAAAATTGAGGGTATCATAAATTATTTCGCTTACTATAAAATCACTGTCAGATAAATCAATATTAAAAAGTCCTATGTCCTCTGTACCCACCGTGAGGTGATTTTTTTCTACTAATATGCAAGAAACTTTGGACTCCATTATTTCTTCTACAAAATCATATTTTACTTCACCCTCGTTTGTTATAACCGCTTTAATCAAGCCCATATCAGTACCTATCCAAAGCGTGTTGTAATTGTCCAAGCCTAATGAGTATAGGGTTAGGTCTTCTATTCCTTTATCGTATTTTTTCCAGTTGGTGTTAGCTTCTAACTTTAACAGACCATCATTTTGAGTAACTACCCAAATACTTTTATCTGGCGCCTGGTATATTTGATTTATGCGCGATACAGTGAGTGCCGATAAATCTACAGTGGTAAATTTATTGTTCTCACATTTGGTAATGAATCCATTTGAATGTCCGTACCAAATAGTGCCATCAGCATCATTAAGTGTGCATGTAATAAAATTATTGGCTAAACCATTCTCGGTAGTTATTTGCTTGAATTTTTGGCCATCGTATTCATACAGTCCTTCACCGGTGCCAATGACCAATAGGCCCTCTTTGTTTTGATCAATAGAGTATACGAATTTATTATTTAACCCATCTTGCTCATTGAATTGATTGAATTTAAAAGATTGAGCATGACAAAGCATGCTCATTAGAATAAACAGATAAGATAGGGTGATTTTCATAAAGTGATATTACTTCTTAGGAATAACTTTAGTTACTTTGGCATTGCCTTCGTATTTAGGTACACCACCTATAGGCACTACAAAGAATGGTAATAGTTCTCCATATTGATTTCTGATAGAAAATACAACGTTATTGTTGTTTACTTTCTGAGTAGCATCTTTCGTAAACTGAATGTCAAGCGACTTGCCTCTCTCTTTTTCTTTTATTTTATACACACTTGTGCTCCAGTTATTGTCACCACTGAGGGCTACATCATCGCCCAGGGTGGCTATGGAGCATATTTTTATATAACCATCACTATCCCAGTCAAAGTTTCTTTGTTCTACTGAAATTACCTTGTCATCTATGTAAGGATATATGTGTGAGGTTTGATAGGATTCTTTGTGCAAGCGAAAAGTGTATTCGAAAGTAAAAGCGTTGCCACCCTCTATAGATACGTTTTTTTCTGCATTGCTGCTCATGTAATATCTATATAAGTTGCCATCATCGCCTTTTATGCCTTGGCATATTACTTTAAAAATATAGCCACCATATTTGGCTGAGAATTCACCTTCACTTGGATTAAAAGGCCCAAAGGTGTACCATCCATTATCATACTCAGGTTTGCTACCAAATGTTTTAGTGGCTAACATGTTACCACTGTCATATCCACCTTTTGGGTCTGTGCCTATGGCCTCTGGATTGGTAATGCAGCCTGTACCGCCATACACACTGTATTTCATCATAGTGTTAAAGTCGGTGTTCATTTCGTCATGTTGGCCGCCACAGTCAGGATCAAATACACGCAGATATATTGGCTGGTTGTAGTCTTTTTTTATCTTAAAAAAAAATACCTGACAGAAATCATCATCGCCCCATTTTGTTGCAGATTCTTTGCCAAACGTTACCAGGAACGGAATGTTCTCGTCTGATGCCGGCACTGGTTGTGCTATGCCTCTATTGTTGCAAACAATTAAGATGGTAGCCAATGCAATTTGTTTTGCAAAGGATAGAGCCTTGTGATGAATGAATACTTTAGTCATGTCAGTTTGAGCGAGCTATTCATTGCAAGCAATGAAGTTTCGCAAGTGTTAGTTGTTTTAGTTTTTTTTTCAGTTAACCATTTGCACTAAGCTCCGCTTTTTTTTAAGTAAAGCATAGTGTAAATCAATAACCATTGCAGTATGAATATTGTGCCAAACACACTAAAACACTATAAGATTTTTAAGAAAGAAATAAATCTAATTTGAGAGTTCATAGGGTGGCTTAACATTCATAGGGTTAATTGAAAAAAAATGGAATTACATAGTCCTTCAACGCATAACGCTGCAAGAGGTTTCTTTAACCCAAATAAATTATACTATTTAGAGCGTTTAGGCTTGTCCAGAGGGCCTAAGTTGTTTATTACTTCAAACGATACCCTACGGTTTTTGGAGCGGCCCAATTCATCTGCATTGCTCGCTATCGGAACATTTTCACCATATCCTTCAGCTATTAGTCGGTCTTTACTTATGCCTTTGTTTGCAAGAAAATCAACAACGGCCTGCGCCCTGGATTGAGAGAGTTTTAAGTTGTTTTCGGCCGTGCCTACACTATCAGTATGGGCCATAATGCGTAAGGTAAAGCTAGGTTCTTGAAGCAGTATTTGGGCTACGTAAGATAGTTTGTCAAATGATTCTGGCTGTATCTGATATGCGTTCAGATTAAATCTTATATCGCTAAACTTATTTATATGATTGTTTACGGCAGAATTTATAGAGTCTGGCATAAACCACCATTTGCGGGTGGTGGTGTTATTAAACTCTTCTGTTTTTTCCTGGCGTATTAACGCAGCTTCATAACCATTTTCTTTAAGGTCTTTTTGCATTTTGAGCAATTCACCAACATTGTTTGTATTGCCCACGGAATATTTGTAGAGAGTGTCTTTAGCTTCATACCTTTCTGTTATTTCATATATCACATTATCAAAATATTCGTCTTCTAATGGAATAGGCACAGCACTTTCTTTGAATTGAACATAATATATAGATGAGTCAGGGGCGTAGGTTAATTTTTGAATGGAGTCATTATCATTAAAAATCATATCATTATGAAGCACAGATTCTTGGGGTTCATCGTCCTCAGTGCTATTGGAAAGTGCCGCAATTTGTGAAGCTGTGCCTACAGTTATTTTTTTAGTGGCGCATCGTTTTTCTTCCACTCCACTATCGGCTAGTTTTCCTATTAATCCTATTTGCACAGTATAAATACCGGGCTCTTGGTATGTATGAGCTACATCATGTCCTATATCGCGCGAGCCATCACCAAAATCCCAGTAGTAGTTTTCTATGTTGAAATTTTCAATATCTGTTCCTTCAGGAGTGAATTTTATGGCTTGCGCTACCATAGAGGTATCTGCAGAAGTTATAAAAGGAAATGGAGATTTTTCTATTGAAATATCTACCTCGGATACACGGGCGAATTTGGCTTTTGTTCTGGAATCATAAACATTTAATCCTATATGATATTCGCCAAAAGCTTCGTAACAGTGTTCTGCAGTAAGACCTCCACCAGTGGTGCCATCGCCAAATTCCCACTCGAATGTCATAGGCATAGAGTCGTTAGGCACTATATTTAATTCTTCAAACAAGTAGCAAAACGTAGGTAACTCAGCTGGGGGGCAGCCCTCAAAAAGCGGATAGTTAAGATTGAATGAATAAAGTTCGTCATTCTTTCCGTTTCTATTAGATGTAATATAGCCTGTGGTAGCATCAGGATTTATTACAAAAGCAAAGTCATCGCGATCACTATTTATGGGCTCCTCTAGTTTAACCGGTGCTTGCCATTTACCATTAATCCATTCAGATTTGTATATATCTAAGCCAGTGCCGCTATCGCGCGCAGAGGCAAAATACATTTGCTTGCCATCTTGAGTTATAAACGGAAAAATTTCGGCATGTTTTGTATTGATTGCAGCGCCTAGGTTTTCGGGCTTACCCCAACCACTGGAGGTTAGTTCGCATTTATATAAATCTTTGCTCCCAAAGCCACCATCCATATCTGATGTGAAATAAAGTGTTTTGCCATCATGACTCAGAGTAGGATGCGCTATGCTATAAGCACTATCTGGCGAGTTGTATTCAAAACTCTTGGGCGATGTCCACTCATTGCCGTTAAGCTCAGAAATGAAAATGCCAAGGTGACGAACTCTTTTGTCCTCCGGAGAGCATATGGTACCAGTGTAGTAAAATTGATCAAGATTTGCATTAAAGCATCCAGGACCTTCGTTCATTTTTGTGGTAATGGAGGCTGTAAAGAGTCTGGCACTGCCTTTATTAGGGTTGTCAGCAATGTAAAGTTTAGTGGGTGTATTATTTTCAGCATCTAAATATTGTATGGCAATATTATTAGGTCGGTCGCTACAGAAAATAATTCCATCAGAATAAGTGATGGCTGCAAAATCGTTGTATTTAGAATTGCATTTTAACGGAGTGAGTTCAAAAGTTTGGGCAGTACTATGGCTGTTGCATGCCGCAATGAAAAGCAGTGATATAAGGTGGACAAATCTCATTTCTAATTAGTAGAAATGCGTATTGGGCGCATTGCTTCTATATAGTAGTGTGTATGTTAATGCAATTTCATGTGTGCCCCGCTCATATTTACTTAAAGTGCCAAATACCAAATCATAGCCATAGGCTATTTTTAATTGCTCGTTCACTCTGGCCTGCATCAACAGCACCATGGCTTGCTTCGGACGAAACGTAATTCCGATTTCTCCAAATTTATTATGGCCTGCCATAGCCGTTAAGTCAGCCTGCGGGCCGCTACGAGCATGATATTTAAGTAAAGCAGTGGGTCTCACATATACTTCTTTGTTAATGTTAAAAGTTCTTCCTCCCATTAAGTGTATGGAGTAATTACTCATTTCATGATCCACCTTATACTCGCCACCACCCGCATATGTTTCAGTTAAAAGTTCAGGTATGGATAGTCCGACAAACGTTAGTTTGTCGTGATAATAGATACTGGCACCGAAATTTGGAAGCCAATAAGCAATATTACCTGATTCAAAAGATTGGTCACCGTTGGTTGTGGTTACAACATCACTCCAAAGGTTCACGTTGCTTATCATACCAGCTGTAAGTCCAAATGCCAGTTTCCCTTTATTGTTTAATGACAGTCTATATACCCCTGTGCCAAATACACCTGTTCTGTGTGTCACCCCAATTTTGTCATTCATTACCTGAAGTCCCACTGCAAAGCTTTCATTCTTAAGTGGCATATGAATGTTTACATATTGTGTTTTTGGGGCACCTGCCACACCTCGCCACATAGTGCGGTTGCTTAAGGTAAAACTAAGGGCATCA
This sequence comes from Flavobacteriales bacterium, assembly GCA_031418455.1. Classification (GTDB taxonomy): domain Bacteria; phylum Bacteroidota; class Bacteroidia; order Flavobacteriales_D; family Sanyastnellaceae; genus JANNVZ01. The sequence continues at coordinate 5,659 of JANOXJ010000173.1, read as the reverse complement.
TCTTTACCGGCAGCAGCGCCATTTATTGGCAAAGAATTGAAAGCGTAAAGACTTTGTTGCGGAAAAAATTGTGCAAAGCCCTTGTTTGACAAGAGCAATGTTATAAGCGCTAATAGAATATATTTATTCATATTTATCTCTTTATTATCACAAATCCCTGATACTTATTCTCATCAATTGTTAGCTCATAGAAGTAAGTATCATCAGGCAACAATTCATTTTGCATATTGCGAGCATTCCAATCGTTGGTGTATTTGGTTGATTTATAAATTAATTGCCCCCAACGGTTATATACCTCAAGAAGGGCTTTTTCAGTCATGTCAATTCCGGCAATTTCGAAGTTGTCATTCACTCCATCATTGTTAGGCGAGAAACCGGTTGGAATAACCAAACCATTTAAGTTTATTATTACTGTATCAGCCGCTGTGCATATTCCATTTGATACTACTAAAGTGAAAATATTGTTACCTGTTTCAAGTTCGGTTACTACAGTTATTAATTCATTTTCGTCAGCAATATTTCCATTGCCTGATATAGTGTTCCAGGTGTATGTGCCTACACCTGAGTATTCGCCTTGGGTAATAAATTCTCCTACTAAATGGAGCTCCTCATCAGGACCTGCATAAGGCACTTGAGGCTGTTCCCAGAATGTAACGTAAATACTGTCGGTGCTGGTACAGCCGTTGTCATCTGCTATAGCCGTTATTAAATAACTGCCATATATGTTGGAGCTAAATGTCACCTCATTGTTGGTGTAAGTAGCCACTACTTCAGCAGGAGTATTCCAGGTTACATCTGAGTTGGCAGCATTATAGAGTGTGCTTGCTTCATTAGTACAAGTTGCTATAGAATCTTCGGCTATCACAAATTGTGGACCTGAAATAATATTTATGGTGTTGGTAATATCCGCAGAGCACGTGTCTGATATTACATCCAATATTAGGGTGTAGCTACCAACAGCGTAATCCAATGGATTTAAGGTATTACCTGCAAGCACTGTGTTTGTACCATTGATTTCAACGCTTATAGTATATTCAGATGTAGTTGTAGCATCCAGATTTATTGGCTCAGCATTGTAACAAATGGTTGCAGGTACTACCCAGTACACAGTTGGCAACTCTATCACATTTACTGTGTAGGTGTATATGGCCGATATGCCGTTTGGAGCTGTAGCCAAATACTGTATGGTATTATTTCCTAGTGTCAAGGGTGCACTAATATCGGTAGCCATTATCACCTCACCACCGCAAATTACTGCATACATGTCAGGATAGTCGAAATTGATATCGCATGTAGTGTAATAGTTATTATCAAGCGGTATAAATACTGGTGCATTGTTGTCTATTATTTCTAAAGTGAAACTCAATGTGTCGCTTGAATTGCCGCTGTCATCTACTGCATAATATTCTATAGTGTATATACCTGGCGAGTATGTTGCTGGGTTGTCTACTATTTCTATGGTAGGCGAGTTGTCGCAGTTGTCAGCTGCTCCTGCATTATTTATTTCATACGCCACATCGCATACACCAAATGATAATGTAATTGTAGTATCAGGCAATTGCATAATGGTTGGTGCAGTGGCATCTATGGCGGTTACAAGCACTTCTTGGGTGCTGGTGTTACCATATATATCTGTTGCGGTAAGCGTGATAATGGTAGATTCTCCCTGGCTCAAAGCACCAATGCTGGATGATTGAGTAACCGTAGCAGTGCTGCAATCATTATAGTTTGCTGCTGCCGAATAATCTGGAATAAACGCTACACAATTGTTGTTTACTTCCAACTGAATTTCATTACTGAATATGATAACAGGAGCAGTAGTGTCTGCAACAGATAGTATGAAATTTATGGTTGTAATGTTGCCACTTTCATCTTCTACAGTGTAGCTGGCATTTGTAGAACCAACCTCTGAGATTATTGAATTGGTTGCAGGAGTTTGACCTATAGAATAAACATTACCACAATTGTCAATAGTTGAAATAATGGTAGAAAAATCAGGTGCCAAATATTGGCAGTTTTCATTTAAATAAACTTGGTATTCAGTAGGACTTGAAACAACAACCGGTGCTATGGTATCTATAACCAATACAGGTATGTGGCACGTGTCACTAACATTTCCAAATTCATCTTCTATCCAGAACAATACTTCAGAAATATTAGTTGTTATTGAATCTGCATTTGGCAATTGGTGAATGGTATATTCTGCATTTTCTACTATTGTGGCAGAGTCTATAAGGCTCGTTTGATTGCCAATTACGAATTCACAGTTTTCATTGGTGTAATATGTAATGGTATCAATAGGACAAGCAAACTGCGGAGCGTCTGTATCTGCAACAGTTAATATAAACGTGCAAGAGTCTGTTACAATGCCATACTCAGCAGCATAAATAGTGATAAGAGTGTCAGTAGTTATTACACTTCCTGCAGAAGGCGATTGAGTTAATGTAAGCGGACAGTCTGCAGTATATGTAATGCTATCAGAATAGTTAGGTAGCACAAATTCGCCATTCGCATCCAGAGCCTCTTGCTGGTCACCCATACAATTTAGCGATGTGATTATCGCATCTTCCACAATTATTACCTGCTCGCAGAATCCAAAGTTGAACGATGCATCCGATGCAATCCAAGATATAGTGGTGATACCTAAAGGATAAATTCCTGAAGCAACTGTTCCGCTTGTGAAGGTATTAATTAAACTTGAGTTTGAGCAATTTTCAAAAACATCTGGAATGGCTACTTGAATATAGGCACCACATAACCCGGCTTGGCTGCTTGCGATTAAAGTATCCTGGCAATATATGACTGGATTTATATTGTCTATCACAGTTATTGTATCCGCACAAGATGCTGTGCCTCCATATATATCAGTAACCGTCCAATTAATATAGGTAGTGCCTACATTAAATATCTCGTTTGGAGCTTGCGATGAATTAGTGTAGTCGTTCCAATAGGTAACAGCAGTGTTACTTTGTACAATAGGCTGTCCTAAATTAACAAGGGTTCCACAATTGGTGCTGTCGCTGTATAAAGTTACATTAGAACATTCAATAGTTGGTGGTGTGGCATCTACTAACAATACATTATGCTCACAATTATATGTGTTACCTGAGTCATCAGTTATTGTCCAGTTAACAATAGTATTTCCTAAATTATATACTCCGCTAGGGTTGAATGAGTTGTTATAGTCATTTGTGAATATATCAACTGAACAATTGTCATTAGGGAATAGAGTTGGGAAGTTTACCTGTGCAGAAGTGATGCCACTGGAAAGATAAATAATAGTGTCATTATAACAATTAAAAGTAGGTGCTGTAACATCTTGCACAGTTACTTGCTGAATACAAGTATTTGTATTGTTGGCATTGTCTATTACTGTCCATGTAATATTTGTTATTCCCAAATCGTAAAGCGCACTTGAGCTTGAGCTCGATGGCGCTGCTTGGTAATCATGATAGAAAGTATTTATCGAGCAATTGTCTGAAACAATTGGCAATTCAAAATCAATCCATGCAGAACAAGCTACATTAGTTCCAAGAATAGTATCTGAAGGACAAATTATTTGTGGCAACTGAGAATCTACCACATTTATGTTTTGAACACATGATGATGTGTTACCATTAGCATCAGTAGCTGTCCATGTTACCAAAGTTGTACCAATTGGGAATGTAGTTCCCGTGTAATTATTTGTTATTGTAGCGAATCCGCTATTGTCAGAATATACAGGTGTTCCAAGGTTGTTAATGGTAGCATCGCAACTGTTAATATCACTTGCTATCGTGGTGTCGTTAGGGCAAATTATTACCGGACTTATGATGTCATTTAATAATAGCATGAATGAACACGTATCTGTTACAATGCCATACTCAGCAGCATAAATAGTTATAAGAGTGTCAGTAGTGATTACACTACCTGCAGAAGGTGATTGAGTAAATGTAAGCGGACAGTCTGCAGTATATGTTATGCTGTCAGAATAGTTAGGTAGCACAAATTCACCATTCGCATCCAGAGCTTCTTGTTGGTCACCCAGGCAATTTAGTGTTGTTGTTATCGCATCTTCTACAATTATTGCTTGCTCGCAGAATCCGAAGTTGAACGATGCATCTGATGCAATCCATGTTATAATGGTAGTTCCTATTGGATAAACTCCTGAAGCATCCGTACCACCTGTTTGGGTATTAATTAAACTTGAGTTTGAGCAGTTTTCAAAAACATCTGGAATGGCTACTTGAATAAATGCACCGCATAACCCGGCTTGGCTGCTTACGAATAAAGTATCCTGGCAGTATATAACTGGATCAACATTGTCTATCACAGTTATTGAATCCGTGCAAGAAGCTGTGTTACCATATATGTCAGTAACCGTCCAATTAATATAGGTAGTGCCCACATTAAATATTTCGTTTGGAGCTTGCGCACTATTGGTGTAGTCATTCCAATAGGTAACAGCAGTGTTGCTTTGCACAATAGGCTGTCCTAAGTTAACTAGTGTTCCGCAAATGGGGCTGTCGCTGTTTAAAGTTACATTAGAGCATTCAATGGCTGGTGGTGTGGCATCTAAAACAATAATAGTTTGGTAGCATGTGTCTGCATTATTTGCAAGGTCTGTAGCTATCCATTCAATTATTGTAGTGCCTATTGGGTAATTTGCTGAAGCATCATTGGTTCCGGTTACATTATTTATAATGGTAGCAATGGTACAGTTGTCATTCACATCTGGTGTTATTATATCTACATAAGCAGAATCCTGGTTGGCCAAGGCATAGGCAGTAATTTCGTCACCGCAAATAATAAATGGTGATGTAACATCAGCAAGATTTACATTGAAAGTGCAGCTATCATCATTGCCTGAGGCATCAGTAGCAGTTAAAGTAATTATAGTAACACCTGTGCCACTAACTACAGTGCCTGCGGCAGGTGATTGTGTAACTATTATAGAAGCACTTGGTGTGCAGTTATCATTCACTGTGGCAAGCGGAGTATAATTAGGTAACGATGCTGAGCATGCTGCACCAAGGTCAAGTATTTGCTGTGCTGGACAAGTAATAACAGGAGCTGTATTGTCAATAACGGTAACTGTTTGATAGCATGTGGCAGTGTTACCACTAGCATCTGTCACTGTCCAAACTATTGTAGTTGTTCCAACAGGATATGTTGTAGAAGAATGATTATTTGTTATTGAAGCTATCAAGCAATTGTCATTAGCTGTTGGTGTTCCAAGTGCAGCATTGGTAACAATGGCAGAGCAAGAGCCCGCATCTGCATTAATGCTTACGTTGGCAGCACAAGCAGTGATAACAGGGTTTTCATCATCATTCACAGTAACAGTCATAGTGCAAGTAGCAGTATTTCCTACACCATCGGTTACAGTCCAAAGCACATTTGTAGTGCCACTAGGGTACACACCACTTGCATTGTTTGTTCCATTGAATGAGTTAACTATAGAAGCCACCGTACAGTTGTCAGCAGCAACAGGAGCAGGCACAGTAATATTAGCAGTGCACACACCTGCATCAGCACCAATGGTGATGTTTGCAGGGCAAGTAATGGTTGGGTTTTGGTTGTCCACCACAGTCACTGTTATAGAGCAAGTGGCAGAGTTGTTATTGGCATCAGTTACGGTATAAGTAACTGTGGTAGTTCCCACAGGATAAGTGCCTGA